>JAEWEK010000318.1 GCA_023389425.1 Pseudomonadota bacterium | reverse complement strand
GCCCGAGGCGACCTTGCGCGCCTGGTCCGGATTGGCGACGTCGACCAGGTAGAGGTCGCCCGCGATCGGGACCAGCAGCTGCTTGCCGCTCGGCGCCCAGCTGTAGCTGATGATGCCCGACAGGCTGGCCGTGCGGGCGCGCTCGCGGCGGGCCTTCTCGGCGGCCGAAAGGTGTTCTTCGGGAACCAGCTTCTTGGAGTCGACCAGGCGGTGCGTGGTCTTGTCCTTCATATTGTATTCCCACAGGTCCATCTGGAACTGGTTGTCCGGACGGCCGCGCAGGAAGGTGACGCGCTCGCCGTCGGGCGATACGCGCAGGTTGCGCACGCCGGGACCGGACAGCGCCGGGTCGGCGTAGATGCGGTCGAGCGTGAGTTGATCGGCGAGGGCGGGCTGGGCCGCGAAGGCGGCGGCCAGCAGGGCAAAAAGAAGGCGCATGGGTGTCTCTTTGGGGTAATTTTTGTAACCCCGAGACAATACCAGACTCGTCCCTGAAAAGCTGTAAATATCCCGCCGTCAGGCCAGCGCTTTTTGGCGCGACAAACGCTCCAGGAACCACGACAGGCCGACCGCCGCCACCGTCAGTCCGATGATGAGCGCGATCCAGAAGCCGGTCGCTTCCATCGGCACGCTGGGCGCGAACGGCACCCACTGCGGCGCCAGTCCCAGCACGCAGCCGAGCGGCAATGCGAACACCCAGAACGCCAGCATGTGGATCAGCATCGGCGGCCGCGTCACCTTGTAGCCGCGGATCGCCGAGGCCGCCGCGACCTGGGTCGAGTCGGACAGCTGGAACAGCGCGGCGAACAGCAGCAGCTTGACCGTGGTGGCCTGCACCGTCAGGTCCGAGGTATAGGCGCGCGCAATGTCCCAGCGGAAGATGGCGATGAAGGCGGCGGAGAAGAAGCCGAAGGCCAGGCACAGGCCGACGCCGGTGCGCGCCACGAAGCGGGCGCGCCGCGGATCGCCTTCGCCCATGGCCTGGCCGACGCGGGTCAGCACGCCGATGCCGAAGCTGAGCGGGACCATGAACACCAGCGACGTGAAGTTCAGCGCGATCTGGTGCGCCGACACCTGCACCACGCCGAAGCGCGCCACCAGCAGGCTGATCAGGCCGAAGGCGCTGACTTCGGCGAAGTAGGTCACGCCGATCGGCAGGCCGAGCTTGAACATGCCGCGGATCTCGGGCCAGTCCGGGCCGTCCCATTGCGAGAAGGGATAGGTGGCGCGGTAGACCGGCGCGGTGCGGATCCACCACACCATCGCGGCCAGCATCAGCCACATGCCGGTGGCGGTGGACACCGCGCAGCCGACCGCGCCCAGCTTCGGCAGGCCGAAGTGGCCGAACACCAGCAGGTAGTTGAGCACGATGTTGAACACCAGGCCGCCGATGGCGATCATCATCACCGGCTTGGTCTGGTTGATGCTGGTGGTATAGCCGTACAGCGCACGGTAGCAGGCGAAGGCCGGCATGCCGGCGCTGATGACGTGCAGGAAGACCGCTGCGCGGTCGGCCACGTCCTGTTCCAGCCCGATGTGGTCGAACAGCAGGGTGCACAGGTTGGCCAGCAGGCAGGCGACGATGCCGACGATGGCGCCTTTCCACAGGCTGGAGCGGACCGAGTGCGGGATCTTGTCGTGGCGCGCGGCGCCGATTTCGTGGGCGACGACGGTGTTAATCGCCATCATCGTGCCCATCACGGTGACCAGCACGATCGACCAGACCGAGGCACCGAGCGACACGGCGGCCAGTTCGGCGGCACTGACGTGGCCCGTCATCGCCACGTCCGCCACGCCCATGCCCACCGTCGCCACCTGGCCGACCAGCATGGGCCAGGACAAGCGCCACAGGGTGGCGATTTCGGTGCGGACCGGGGTGGAGGGAGTGATTGCGGTGCTGGACGTCATGGGCCGGAATGTGTGGGGAAACCGGTCATTTTAGCGGTATTGCCAATGTTGCGTGCGGCAGTTGGAGCGGTCGGTCCGCACGCAGAATGGGGTTCCCGCCTGCGCGGGAATGACGCTATTTTTATGCAATATTTTGCATAACTCCGTCGTTCCCGCGCAGGCGGGAACCCCATTTTTCACGCACACCGCTAACGCATCCCCGCTTCCCTCGCCGGCACCGTCAAAAGGTAGGCGTGCAAGGCCCGCAGCTCCGTCTCGTTCATCTTGCCCAGCGACCCAAACGGCATGACCGCACTGATCGCCGCCCCATCCGGCCGCTGCCCGCTGCGCATCATCGCGATGAACAGCTCCGGCGTCGGATACCTCGCCATCGCGCTGCCTTTGCCGGGAGTCAGGTTGGCGGCGGCTGGCCAGGTCGGCGCACCGCCCGGGATTTTTCCGCCGGACAGTTGCGGCCCGTGACAGCCGATGCAGGTGTTGGCCACATAGGCGCCGTAGGCCACGCTTGCCTCCGGCTGCAGGGCTTGCGGCGGCGGCAGCTGGTGGTCGATTTGTTCGGCCGCGTCCTTGATGGCGCCGAATCCGTACAGCACGGTCACCGGCACCGGCACCTCGATCCGCGCCTTTTCGCCGGCGACCGCCGGCATCTGCCGCACATAAGCGACGAGCGCGGCCATGTCCTCGTCGCTCAGGCGGTTGTAGTCGGCACTCGGCATGACGATGACGGGGCGCCCGTCCGGCTTGACGCCGTGGCGCACCGTGCGCACCCAGTCCTCGACCTTGTAGGCGGTGGTGGCGCTGTTGGCGCCGCCGGTGATGTTGGGCGCGACCACGAACATGCCGCCGTCCCTGATGACCACCTTGCCGGCGCCATTGCCGCCATGGCACTCGGCGCAGCCGCGGGTGGTGAACAGGTAGCGGCCCTGGTCGATGCGCGACGGATCCGGCAGCACCGTCAGCGGCGGCAGCGCGATCGCCACCTGGCGCACCATCTTGCGCTCGCCAAGGACCTTGCCGACCACCGTCAACGCGACAATCAGCACGGCCAGGCCGACCAGCACCAGGCTGGTGCGTTTCACCCATTTGCTCATCTTGATTCCCGTCGAGGACCAATCCAGATGTGGCAAATCTACCACTGCTTTTTGTCCAGTGAAACTGAAAGTAGCGCTTGTCGCATTTTTGATACCTTGCCGCCGCCGCTCAGGAGTACAGCTCGGCGCTGGCCAGGGCGATACCGTCGGCACCGTAGCCGCCGGCCATCAGCACCATGCCGTTGGGCAGCGCGGTCGCGGTGTGGGAATAGCGTCCCGTGGCCATCGCCGGGCCGGCCTGCACCGAGTTGGGCTGCAAGGCGTAGAGCTCGGTGCTGGCGAGGGCGACCGGCCGCTTGGTCGGGTCGCCGGAGGGATCGTCGATGGCGCCGCCGGCCAGCAGGGCGCGCCCGTCCGCCAGCGTTGCGCCGGCCAGCAAGGTGCGCGCGGCCAGCATCGGCGCCATCGTGTTGATGGCGATGCCGCCGACGGCAATCGCGGCCACCGAGGCCAGCGGCGTGTAGTTGGGCAGCAGGCCGCCGCCGGCGACGAGGACGTCGCTGTTGGCCAGCTTGACCATGGCCGGGTTCATGCGCGTTGCCGGATCGCCCGGGCGCGCCGCCTTGGCCTGGGTGGTGCGGCTCGGAATGTCGAATTCCTCCGGCGGCACCGAGGCGCCCGCGGTACTTGCGCCGCCGTACAGGATCACCGTCGTGTCCGTGACCTTGACCGCCACATGGCCGTAGCGCTTGAATGCCAGGCGTGCCGGCAGGCGCGTGAACTGGTCGGTGGCGGGATCGAACAGGTCCATCGTGTCGCTGCTGCCATTGGCGGAGCTGGTGCGGCCGCCGGCAATCAGCACCTTGCTGTCGGGCAGGAGCGTGGCCGTGTGCTGCCAGCGGTTGTCGACCGGTTGCCCGGCCGTGGCGCGCGAGACGCCGGTGCGCGGATCGAAGCGCTCGGCCAGCGGCGTGCCCGACACGTTGCGCGAGCCGCCGACCACCAGCACGGTGCCGTCGCCCAGGGCGGTGGCCGTGTGTTCCGTGCGTCCCGTCAACAGGTCGCCGATGGTGGCGAAGGCGCGGGTCTGCCAGTTGAAGGCGACTACCGAGGTCGGCGAAGCGACGCCGTTGCCTTCGCCGCCAAGCAGGAGCACGCGGCCATCGGCCAGCAGGACAGCCTGGTGCGCGGCGCGTGCCGGACCCATCTGCAATGTCGTGAAGGTATGGCGGTAGGCGACCGGCACCAGGATGTCTTGCTTCACTTCAAGTTGCCCGGAGGTGACGACCAGCGTGTAGGTGGTGTTCTTGGTCAATGGCCCGAGCGTCAAGGCGACGTCGCTGATGACCGCGATCGCGCCCGGCTCCAGGCGCCCGGTGCCGGAAAAGCGTGCCGTCAGCCTGGCCGAATCGCCGACGAAGTAGCCGGTCTTGTCGAGGATGATGCTGTCGATGCGGGCGGCGATGGGATTGACCTGTGGCGACGAGGCGGCACCGCCTCCGCCGCAGGCGGTGAGGCTGCCGGGAAGTCCGACGGCGCCGAGGGCGCGAAGCAGGGTGCGGCGTTTCATGTTTGAAGGCTCGGTAAAGGTTGGGGGAAATGCCGAGTCTATGTAAATACGGCGATCCTTGCTGTATTCGTTTGTCAGCGTTCGCAAGCAATTGTCTTGATTTGTCGGCGCCGTCGTCGGGTGCGCTGCGCGGCCGATGGCCGCGTTACGATGGCGAAAACCGCTTTCGGGAGATCGCGTGGAATACAAGGACTACTACCAGATTCTCGGCCTTGAACGGAGCGCCGGCGCCGACGAGATCAAGGCTGCGTACCGCAAGCTGGTGCGCAAGTACCATCCCGACGTCAGCAAGCATAAGGACGCCGACGAGAAGACCAAGGAAATCAACGAAGCCTACGGGGTGCTGGGCGACGCGGAAAAGCGCGCCGCCTACGACGAGCTCGGCCGCGGCTACCAGCAGGGCCAGCAGTTCCGGCCGCCGCCGGACTGGGGCGCACAGCACGACTACGCGGGCGCCGATGCCGAAGACCTGTTCGCCGACCTGTTCGCGCACATGGGGCGCGGGCGCCGTGGCGCACGCGCTGGCGGCGGCGGGCACGCCTTCCAGATGCCCGGCGAGGACATCCATGCCGCCATCGCCATCGACTTGCGCGACGCCTACACCGGCACCGCGCGCCAGGTGGCGATGCGGGTGCCGCAGCACGACGAGCAGGGCCGCGTGCACATGCAAGAAAAGACATTGAGCGTGAACATCCCGAAAGGCGTCACCCCGGGCCAGCAGTTGCGGCTGTCCGGACAGGGCCATCCCGGCATCGGCGGCGGGCCGCCGGGCGACCTGTACCTGGAAATCCAGTTCAACCCCGATCCGCGTTTCCGTGTCGACGGATCGCAGGTAGTCCAGAATGTGCCGGTCACGCCATGGGAGGCGGCGCTTGGCGCCGGCATCACCGTGCAGACGCCGTCCGGGCAGGTGGAGGTGACGGTGCCGAAGGGATCGCAGGCGGGCCGCAAGCTGCGCCTGAAGGGACGCGGCATTCCATCGAGCACGCCGGGCGACCTGTATCTGATCCTCGAGGTAGTGCTGCCGCCGGCAGACAGCGACCGTGCGCGCGAACTGTACCAGCAGATGGCGCGCGATCTGGCCTTCAACCCGCGCTAGGAGACGGACAGCGATGCAAGCAAAGCAAGCAATCAACGGCGTGCTGCTCGATGAAGTGGCGCTGAACCTGGATGAACTCGCGCGCGCCGCCGGTGTCGAACCGGAGTGGGTAGTGCGTCACGTTCAGGCCGGCACACTCAATGGCGATGTTACCGTGCAGGTGACGAGTTGGCGCTTTCGCAGCAGCGACCTCGATCGCGCACGGCGCATGGCGCGCATCGAGCGCGACTTCGATGCCAACGAACAGTTGGCTGCGCTCGTGATCGACTTGGGGGATGAAATTCGCCGCCTGCGCGGGCGTTTGCACGTGCTGGGCGGCGAATGAGCATGCCGGACGTGTTGCCCGGCGTGCGCGGATGATTACGGCTGGCGGTTGGCGATTTCGTTGCCCAGCATGCCGCCGCCGATGATGCCGGCCACGGTAGCCAGCTTGCGGCCGTTGCCACTGCCGACCTGGTTGCCCAGCAGGCCGCCGATCACGGCGCCGGTGCCCATCGCCACATAGTTCGGCTGGCGCGGCGCCGGTGCCGGACGCTGCTGGTAGCCGGCGTCGTCATAGCGGGCGACCTGGGTGCTGCGGTGGTGCACGACCGGGCGCTTGTGGACGGCCGGCGCCGCTTGCGCTGCGGCCGGTGCGGGCTCGGCGTTCATTGCGGTGAGCGGGGCCGGGGCGGGAGCCGCTGCCGCTGCCGGAACATACTGCTGTGCGTAGGGCTGGCCGTTCGGCAGTGCGTATTGCTGGGCGTTCTGTTGCGCATTTTGCTGCGCGAACGATTGCCCGTACGGCTGCGCCGTTGCGCCAGGCTGGACGGCCGCCGGCGTCGGCAGGTTCACGCCCTGCGCCGCCAGCTGCTGCGCGGCCGCCGTATTGGCCTGCGGCTCCGGCGCGCTGTGCGAATTGGGCAGCAGGCCCGTGATCGCGGCCGTGGCGGCCGCGCTCGCGATGATGACGGAGGCAGCGGCGGCTGCCATCAGCGGGTGGATTCGTTTGGCCGTAGCGGTGGTCGCGTCCATTATTCTCTCCTGAATGTTGTGCGTTGATGCAGGGCTAGATTACTGCCCGGAATTCAGGTCGGATAGACGTGTTGCTGTATCAATCGTAATCAGATGTAAGGATGGGCGGGCGCCGGCGAGAACCTTATTTCTTGCCGAGTTCGCGCCAGTCGCTCTCGTTCACCTCCACATTGAACTTTTTCGCGGCGCTGCGGATGCGGCTCCATGCCTCGTCCTTCTCCTTGTCCGTCACGCCTTCGACCTGGTCGAAGCGGGCGATGGCATTGCGGACGTGGCTGGCGTCTTCCAGCGGTTCCTTGCGCTGTGTGGGGAAGGCGTATTCGCGGGCCGGAATCTCGTTCCGGTCTTGCTGATCGAGCTTGCTCATGGGACCTCCGTGAAAGTGGAAGCCCCATTATCCGAATTGGCGCGATGTGTCGCAGCGGCACGGGTGTGCGCCGTGGCTGTCTTTACTCGTCCGGGTTATGTCGGCACACCCTGGTGCAGCGCTTTTCGACGTCCTGCGCAAAGCGTTCGCGCTCGTTTGCTTCGTCCGCTGCGAGCTGCTTCAGCTTTTCCGGATCTTTTTCGACGCGTTTCTTTTCCAGGATCGCAGCAAGAAACGTGTCGTGCGGGGATTTGATCTCGGGCTCATTCGGCATGCCGATATTGCAGCGCCGGGTGCATTCCTTCTTTGTATTCGCTTTGTCGAACTGCGCGAACGCGTTCAGCGAAAAAACGGCGACGCCGGCAAATAGCAGAAATTTGGCTTTCACAGGCTTTTCACTTCGCGCAGTCAGCCGGGATCGAACGGCGGCGTCCCTCGGCCTCGTATTCTTCCATGCTGGGCAGCCCAATGGCCTGGCGGCGGCGCTTGACCTGTTCGATGTCATCGACCGGCAGCAGCTTCAGGGTGCAGCGATCGGTTTGCGTGAATTGGGTACCGTATTCCTGCGGGCGATTCTCGTTCGATGCGATCCGGTCGGCGAGGTAGGCGAGGTCGCTTGGCGCGCCGATTCCGGCCATGACCGAAGCCTCCAGCAGGTCCTTGGCCTTCTTCTGGAAGGCGATATCGCTGTCGGCATGCTGGACCAGCAGCCACGCCGTGTGGCTCGCCTTCTTGTCTTTCGGCCAGCCACAAACATCAATAATCTCCTGCACTTGCTTGAGATTCGTGGCGTCGATCGTGCGCATGCGTTCCTGCAGCGCGGCCTTGTCGGCGTCCGTCGCCCTTGCGTCCTGCTGAAGCGCGTCCCACTCTGCGCGAATCTGCTGGTCGGCGCTGGCGAAACGGTTCAGGCGCGTGCCGGCATCCTTGCAGCTCGCTTCGGCGGTCGACGCGGCGCATTGGGACAGGACAATCAACATCAAGGACAGTGCAATTTTCATTGGTCGGCTCAACAAGCGGGAATAAAGCGGATGAGTGTAAGCGTACATTTCTCCTGTGACAAGTAAATACATGTGCCGCGCACCATTAGGCGCGCGCCATGCCCATGCCGACGCTCCTAAAATCGAGACATGAGCAGCTGGCCGACAAGGAAACAGGATTTGTGCAATGCTGGGGCTGAATGGACCGATGAGCAGGTCGTGGTGGACGGACGGCTTATCACGACCGCGATAAACGCCGACATACGCGGCTGCTCGAAAAAATGGGCGCTGCCTGCGTTAAGTGTTGACTTAAGCACGTCGTCCCGGCGCAGGCCGGGACCCATACTGAGCATATTGGATCGCGGCCGCGGCGAGAGCTGCAAGCACGCACACTCAGCATGGGTTCCGGCCTGCGCCGGAACGACGAATCACTTTCAACACTTAACGCAGACAGCGCGAAAAAATGGGCCCCCCGCCTTCGCGAGGGCGACGGTAACAAACAGGGCGCCATTGCCTCGGGAGACTGGCATGCCCGGCTTCAAGGACATCCGCAACAAGATCCGCAGTGTCGAAAACACGCGCAAGATCACCAAGGCGATGGAAATGGTCGCCGCGTCCAAGATGCGCAAGGCGCAGGAGCGCATGCGTGCCGCGCGGCCCTACGCCACCAAGGTGCGCAATATCGCCGGCCACCTGGCGCAGGCCAATCCCGAATACCGCCATCCCTTCATCATCCCGCGCAAGGAAGTGAAGAACGTCGGCCTGATCGTGGTCAGCACCGACAAGGGCCTGTGCGGCGGCTTGAACACCAACGTGCTGCGCCTGCTCACGCTGCGCCTGCGTGAATATGAGGAGCGGCATATCGGGGTCTCGCTGGTCGCAATCGGCAACAAGGGTTTTGGCTTTCTCAACCGTGTGGGCGCGCGCGTCGTGGCGAAAGCGGTGCAGTTGGGCGATACCCCGCACCTCGACCGCCTGATCGGCCCGATCAAGGTGCTGCTGGACGCCCAGCAAGCCGGCGAGATCGACGAAGTCCACGTGTTCTACACGCG
>JAEWEK010000302.1 GCA_023389425.1 Pseudomonadota bacterium | reverse complement strand
CGCTGCGTCATGTAGCCGACCTGGCGCTTGATCTGCGCGCTGTCGCGCAGGATGTCGAAGCCGAGGCAGGTGCCGCTGCCGGAATCGGGCGTGAGCAGGCCGCACAGCATGCGGATGGTGGTGGTCTTGCCGCTGCCATTGGGGCCGAGGAAGCCGAAGATCTCGCCGCGTTTCACTTGCAGCGCGACGTCGCGCACCACGTGCTTGTCGCCGAAATGCTTGTTCAGCCCGCGCACGTCGATCGCCAGCGCGTTCGCCTGCGGCTGGCTCATTGCAGCACCACCTCGACCGGCTGGCCCGGGCGCAGCTTGGGCGCGTCCCCGGCGGATGGCCGTGCCTCCACCATGAACACCATCTTGGCGCGCGTGGCATTGCTGTAGATGAGGGGCGGCGTGTATTCGGACTGGTTCGATACGTAGCTGATCGTGGCCGGCACCGCGGCCGCGCAGCCGTCGCAGCGCAGCTGCAGCTTGCGGCCGGGCGCCAGCGCGCCGACCACGGTCTCGGGCACGAAGAAGCGTACCTTCAGGTTCTGCGGCGGGAGCATGCGCACCACCGGGCTGCCCGCCGGGACCCATTCGCCGCGGCGGTACAGCGTGTCGTAGACCAGGCCCGCATCCAGTGCATGCACCTGCTTCTGGCCCAGCCTCCACTGCGCCTGGCCCAGCGCCGCACGCGCCGCGTCGACCTGGGCCTGCTGCGCGCGCAGCTGCTGTTCGCGGGCGGGCAGGCGGGCCACCTGCAGCTGCGCTTCCAGCTCGCGCACCTTGCCTTGCGCGGCCGAGGCGGCGGCGCGCGTATCGTCGAGCTGCCCGCGTGAGATGCCGCCGGCGCGGTACTGCGCCTCGTCGCGCTGGCGCTGCAGTTCCAGGCGTTCGGCGTCGGCGCGCGCCTGCGCGAGCTGGGCCTGGGTCACGTTCACTTCCTGTGGACGGCGCCCGGTGGACAGGTCGGCCCGCTGGGCCTGTGCCGCCTGCAGCTGCTGCTGCGCCTGGTGTACGGCGTCGGTCTCGTTGGCCGATTCGAGTTCGAACAGCAGCGCATTCGCCTGCACCGCCTGTCCGCGCGCCACCGCCAGTTTCACCAACTGGCCCGGCTGCGACGAGGCCATGTAGACGAACTCGCCTTCGACGTAGCCCTGGTAGGTATTGGCCGGCTCCTTTGCGCATCCGGCCGCCAGCAGGACTGCCAGTCCGGCCACTCCGGTCCGCATCCGCATCTGCCGTCCCTTTCACGTAGTGTCTGCTGAAGAATGGTCGGCTCAATTGCCGGATTAGTCAATCGATAACTTCTTCCGGGCAGCGTGCGCCGCCTTGGGGCAGGCCGCGCGACAATGGGGATTTCAACGATTCTTTCCAGCAGAGGTCAGGTGTGGACGATCACGTCGTCTTTACAATCGGCCATTCGAATCGCCCGATCGAGGAATTCATCGGCTTGCTGAAGGAAAACCAGGTCGGCTTGCTGCTGGACATACGCACCGTGCCGCGGTCGCGGCATAACCCGCAATTTAACCGGGACAATTTGCCAGAGTCACTCGCCGTCTACGGCATCGACTACCGCCACATGGCGGGGCTGGGCGGCCTGCGCCACCCCAGGCAAGACTCGGCCAATGCCGGCTGGCGCAACACTTCTTTCCGTGGATATGCGGATTACATGCAAACCCCGGAATTCGCGGCCAATGTGGACGAGCTCGCCCGCCTGTCGGGTACGGTGCGGTGCGTGATGATGTGCGCCGAATCCGTGCCCTGGCGTTGCCACCGTTCGATGGTTGCGGATGCGCTGGTGGTGCGCGGCATTCCCGTCGAACACATCATGGCGCAGGGCAAGCTCAAGCCGCACACGCTGACTTCCTTCGCCCACGTCGAGGGCCGGCATATCAGCTATCCGCCGCCGGACGAAGCCGCCGGTAGCGAACAGGCCACGCTGTTCTAGGCTGGCGGACGCCGTTCTCTTCCTTGCGCTCTGTCGCACTGGACATGCCGCGTTTGCAGCAGGAAGCGCCCGAGCAGGCCCAGCGCCTCGCGTGCGAGCGCGGCGTCGCCGTCGTCGATGCGTGTTGCGGCCTGGTGCAATGCGGACAGCGCCCGCGCGTGCCGCTCGCGCTGCTCATGCAAATCCTGTTGATCGAACTTTTCGGTCACCGTTTCTTCCGCGCGGAAAACTTGTTCGACGGCGGAGACCAGGCGGTCGTAGCAGCCGGGAACCCGGTCGTCGTCGGCATTGGCCAGGGACGAAATCGTGCGCGCAAGCTCGCGCCTTGTTGCATGAACAGCGGCAATGGCGACACTCAGCTGACGTGACGAGTCGTGCGTTCCCATGTCCAACTCCTGACTGGCAGCATGTTTACGACATCGTCTGCCGGCGCGAGTTCCGCGCGCTGCCAGCTATTCCGGTACGTTCAGCTTGCCACTTTCCGGCCGCGGGCGCAGCACCATGACCGGAATCGACGAATACGCCAGCACATGCTGCGTGACGCTGCCGGCGAGCAGCTTGGACAGGCCGCGCCGGCCATGCGAGGCCATGAAGATCAGGTCGCATCCCTGTTCATCGGCCGTGCGAATGATTTCCTCGTGTGGCAGCACCGAGAACACGGTCAGCGCCTTGCAGTTCAGCCCGGCCGCGCTGGCGGCTTGGGCCACCTTGTCGGCATTCTCCTGTGCCATTGCTTGCAGGGTTTCCGCCTCGAAGCCGGTATCGACCACCATCGCGGCTTCGGCCGCCGGCATCAGCGGATAAGGCTCCGCCACGGACAAGGCCACGATGTCGGCGTGGCACAGTTTGGCGAAGTCGATCGCCGCCTTTGCCGCCTGTTCCGACAGCTCCGAACCGTCGGTGGGGACAAGAATTTTCTTGTACATGAGCGTGCTCCTTGTAAATGGGTGTCCAGTGTGCGAGTGCGAATCCCGAAAATCCTTGATGCACCTCAAAGTCCCAAGCGGCACCGAACTGGTGGCATACTATCCAAACCGGGTGCGCGTCCCGGTGGGCGCGTCCGTGAACCGACAAGGAGACTGACATGGCCAATAATGTGTCCCGTTACGACCCATTCGGGACAATCTCACGCATGACTCCGCTGCGCGCGCTGGACGACTGGTTCCGCGACCTGACGCCACACGCAATGCGCGACCTGGCAGCCGAGCCGATCATCGGCCTGGACATCGCCGAATCTGAACAGGCTTATACGGTGCGCGCCGAAATCCCCGGTGTCAAGAAAGACGATATCAAGGTCGAGGTGCAGGGCAACCGTGTCACCATCGCGGCCGAGTCGCGCCGCGAATCGGAACAAAAGGAGGGCGAGCGCATCGTGCGCAGCGAACTGTTCTATGGCCAGCAGCACCGCAGCTTCACGCTCGACCATGATATCGATGAATCGAAGGCCAGCGCCAAATACGTCGACGGCGTGCTCGAGCTGAGCCTGCCCAAGAAAGCCGGCGGCAGCGCCAGCAAACTGCAGATCAGCTAGCCATCGGGTTCGGATTTTTTTCGCACCGCGATCGACCGCGCGGCAAGGAGCCGCGCGCGGCGGCATGAGGGGAGAACCTGGGAAGGAGCGTTCCCGGCGTCCGCCAACTTACTCGGCGTTGCGCTTTTTGTCCGAGCCCGGCAGGGTGTTCTCGGTGACGGCGTTGCGGTCGGCGACGCTATTGCCATCGCTAAGGTCGCAGCGTGGCGGCTTGTCTTCCGCACGTTCGGCGCGGCCACTTTGCGCAGCCGACTCCACGCTCGCCTGGCAAGCTTCTGCCCGGGTTTGGCCGGCAGCGGCCGGGGCGCGGTTGTCGCGGGCGGCCTCGTCGCGCTGCTGGACCAGTACCTTGGACGCGAAGGGCGCGGTCAGCACGCCAAGGGGCGAAGCCAGCGCGTCGGAGCACAGCGGCAGCACCAGCAAGCACGCGGCGGCGAGACGGATGGTCATGGCTTCTTCTCCGACGGAAATATTGAGTCTAGGATACTACTCCAAAAAAATGAGCCGGGACGCGACGGCACGCAAAAAGTTCAGTGCGGTGACACAGCAAGTACGTCGGCGCGCGGATAGCCCCACGGCGGCACGGGGAAGGCACATTCGCGGATGGTCGATAGTTGCAATGTTGAAAAGTTCGGCGCGCCGGGCGGCCCGAAACGGACATCCGTTGCCCGTTCGCCCGCGAGCGATGGCGCGCGCGCAAAGCGCAGCCAGGCATCTACCGCGCAGTCCCGCTCACGCAGCGAACGCAGCCGGGCCAGGGAAAGGGACTGTTCCCATTGCCACGCGACCCTTGCCGATGCGTCAGGCGGGTTGGCCGATCCGCCGAATCGCGCCGGACAGGAACTGACCGGCACCAGCCCGGGCAGCAGGCTCAGCAAGCCATGGCGAAGCACCATCTGCTGCGTGTCGTCATCTTGCCTAACGGTAACAAGAGACCAGCAAACCGGATTGGCCGGGAAGGCGGACAAGGCCACGTCCAGCAAGCGTCCCCTGCCTGGCTGGCCCGCGACCAGCGCCCGCGCCGCCCGTTCGGCCATAAGCTGCCCACACAAAAAGATGGCGAGCAGGGCGCAGCCGGCGGCCAGCCCACGCCGGCCGCGCTTCCCCGAGCTGGACTTCGACAGGACAATCATCAATCCTCCCGCGAACAGCCCCGCCAGCGACCACCAGGTGAGGAAGCCGAGCACCATGAAGGCGATCAACACCAGTGCCAGTACGGCCAGCCACAGCCAGTGCGCCCTCCGCCCCGACAGCATGGCCAGCGGCACCCCGAACGCAACCCAGAACACCGGCTCCACGATGTACACGAGGTCGCCGTACACCCAGCGATTGTCGAATGGATAGAAGGGATGGACGCCATAGACGTTCAGGAAATCCATCCCGATATGCAATAACAGCCCCGCCGCAACGGCACCCAGCATGCCGCCAAGCGCGATCCGGCTGGAACGGAGCAGCCCCCGCCCGGCCGGCCACAGCAGCCAGATCGCCGCCATCAGGAGCAGCGCCTGCGGCATCGTCCCCACCAGCGTATGCGTGTGCCCGCGATGTTCCAGCAGATAGCCGAGCGGCCGCGGCCCCAGGCCCGTCAGCACCAGGTCAAGGTCAGGGAAATTGCTCGCAGCCCAACATGACACCAGCAGCAAGCGATGCCGGACGCGGGCGTGGAGGGGATCCGGCTCGCCCGGCAGGCTGCGTTCGATCAGTTCGCCGAGCGCCAGCCCGGTCAGCGAGTGTGTGAGATTGTCCATCCCGCAATCTTACCTGTGCGGCAAGATCGTACACGTATCAGCCGCTCATCCCCTCACCGCGCAGCACGTAGGCAGCAAGCACGCCGACATAGCCCTCCGGCAAGGCGAGCGCATGGCAGCGCGCCGGCAGCGCCAGCCCGCTCCATTCCGTGAGCTGGCGGCCGTGGCACTTGAGCCGCGCCTCCTGCTCGGTCCAGGCATTCGCCAGCAGCAGCGGACGCTGCACCGGCCCCGCCATCTCCAGCTGGTCGCGCACGTGCGGCGGCAGGTAGTCGCGGGCGATGGCACGCCAGTCCGGCACGTCCTGCACGCGCATCAGGTCGACCCCGGCCAGCCCGTGCTGGTGGATCGCCGCCACCGAATACGGCCCGTCATGGCTGATCGAGATGCCCGGCGCGAGCACATGAGGCGGCGCGCCCGAAAACGACACCGCCGGCGCGCGTCCCGCGGAAAAGTGCACCATGATCTGCGCCGTATCCAGCCCGTAGAGCTGGGCCAGCGCCTCGCACAGCGCCAGCCGCGTGCGCCGCCGCGCCAGCTGGCGTTCGCCGTCGCCCGCCACGCCGATCACGTACAGCCCGTCCTCGCGCGGGGCCAGCCGCCCCGGCCACCAGCACACCTCGACCGTGTCCATCACCCTTTCGCCAGTGCGGCCGGGAGCCCGGCCCAGCTGGTCGCTCCAGGAATATGCTCGCCTTTCATCACCAGTGTCAGCGGGCCGAGGCGAGCGTTGTCGCCGACCCGCGCGCTGTACAGCACCGCGCTGCGAGGACCAAGGTACACCTTCGCGCCGATTTCCACATGGTCGATCTTCATCACGCGGTCCTCGAACAGGTGGGTCTGCGGGCAGGACAGGGCCGACAGCTCGCTGTCGTCGCCGATGTGCACGCAGTCGAATTCGGTGATGTCGGTCGTGTCCATGTACACGCCGCGCCCGATGCGGCAGCCCAGCAGCCGGAACGCCAGCGGCAGCCACGGCGTGCCGCGCAGGTAGCGCAGGAAGTTCGGCACCGCGATTCCCTCGTACAGGTTGGTCACGCCCTCCGACAGCCACACGAACGGCGTCCACATCGGCTCCGCGCGCTTGCGGTAGCGTCCCACCAGCAGCCACTTGAGCAGCGCCACCATCAGGTAGTTGCCGATGCCGTAGGCCACCCCGACCAGCGCCAGGTCGGCCACCACCTGGCCCCAGCGGCCGGCGCCGGCCAGCGGCATCAGGTCCAGCACCACGGTATAGCCTACCGCGATCACCACCGCATGGGGTGTCACGATACGACAGGCCTCGACCAGCGTGCGCCCGATGCGGCGCTGCGGCGACGGCTTGTAGGTCAGGTGTTCCGGATAGCCGCTGACCTGTTCGCGCGCCGGCAGGTGGATCGGCGGCGATCCGAGCCAGGTGTCGCCGCTCTTCATCGCCGCATTGTCCGGCGCATGGGTATGCACGCCCACCAGCACGTGCTCCGGCAGCACCGTGCCATCCGGGATGTAGCTGCCGTTGCCCACAAAGCTGCGGTGCGATACCACGGTCGGCTGCATGGTCATCCAGCCGCCGTCGATCTGCTCGTCGCCCAGCATCACGGCATCCGCGATGAAGGTCTCGTCGCCCAGCGTCAGCATGTCCGGCACCACGCCCAGCGCGGTCGAGATCTCGGCATCGCGCCCGACCTTCGCGCCCAACAGGCGATACCAGAATGGCGCGAACACCGTCGCGTAAATGCCGTGCAGGACGTTCAGGCTCGATTCCTGGATATGGCTGACCATCCACTTGGCGCAGTAAGTGTGGCTGTGCACCGGCGAGCGGCCCGGCTCCAGCCGCGGCAGCACGCCCCAGCGGATCGCCGCCGACACCAGCGCGGTCAGCACGATCAGCACCGCGCTCGCCGGGAAGGCCAGCAGGAAGTAGCGCGCCAGCTGGTTCGACACCGTGGTCCCCGGCAGCCACTGCAGCCTGTCGTGGTCGTCGAACCAGTCGATCAGCACGAAGCTCGGGAACACCGGCATGAAGAACAGCGTCGCCACCAGCAGCATGCCGACGGCGAAGAACAGCGCCTCGTTCAAGAGGCGCGCCTTCGACACCGCCGGCCGCGGCGGCAGGCTGCGCGGGTCCCAGGCGCGCACGTCGCGCGCAGGCGACCCTGCCCACACGCGGCCGTCCGGCACCTGCGCGCCATCCGGCAGCGCCGACTGGCCTTCCAGGTGGCCGCCGCGGCCGACCCGGGTATTCCCTTCCAAGATCGCATACGAGGCCACGCAGGCTTCGTCGTCCAGCCGGATCGGTCCGAGGATCAGGCGCCCGCGTTCGACCCGCGCATTTTCGAAGTTGACCGCATTGCCGACGCTGACGTTGTCGCCGATCGACAGCAGCTCCGGCGCGCGCAATGTCATCGAGCCGATCACCACGTCGCTCCCGACCTTGGCGCCGAGCGCGCGCAGCCACCAGTTGTTGAGCGAGGAGCCGTTCAGCAGGTAGCTCGGCGCGGATTCCACCAGGCGGTCCGCCAGCCACCAGCGGTAATAGGTCAGGCCCCACAGCGGGTAGGAACCGGGTTTCAGCCGTCCCGCGACCAGCCATTTGCCGGCGATCGCCACCGCGAATTCGAGCAGGGTCGCCACCAGGAACACGCCGATCGAGGCCGCGATCGCGCGCTGCACCGAGTCGCCCGGGTCGCCGGTGAGGAAGTGGTAGGTGAAGAAGGGCGCCAGCCACTGCGCCATGCGCAGCACCACCAGCCCCGGCACCGCGGCCAGCTGGGCGATCCCGCACAACCAGCGGCGGCTGGCCGGCGGGGGCGTCCATTGTTCCTGCACGCTGGCCTCGCCCGCCGTCTCGTTGAGCGTGGCGGCGATCAGGCCCACCTTGCGCTGCTGGTAGATGTCGCGCACCGTGATGTGGGCGAAGCGCGGATCGGCGCGCAGGCGCGAGGCCAGCCGCGCCGCGAAGAAGGAATGGCCGCCAAGGTCGCTGAAGAAGTCCGCCTCGCGCCGGATCGGCTGGCCCGGGAACAGCTCGGCCAGCGCCGCGAACAGCGCTTGCTCGGCCGGCGTCTCCGCCAGGTCCGATTCCGCGGCGTCGGCGGGCGAGGGCGCCGACAGCGGCATCGCCTTCAGCGCCTTGCGGTCGATCTTCCCGGAGGTCAGGCGCGGCATCTCGGCCAACTGCTCGAAGCGGCTCGGCACCATGTACGGTGGCAGCGTTTCCGCCAGCGCGTGGCGCAGCGTGGTGGCCGCCAGCTCCTCGTGCGAAGCGCCTGCCTTCGGCACCAGGCAGGCCAGCAGCCGGTCGATGCCGTCGTCGCGCCGCAGCAGCACTGCCGCCGTTCCCACGCCCGGCTGCTGCGCCAGCACCGCCTCGATTTCGCCCAGCTCGACCCGAAAGCCCCGGATCTTGACCTGGTCGTCGGTGCGGCCGAGGCACACCACCTCGCCATCGTCGAGGATGCGCGCGAGATCGCCGGTGCGGTACAAACGCGCGTCGTGGCGGCCGCTGGCCCAGGGATTCGGCAGGAATTTTTCGGCGCTGAGGTCGGGACGGCCGAGGTAGCCGGCCGCGAGGCCCGGCCCGGTGATGCACAGTTCACCGGTTTCGCCCCGCGCCAGCAGCGTGAGCTGGCCCGCCTCGCCGCCGGCCGCGATCACCAGCAGGCCATAGTTGGGCAGCGGACGCCCGATCGTCACCGGACGGCCCGGCACCAGCCGCGCCAGGCTGGCCGACACCGTCGCCTCGGTCGGGCCGTAGGTGTTGAACATCTGCCGCCCCGGCCGTGAATAGCGTTCGACCACGGTCTCCGGGCACATCTCGCCACCCAGGTTAATCAGGCGCAGCGACGGCACGTCATGCGCGAACAGCGCCAGCAGCGTCGGCACCGCATGCAGCACGGTGACGTGGTTCTCGTCGAGCAGGCGTGGCAGCGCATCCGGATCGCCTGCCGCTTCGCGCGGGCCGACCCACAAAGTCGCGCCGACCAGGTAGGAGATCCAGATCTCCTCGAACGACATGTCGAAGGCCACCGAGAAGCCCTGGTACACGCGGTCGCCCTGGCGCACGCCCAGCACCTCGTTCTCGCTGCGCAGGAAATGGCAGATGCTGCCCTGGCTGATGAGGATGCCCTTCGGCTTGCCGGTCGATCCCGAAGTGTAGATGACGTAGGCCGCCGCATCGGAAGGCACGCGCCCGCGCCGGCTCGGCCGGAAACCCTCGGGCATCGGATCGAGCATGTCCTCGGCCTTGAACACCGGCTGCGCGATGCCCGCGAGCTGGGTCGCCAGTCCGGCGCTGGTCACCACGCCGGCCGCCCGCGCATCGTCCATGCACACCAGCAGGCGCTCGACCGGCGTGTCGGCGTCGATCGGCAGCCACGCCGCGCCGGCCTTCGCGATCGCGGCCTGCATCACCAGCAGGTCGATCCCGCGCGGCATCCACAGGCCGACGATGTCGTCCGGCCGGATGCCGGCATCGATCAGCCGTCCGGCGCCAAGGTCGGACAGGCGGTCCAGTTCGGCGTAAGTCACATGGCGCTCGTCCTGGACCAGCGCGACCTGCTCAGGGCAACGCGCGGCGGTCGCCTCCAGCAGGTCGGCGAGGATTTCGTCGCGCAGCAATTCGGGTTCGTCGGGGCCGTACAGGATGTCGGCGTGCCGCGCTTGAGTGGAAAAATCGTTCATCGGCGGCGAGGGAAACGTTGATACAGACACATCCGTGAAAGGGTACAACATTTCCTTGCCGGGCACGGAGGGGAGACGGACATTTTCTTCAAAATACTATTGCCAATTTGACCTTGGTCCGGATTCGGTCAGTTTTGATGCAGGTCAAGGATTTTGCTGATCCGGATCAATAGACTGCATGTATTAAGTTGAGCCGCATTCTCGCGGCCGTCAACCACGGAGTTTCACAACATGCGTTCAAACGTCATCCAGCTCACCCCCGCCGCGCCGCCGCGTCCGCCCGTGCCGGCGCCGCAATCGGTCGAATTCGACGCCGGCCTGCTCGGCCGCCTGGCCAAGTCGGGGCCGCGCTACACCTCCTACCCGACCGC
>JAEWEK010000164.1 GCA_023389425.1 Pseudomonadota bacterium | reverse complement strand
GGTCAAATGCCTGCTGTCGGCGCGCTAGGGGAGGGCGGGGCATGCGCATCCTGATGGTGTCCGAAGACCTGCCCGGCGAACGCATCGGCGGCCTCGGCAAGCACGTGGTGACCCTCGCCAACGCCCTGGTCGAGGCCGGCCATTTCGTCGACATCCTCGGCCGCGCCGAAGCCGTCAGCGCCGCCAGCGCGCGCCAGATCGGCTTTCGCGGCCGCGTGCTGCCGGGCTTTTCCTTCACCCACGTCGGCTGGAAGGAGTTGCAGCTGGGCTTCTTCAATCCCTACAAGCGGCCTTTCTTCGCGCGCCGCATCGCCCGCGCCATCGAGCGCCACGCCGGCGACTACGACGTGGTGCATTACCACGGCCACTTGCCGATGACCGGGCGCTACGTCGACCCGGCGCTGAACTTCGTGCAGACCCGCCACGACCAGGGCAGCGAATGCGTGATCCACTTGCGCATCAAGGACGGACGTCGCTGCGACACGGTGAATGCGGGCGACTGCGCCGGCTGCATCCACGCCGCGCCCGGCGCCGTGCGGCGCGCGCTGTCCGGCCATGCCGTCGAGCGCTACCGCCACGAGGCGGCCGACGCCTTCGCCCGCCACAAGACGATTTTCGTGTCCGACTTCCTGCGCCGCGCCTTCGTGCGCGCCGTGCCCGATGCCGACCTCGAGCGAACGCGGGTGATCCACAACTTCATCAGCTATCCCAATTTGAAGTCGCACGCCGCCCACGCCGGCCCGGTGCAGCGCGGCGTGGCGCTGCTGGTGGGCCGCATCGACGCCGGCAAGGGCTTCGGCGAATTCCTGGCCGCGGCCGAGGGCCAGCTGCCGCCGGGCACGCGGGTCGACATCGTCGGCGACGGCCCGCTGCGCGCCGCACTGGAGCAGCGCCATGCCGGCCCGCAGGTCCGCTTCCTCGGCTGGTGCGCCAACGACGAGGTGATCCGGCGCTCGGCCGCGGCGCACGTGTGCGTGGTGCCCTCGGTGTGCGAGGAGCCGTGCGCCACCACCATCCTCGAAGCGCTGGCGCTGGGCAGGCCCTGCGTGGCGCTGGCCCAGGGCGGCTCGGCCGAACTGGCCGCATACCAATACTACGACGGCCAGCTGCAGCTGGCCCCCACCATGGCGCAGCTGGTGGAATGCCTCGCCGGCCTGCTGCGGCGCGATCCGGTCGAGCTCGCGCTGCCGGATGCGTTCCCGATGGACGTCCACCACGCGCTTCCCCAGATCCTCAACTGTTATGCAGACTAATCCCACTTTCTCCATCATCACCTGCACCTGGAACAGCGCCGCCACCCTGGCCGACACCCTGGACTCGGTGCAGCGCCAGACCTGCCGCGACGTCGAGCACATCTTCGTCGACGGCGGTTCGACCGACGGCACGCTCGACATGATCGCGGCCTATCCCGGCAACAAGCGCGTGCTGCACGACGTCGGCGGCGGCATCAGCCGCGCGATGAACCAGGGCATCGAGGCGGCGCGCGGCCAGTACCTCGCCCACCTGCACTCGGACGACTACTACGCCAGCGACGACGTGCTGGCCGAGGTCGCCGCCCGCTTCGAACGGGAGCAGGTCGACTGGGTGTTCGGCAAGGTGCAGGTGCTCAAGGATGGCCAGCTGGTGCCGCCGTATCCGATGGTGCCCTACAGCTACCGCGCCTTTGCCGCCGGCCGCGCCTTCGTGGCCCACCCGGCCGTGTTCCTGCGCCGTTCGGTGTTCGAGCGGGTCGGCATGTTCGACGAAAAGCTCAAGTACGCGATGGACATCGACCTGTGGCTGCGCCTGGGCCAGGTGGCGCGGCCGGCCGCGATCGACCGCCCGCTCACCGTGTTCCGCGACCACGAGGGCAGCGTGTCCTCGGCCAACAAGATCAAGGCGCGGATGGAGGAATTCCAGGTGCGCCGGCGCTATCTGCGCCAGGCCCCGCTGGCCTTCGGCGTCTACTGCCTGCGCTATGTCAAACGGATGCGCGCGCTGCGGGCCGAGGCGGCCAATTGTTAAATTTCCTGTTTTGCATGCATGAGCGAAAACAGTCGTGGTCGAACTGAAAATATTACCGTTATCAAGGAGCTTTCGGACGTAGTTTTTGTGTGATATCTGTGCGAAATCTTTGATTTCTAAGGGTAAATTTCCCCAACTCAAGAAAAACTTGGGGTAGGATGCGTTCCTGCCTGAACGGTCCAGACCGCCAGCGACAATGCAATAGATTGCAAAATGTTGCGCGGCCGACGCCGGCAGATCCAGCCCAACGTTCCACGGAGTCCACATGAAGTTTCCCCGCAAAGCCCTGGTCCTCGCGCTCTCGCTGTCGCCGCTGCTGTTCGCCGCGAACGCGCGCGCCGACTGGGCCCAGTCGACCGATCCGCTCATCATCAAGGCCGCTCCCGCCAACGGCGACATCCAGGCCCAGAACCCGCCCGGCCTGACCTGGGCGCGCTACCCGACCGGCCCGGCCTCGTACGAAGTCCAGATCACCCCCAACGGCGGTACCCCGACCAGCGTCACCGTGACGCGCAACTGGTACCTGCCAAGCGCGGCCCTGCCGCAAGGCACCTACACCTGGCGCGTGCGCCCGACCGGCAGCAGCGACTGGAGCGCCCCGCGCACCTTCCGCATCACCGCCGGCTCGACCACCTGGGAAGTGCCCGACAACGCCACCTTGCGCGCCCGCATCACGGCCAAGGCGCACCCGCGCGCGCTGCCGGCCTCGTTTACCGCCTACTCGACCTGGAACACGGCCAAGCTGAACGACCTGGACGCCTACGCCAGCCGCATGGAGAACGAAGTCAAGTCGCAGATCGTCAACGAAGTGAACCTGTCGGACGCCATGTGGCCGCTGACCATCACCTCGCCGCTGACGGCCGCCATGAATTCGCAGCAGGCCGACATCCGCAACAAGATCGATGAAGCCAGCCGCCAGCTCGAGGCCGCCGCCCTGATGTGGCGCCTGAAGAAGAATTCGGTGTTCTTCAACGAAGCGATCCGCCGCGGCGACCAGCTGGCCGCGCTCAACCCGTCGGGCCCGACCAGCTATACCAACCAGGACCAGGCCACCCGCCAGATCGCGCTCAGCCTGCTCAAGGCGATCGACTTCCTGGCCGGCGACCTCGATGCCACCCGCAAGGCCAAGTGGCTGAACATCGCCAAGGTGCGCACCACGGAGATCTACAACGACCTGTCCGGCAGCAACGGCCGCCTCGACCAGTACCCGTTCGACTCGCACGGCAACACCGCGTTGTGCTACCTGGCCCTGATCTCGACCCTGGCGCTGGGCGACATCCCCGAAGCCCAGGCCTGGTTCGACTTCTCGTTCCGCGCCTACGCGCTGGCGCCGAACCCGTGGAGCGGCCCGGAAGGCGGCTACGCCAACGGCACCGCCTACGGCGAGTACGCCGCCGCCATCCTGCTGTCGGTATGGGATCCGCTGGCCGCCGCCTCCGGCATCAACTTCTACCAGAAGCCGTGGGCCAATGGCTTCATCGACTTCGCCACCGAGTTCGTGCCGGTCGGCGCCAAGCGCCACGCTTTCGGCGACGCCGAAGAGACCGGCCCCGACGCCCGCGTCTGGACTGCCTTCTCCTCGCGCATGACCTCGCCGCGCGCGGCCTGGTACATCAAGACCATGAACAGCTTCGAGGACGCGATGACGCGCCTGCAGGCGCCATACCCGCTGCCGATCACCACGGTGCCCTACACCATCACCCCGTCGAACTCGGCCTACTTCCCGAGCATCGGCTGGGCCGCGATGCATAGCGACATGAACAGCACCAGCACCCGCATCTCGATGTTCTTCAAGTCCAGCCCCTACGGTTCCTTCAACCATAGCCACGGCGACCAGAACTCGATCGAACTGGCCATCGGCGGCACCCCGCTGATGATCAAGACCGGCTGGTACGACTGGTACGGTTCGCCGCAGTGGACCGACTGGTACCGCACCACCCGTTCGACCAATGCCGTCACCTTCGACGGCGGCGTCGGCCAGAACGTGGACGGCTACCGCGAGACCCTGCAGAACAACGGCCGCATCACCAGCTTCTCGTCGACCTCGGCGTCCGACTTCGTCCAGGGCGATGCCACCGCGGCCTACGCCGGCGCGCTGACCATGGCCACGCGCCAGGTCTGGAACCTGCGTAACGCCGGCAACGCGATGCTGGTGCGCGACCAGCTGTCCGCCACCGTGGCCCACAC
>JAEWEK010000109.1 GCA_023389425.1 Pseudomonadota bacterium | reverse complement strand
ATGCCGGGTGGTGTGGGAGGGGACCGGCCAGATAGCTGGCCGCCCCTATCCCGATTGGGCGGCGAATCAAGATTGATAGTCAAACAATTGTGTGGCAGCATGCGCTCCGTGACCCCGCCTATTGGAGCCTTCATGCGCCACCTCATTCGCCTTGCCCTGACCATTGCTTTCGCCGGTGCCGGCACCGTCGCCACGGCACAGACCGCGCCTGCCCAGCAGGACAAGCCCGCCACCTCCTTCCCGTACACGCCGGGCCTGGACGTCAACTCGATGGACAAGAGCGCCGACCCCTGCGTCGATTTCTACCAGTACGCCTGCGGCGGCTGGATGAAGAACAACCCGATCCCGGCCGACCAGGCGCGCTGGTCGGTGTACGGCAAGCTGGCGCAGGATAACCAGCGCTTCCTGTGGGGCGTGCTGGATGAGCTGTCGAAGAAGAAGGACGGCCGCAACGCGACCCAGCAAAAGATCGGCGATTACTTCGGCGCCTGCATGAACGAGGCCGCCATCGAGCAACGCGGCGCCGCCCCGCTCAAGGGCTATTTCGACCGCATCGACGGCATGCGTTCGGTGAAGGAGCTGCCAGCCGTGCTGGCCGCGCTGCATATGGACCTGGCCAGCGCGGGCCTGTTCTTCGGCTTCGATTCGGGCCAGGACTTCGGCGACGCGACGCGCGTGATCGCCTTCGCCGGCGCCGGCGGCCTGGGCCTGCCGGACCGCGATTCCTACCTGAAGACCGATGCCAAGTCGAAGGAGATCCGCGACAAATACGTGGCGCACGTCGCCAATATGTTCCAGCTGTCCGGCCAGGACGCCGCCCAGGCGCAGCGCTCGGCCGCGAAAGTGATGGAGATCGAGACCGCGCTGGCCAAGGCCTCGCTGTCGCGCGTCGACAAGCGCGATCCGTACAAGCTGTTCCACAAGATGAATGAAAAGAGCCTGCAGGCGCTGACCCCGGGCTTCGACTGGCATGCCTACCTGGCCGGGATGGGCAAGCCGAAGCTGGACAGTTTCAACGTCACCGAGCCGGCCTTCTTCAAGGAATTCGCCAAGCAGCTGCGCAGCAATGACGTCGCCGCCATCCAGACCTATTTGCGCTGGCACGTGATGCACGCGATGGCGCCGGCGCTGTCGTCGAACTTCGACCAGGAGAACTTCGCCTTCTTCAGCAAGACCCTGCGTGGCATCCAGCAACAGCCGCCGCGCTGGAAGCGTTGCGTGCGCCTGGTCGACACCCAGCTCGGCGAAGCGCTGGGCCAGGAATTCGTCGCGCGCGCCTTCTCGCCTGAACTGAAGGCCAAGTCGCTGCACATGACCCGCCAGATCGAAGACGCGATGAAGAAGGACATCGAGGAACTCGACTGGATGAGCCCGGAGACCAAGAAGCGCGCCCAGGCCAAGCTGGCTGCCATCGTCAACAAGATCGGCTACCCGGACAAATGGCGCGATTACAGCAGCTTCACGGTGAAGCCGGATGACTTCGTCGGCAACGTCGTGCGCGGCAACGAGTTCGAAGTGAAGCGACAGCTGGCCAAGATCGGCAAGCCGCTCGACCGCAGCGAGTGGGGCATGACGCCGCCGACGGTGAATGCTTATTTCAATCCGCAGATGAACGACATCAACTTCCCGGCCGGCGTGCTGCAACCGCCGCTGTTCGACCCGAAGATGGATGAGGCGCCGAACTACGGCAACACTGGCGGCACCATCGGCCACGAACTGACCCACGCCTTCGACGACGAAGGGCGGCAGTTCGACGAGCACGGCAACCTGAAGGACTGGTGGACGAAGAAGGACGCCAAGGCTTTCGAAGAGCGCGCGCAATGTATCGTCGACCAGTACGCCCAGTACACCGTGGTGGACGACATCAAGATCAACAGCAAGCTGACCTTGGGCGAAGACGTGGCCGACCTCGGCGGCCTGATCCTTGGCTGGATGGCGTGGAAAGAACAGATGGCGACCATGCCGCAGCAAGCGCAGACGGCTGTGCGCGACGGCCTGACGCCGGAGCAGCGCTTCTTCGTCGGCAATGCCCAGTGGGCCTGCGAAAACGACCGCCCGGAAAACCAGCGCGTGCATGCGATGACCGATCCGCACTCGCCGGGCCGCTTCCGCGTCAACGGCCTGGTGGTCAACATGCCGCAGTTCCAGCAGGCCTTCAACTGCAAGGCCGGGCAGCCGATGGTCAAGGAGAAGCGCTGCCGGGTGTGGTGACAAGAGATACCGTCCTTCCCGGGAAAGCGAGAATGACGGGGCACTTTCCCGTTTGATGTCACCGCTCCGGCTGCACAGGCCGGGGCGGACGGATGCGGCCTCACTTTGCCTAATGTTGGGCTAAGTCTTCATGTCCAGACTGGCGTGGCAGTATGTGATCCACTCACCAGGAGAATGTAAATGCCTCGGTCCTGCGCCTTTATCCGCCCCGTCGTTCGTGCCGCCGCAACGCTGTTCGTCAGTTTGCCGTTGCTCGCTTACGCCGCCCCGATGGAATGTACAGCCAAGGTGAGCGGCAAGCTGACCGACGCACAGATGAAAAAAATGGCCCAGGTTGGTCTGGCTGCCGCGCAGGCGGTCGCGATCGAATCGGTTGGGAAAGCGCATCTGGATAAGATCGTCAGCAAGGAGCTCGAGGTGGAAGATGGCTGCTTGCTCTATTCATTCGACATACGCCTCAAGTCGGTACAGGGCGTAGAAGAAGTTCAGATCGATGCCATCTCCGGCAAGGTCATTTCACGAAAGCACGAGACACCCGAGGCCGAAGCCGCGGAGGCGGCAGCAGACGCGAAGCCAGCGAAAGCGCACAGCAAGTAATTTCCGATGAACACAGTGCCCGCGCCCACGATTGGCGACTGCCTTAACAAAGTCCCGCAAGTCACGCTCTCGTTCTGGATCATCAAGGTCCTGTCCACCACGGTGGGCGAGACAGGGGCTGATTTCCTGGCGGTCAATGTCGGCTGGGGCCAGGGAGTCACTGCTTCAGTCATGGCGGTCCTGCTGGCCTTCGCCTTGTTGATGCAGTTGCGGGTCCGCCGCTATACGCCGTGGGTCTACTGGCTGACAGTCGTGTTGGTCAGTGTGGTCGGCACCCAGATCACCGACCAGCTGACCGATGGCTTGGAGCTCAGCTTGTATCTCAGCACCGCCTTGTTTGCCGTGGCGCTCGCCGCGATCTTCTTCGTCTGGCATCGGGCTGAACGCACCTTGTCCATCGCCGACATCGTGACCCGTCGCAGGGAGTTGTTTTACTGGGCGGCCATCCTGTGCACCTTTGCGTTGGGAACGGCGGCAGGCGACCTGGCGACCGAGGCGTTGGGCCTGGGCTTTACCTGGGGCGCGATCGCCTTCGGTACCTTGATCGGCGTCACCTTCGGAGCATGGCGCATGTGCGGCAACGCCGTGCTGACCTTCTGGATCGGCTACATCCTGACCCGCCCGTTTGGCGCCGCGCTGGGCGATCTGCTGACCCAGGCCAGGACCTATGGCGGCCTCGGCATGGGCGCCATGTGGACCAGCGCCCTGTTCCTGTCACTGATTGTCATCTTGGTAGCAGCCGCACAGTTCAGCATGAAGGCAGCTCGACTCACCCGCGCCGCCGAGTAAGCAGCCTTTCACTTCCCAAGGAGAACCTATGTCCACTTTTCGCTTGATCGCGCGTCCGGCCGCCGTCATATCGGCAGCCATGCTCCTGGCCCTGGCAGTCGGCTGCTCCCGGATTGGCGACCAAGGCAGCAGCACGGCGCCTGCCGACCCTGCCAGGATGGCCCCGGCGGCACAGGGCAAGCTGGCTTCCAAGCTTGGCGACCTGTCGGCGTTTCGGAGCATCGCCACCGACGTCGCTGCCATCGTCGACAAGGGCGATCTTGCCGGTGCCAAGACCCGCATCAAGGATTTGGAGGTCTCATGGGATTCGGCGGAGGCTGGCTTGAAGCCACGCGCAGCCGACGACTGGCATATGCTCGACAAGGCCATCGACAAGGCGTTGGCCGCTCTGCGCGCCGAGCCGCCTGGCCAGGCTGATTGCAAGGCGGCCATGGCCAAGCTGCTGAAGGCCTTCGACACCCTCGAGGGCAAAGGCTGAACGATGCGCTGCCGGCTTTCTTGCTGACGGAGGGAGAATGCGCGTCTTGCTGGTCGAAGATGATCCCATGATTGGTGAAGCGGTCCGGGGTGCACTAATGGATGCGTCCCATGCGACAGACTGGGTGAAGGACGGTCAGGCGGCGTTGACGACGCTGGCCTGCCAGTACTACGACCTGGTGCTGCTCGACCTGGGCCTGCCCGGTACGGATGGGCTGGACGTACTGACCAGCATTCGTGCACGGGACAACCCGGTTCCCCTGCTCATCATCACGGCGCGCGATGGACTCGACGACCGCCTGCGTGGATTGGACGGCGGCGCGGACGACTATGTGCTCAAGCCCTTCGAGATGGCGGAGCTGCTTGCCCGGATGCGCGCGGTACTGCGCCGCAAGGGCGGCACCGCCGCACCCGCCCTCGGCAACGGCGTGGTGTCGCTCGATCCGGCCACCAAGGTAGCCAGTGCCATTGGCGGCTTGTGCGTGCAACTGTCGAACCGCGAGTTCTCCCTGTTGCAGGCCCTGCTGATCCGGCCGGGTGCCATTCTGTCCCGCAGCGAGTTGGAGGACCGCATTTACGGTTGGGGAGAAGAGGTTGAAAGCAACGCCGTCGAATATCTGATCCATGCACTCAGGCGCAAGCTGGGCAGCGAAGTCATCAAGAACGTCAGGGGGGTAGGGTGGATGGTTTCAAGAAGCGCTTGAACGAATCAGTCCAGCTCAAGCTGTCCGTCACGCTGTTTGTGTCCATTCTTCTTGTGGCCATCGTCGCGGGCGCCTTCTCATTTCTGTCGGCGTTCGATGAAGCGCACGAGCTGCAAGACGATGTCTTGCGCCAGGTAGCGCAACTCATGGATCGGCAACCGCTGTTGCCTGCCGCCCGGATCGCCGATGCCAAGCTCAAGGACGCAGACGAGGAAACGCGGGTGATCGTCCAGCGTCTCGGCGACAGCGCATCGTCCGCGCTGGGCGTCGATGCCGGAGGAGCGCTGTCGCTCCCGGTAAACCTGGCCGACGGACTTCACACCTTGGAGATCGATGGCGAGACCTTCCGCGTACTGGTCAGGACAAGGACTGCCGGCGAGCGCATCGCCGTGGCCCAGGAGTCTGGTTTCCGCAATCAGATCGCCCGCGCTGGTGCTTTCCGCACCGTGATGCCTATCCTGGTCCTGGTGCCGGTCCTGTTGCTGATCGTCGCCGACCTGGTGCGCAAGATGTTCCGGTCCATCGCGACGCTCTCGAGGGAGATCGACCAGCGCGCCGAACAGGAGCTGCATCCCATCGACGACCGCCACCTTCCCATCGAAGTGCGGCCATTCATCGTGGCAATCAATCGCCTGCTCACCCGGGTCGGCCAGTCCATGGAGTCCCAGCGTCGTTTTGTCGCGGATGCCGCGCACGAGCTTCGTTCGCCGCTGACGGCACTGTCGCTACAAGCGGAACGGCTGGCAAGCGCGGACATGTCCGCCCCGGCACGCGAGCGCCTGACGGTCCTGCGCCAGGGGATCGAGCGAGGCAGAAACCTGCTCGACCAGCTCCTGACCCTGGCCAGGGCGCAGTCGCATGTGAAACCCCCGGAGTCGCCCGTGTCGGTCCAGGGCATCTATCGCCGCGTGCTGGAGGACATCATGCCGCTGGCCGTGGCCAGGCACATCGACGTCGGGGTCGAGGAAACGCAGGATGCCCAGGTCTGGGTGAGCGAGCTGGACATGATCGCCGTGGTGAAGAACCTGGTCGATAACGCCATCCGCTACACACCGGAGGGCGGACGCGTCGACCTCTCGATGATCACGCTGGCCGGGCGCACCGTGCTGCACATACGCGACAATGGCCGGGGCATCCCCTTGGCCGAGCGCGACCGCGTGTTCGACCCGTTCTATCGCCCCCCGGGCAGCGAGCAGTTTGGTTCGGGCCTGGGGCTTTCCATCGTCCAGGCGGTTGGCAATCGCATTGGCGCCGACATCCACCTCGACTTCGCTGACCAGGAGGCGCAAACCGGCCTGGACGTCACCATCCGCTTGCCGGCGCCGTGACGCGACCGGAGCGGTGGCGTTGAGGCGAATTCGCGCTCAGCGGCGCATGTCGGCGCTGGCTTGCGCCTGCATGTGGATCAGGTTCGCTTCGAACGATTGCATCTGGAGACCGATCGGCGCCATGTCCATATTGGCGCGCTCGAGTTTCGGGAAGAACTCCTTTTCTTCCTGGTCGATGTGGTGCAGCACGGCGGGAATCAGCTCCTTCATCAGGCGGTCGGCGTGCTGTTCCTCGAGCTTCATGCCTTGCAGGGTCGCTATCAGGTCGTCGACCTTCTGGTGGTCCTGCTCGAAGTGGCCAATCATTGCAGCATCGATCTGGCGCACGCCCGGGTAGAAGACGGACTCTTCGACGCGCGAGTGCGTGTGTATCGCTTGAATCAATTGCTTCGCGGCTTGTTGCTTCACTTCCTTGTCGTCGGTATTGCAGTATTTGTCGGCCAGCTTGCGCACCAGCTCGTGGTCGCGCAGCAGTAAATCGAGCGGATGCTCGATCGGGTCCATGGGGTGGGAAGGCTGGACAGGGTCGTCGAAATTCGCCATTTCATTCTCCTCCTACAAAAATTGTGGACGCAAGTTCAGGTATGAACAAAGGCATATGCACTTGGCCGCGTCCTTTTTCAACACCTATCTTTGCAGCGTGGCATAAGGCAACAGGTGGCAGCAAAAAGGTGTTGACCTGATCGATTACTTCTGTAATCATAACTTTAATTACAACTGTAATCGAGCTCGACATGAAAAAGCATAACGCGATCAGCGACGCCGAGTCGCAGGTTATGGAAGTGCTGTGGCAGTCAAGCGCGGCCTTGCCGGCGGAGGACGTGTTCGCCGCGCTGGCCGGCGAGCACGACTGGCAGGAAGCGACCGTGAAAACCCTGCTCAACCGCCTGCTGAAGAAGGGGGCCGTCAGCGCGCGCAAGGACGGGCGGCGCTATCTCTACAGCCCGGTGCTCAAGCGCGAGCAGTGGGTGACCACCGAGAGCGTCGGTTTGGTCGAGCGGCTGTTCGGCGGCCGCATCGCGCCGCTGGTCGCCCACTTCGGCAAGGAGCACAAGCTGTCCAAGGAAGACCTCGATGAGCTTTCCCGGCTGGTGAAGGAGATGCGCGATGGCGATTGATTGGGGTACCCACCTACTCGAGGCATGCCTCGCGGCCAGCGTCGCCATCGTCATCGTGCTGGCTTTGCGATGGTCGCTGCGCAAGCTGTTCGGCGCCGCGTTGGCCTATCAGGCCTGGTTGCTGGTACCGGTCATGATGGCCGTGGTGCTGCTGCCGCGCGCGCAGCTCGTACAGCGGCCCAAAGTCGTGGCCGTGGTGCAGGCGTCGACCCAGTTGCTGGCCGCGCCCGTCCGGCACGCCGGCGTGTATTGGACCGGCGCGCTGCAAGCCGTGTGGTGCCTCGGCGCGCTGGCGCTCGCGTTCTGGTTCTGGCGCGCACACCGCAGATTCGTGCGCGGGCTTGGTGAACTGCGGCCGGATGGCGTCCTGTTCTACAGCGCTTCGCCTGAGAGCGGCCCCGCGCTGCTTGGCCTGTGGCGGCCGAAGATCGTCGTCCCGTCCGATTTCACGCAGCGCTACACCGAACAGGAGCAGGCACTGATCGTCGCGCACGAACGCGTCCATGCGCGGCGCGCCGATGTGCTGGTGAACCTGTTGCAAGCGGCGCTGCAATGCCTGTTCTGGTTCAACCCGTTGGTGCACGGGGCGGCACGCTTCTTCCGCGCCGACCAGGAAATGGCCTGCGACGCTGCCGTCCTGCGCCGTCATCCGGGCCTGCTGCGCACGTATGCCGAGGCACTCCTGAAAGCTCAATCGTTTTCGACCGCGGCACCCACCACCGTCGCCTGCAGCTGGCGATTCAACCATCCCGTAAAGGAGCGTTTCATGAACCTGCAGAACCAGCCGCGCAGCAGCCGGCGCTTGATCGGCCGCGTGCTCCTGGCAACCATGATTGTCGGCGGCGCCTACGCAGGAATCACGGCGCGTGCAAGCGAAGCTGCTTCGCCAGGCAAGCCGGTGTATGACATCCAGATCCTCAACATGAGCGAACCTGACGCGAAATTGCGCATTACTGCCGACCAGGTCCACCAGAGCCAGAAGGAGCGGATGCCCCGCCTGATCGAGCCCGCCGGTGGCCGGTTTGGAATCGAAAAGGGCAAATGGCGCGCGTCATTCGTGATCACGCCGGTCAGCTCCACAGACAAGACGTACATGATCGATATCGACCTGAAGTCCGGCGAACGGCAGTACCATCCGCGACTCATGGGCAAACTCGGCGAAAAGGTCGCGGTCTCGGTTGGCGATTCCGACGCGCGTTTCGACCTCGCGCTGCTCGTGAACGAGGCCGTTCCCGGCGCGCCGAAAACGGGCCAATAACAGGCTGGCAACAGCGGCGGCGGCCGACCCCCGCAGGTATAATGACCGGATGCAGAATCTCCTTCATAACCTCAATCCCGAACAACTGGCCGCCGTCACGCTGCCCCCGCAGAGCGCACTGATTCTCGCCGGTGCGGGTTCCGGCAAGACGCGGGTGCTGACCACCCGCATCGCCTGGCTGATCCAGACCGGACAGGTGGGCCCGAGCGGCATCATGGCGGTGACGTTCACGAACAAGGCGGCGAAGGAGATGCTGACCCGCCTGTCGGCGATGCTGCCGGTGAATACGCGCGGCATGTGGATCGGTACCTTCCACGGCCTGTGCAATCGCCTGCTGCGCTCCCACTACCGCGACGCGGCGCTGCCGCAGGCCTTCCAGATCCTCGACACGCAAGACCAGCTGTCGATGATCAAGCGCCTGCTCAAGGCGAACAACGTCGACGACGAAAAATACCCGGCCAAGGACCTGCTCTACTTCATCAACAACGCCAAGGACCAGGGCCTGCGCGCGCACGACGTCGAGGCCTACGAGCCGATCACGCGCAAGTTCGCCGAGCTGTACGAGCTGTACGACCAGCAGTGCCAGCGCGAAGGCGTGGTCGATTTCGCCGAACTGCTGCTGCGCACGTATGAGCTCCTGTCGCGCAACCAGCCGCTGCGCCACCACTACCAGATGCGCTTCCGGCACATCCTGGTGGACGAGTTCCAGGATACGAACGACCTGCAGTACAAGCTGCTCAAGCTGCTCGCGGGTTTCGGCGAAACGCAGGGCGGGGCGTTGTTCGCGGTGGGTGACGACGACCAGAGCATCTACGCCTTCCGCGGCGCGAACGTCGGCAACATGAGCGCATTCGAACGCGACTTCAAGGTCACCAACCTCATCAAGCTTGAGCAGAACTACCGTTCGCATGGCCACATCCTCGACAGCGCCAACTACCTGATCTCGTACAACAGCAAGCGCCTCGGCAAGAACCTGCGCACCGACGCGGGGCAGGGCGAGCAGGTGCGCGTGTACGAATCGGCCTCGGACCTCGAGGAAGCGCAGTGGATCATCGAGGAAGCCAAGAGCCTGATGGCCGACGGCACACCGCGCAGCGAGATCGCGATCCTGTACCGCTCCAATGCGCAAAGCCGCGTGATCGAGCATGCGCTGTTCGCGGCCGGCATGCCCTACACCGTGTACGGCGGCCTGCGTTACTTCCAGCGCGCGGAAGTGAAGCACGCGATCGCCTACCTGCAGCTGATGGACAACCCGCACAACGATTCGGCCTTCCTGCGCGTGGTGAACTTCCCGACGCGCGGCATCGGCGCGCGCAGCATCGAGCTGCTGCAGAACGCGGCGGCGACATACAACATTTCGCTGTACGCGGCGGTGCCCTACATGACCGGCAAGGCCGGTTCGGCACTTGGCGCCTTCGTCAAGCTGGTCGAGGGTGCGCGTTTCGAAACGCAGAACCTGCCGCTGCCGGAGATGGTGAGCGTGGTGCTCGAGCGCAGCACGCTGCTCACGCACTACGCGACCGAGAAGGAAGGTGCGGACCGTATCGAGAACCTGGAACAGCTGGTCGACGCGGCCGCGCAGTTCGTGCAGGAAGAGGGCTTCGGCCAGCAGGCGCCGGCCCATCTCGGCCCGCAGGCTGCGGCCGTCGCGGGCGAGCAG
>JAEWEK010000103.1 GCA_023389425.1 Pseudomonadota bacterium | reverse complement strand
GGCGACACCCTGGGCCGCATCGCGGCCAAGGTCAAGCCGGAAGGCATCTCGCTCGACATGATGCTGGTGGCGCTGTACCGCGCCAATCCGGACGCCTTCTTCGGCCATAACATGAACCGCCTGCGCTCCGGCCAGATCCTGACGGTGCCCGACACCGACGCGATCCAGTCGACCAACTCGGGCGAGGCGCGCGCCATGGTGGTTGCCCACGCGGCCGACTTCAACGCCTACCGCAACAAGCTCGCGGGCCAGGTCGCGTCGAGCGAAGCGGTGACCGTGCCGCAGGCCGGCCAGAGCGCCGCCGGCAAGATCAGTGCCAAGGTCCAGGAACGCCCGACCGCCGCCAACGAATCGCCCGACCAGCTGCACCTGTCCAAGGCCGCGCCGGCCGCGGCCAACGGCGGCAAGGGCGCGGCCACCTCGTCGGAAGACCTGATCGCCAAGGAAAAGGCCCTGGCCGATGCCCAGGCGCGGGTGCGCGAACTCGAACGCAACGTCACCGACCTCGAAAAACTGGTCACGGTGAAGAACCAGGCCGGCGCCGCGGCTGCCGCCACCGCGCGGCAGGAAGCATCCAAGCCGGCCGCCGGCGCCCCGGCCAAGCCGGCTGCGGCACAGGTCAAGCCGCCGCACGCGGCCGCCAAGCCGGTCCCGCCGAAGCAGCCGGTGAAAGCCGCGCCGCCGGAGCCGGGCGTGTTCGACATGCTGATGAACAACGCGACCTATATCGGCGGCGCCGTGCTGCTCGGGTTGCTGGCCGTGCTCGGCCTCAGCCAGCGCAAGAAGCGCCGCGCCAAGGACGAAGAGGAACCGGGCGGCCACGAGCCCTCGCTGCTGGGCGTGCCGACCGAGCACGCGGTGACGATGTTCGCCGAGGCCGGCGGCCAGAGCGTGGACACCACCAACAGCGTGTTCAACTCCAGTTTCGCACCGTCGGCCAGCCAGCTCGATACCAATGAAGTCGATCCGGTGGCGGAAGCGGACGTCTACATCGCCTACGGCCGCGACGTCCAGGCCGAGGAGATCCTGAAGGAAGCGCTGCGCGCCAACCCGGACCGCCATCCGGTGCGCCTGAAGCTGCTCGAGATCTATGCCGCGCGCAAGGACCAGCGCGCGTTCGAGAGCCAGGCTTCGGAACTGTACGGCATGACCCGCGGCGAAGGCGACGAGTGGGCGCAGGCCGCCGCGCTCGGCCTGTCGATCGATCCGCTGAACCCGATGTATGCCGGCACCGGCGGCGGCGCCCATGCGCTGAGCGACGAACAGCTGAGCGACCACGCGCTGCTGGCGCAGGAATTCGGCCACGGCATGATCAGCGATAACGAGCCGCGCCCGGCCATCGACGACGACTTCAACCTCGACTCGCCGCTGGACGACGCCACCGCGCTCCCGGCCGCGAAGGAAGAGACCAAGGCCGAGGAAGAGCATGTGCTCGACTTCGACCTGGGGGGCCTGTCGTTCGAGCCGGTTTCCAGCGGCGAGCCGATCGCGATGCCGGGCCCCGACGCGACCGCCGCGCCGGAACTGCCCGACCTGTCGCTCGACGAGGCCGAGAAGCCGGCCGCCGACGCGCTCGCCGTGCACGACCTCGAATTCAATATCGAGCCGCTGGCCGCCACCGAATCGAGCACCACGCCCGATGCCGTGAAGCCGGCCGAAGCGGCCGACGACAAGGCCTTCGACCTCGCTTTCGATATGGACTTCGACACGCCGCAAGGCGAGGGCGCCGCCGCCCAGGCCGAGGAAGATCCGCTGGCCTTCGACCGTGCCGCCGCCGCTGCGCCGGCGCTGGATATCGCCGACCTGGCCAAGGAATTCGACCTGCCGGAACTGCCGCAGGCGACGGAAGCGGCCGCGGACGAGCACGGGGAAGCCGCCTTCGATCTCGACAATATGGACTTCGGCATCGAGCCGACGCCGGCGGCGCCGCAAGCCCCGGCCGTGGAAGACGACACGTTCGCGCTGCCGGAAACGGCCGCTGCACCGGCCGCCGCGACCCCGGAGTTCGACCTGTCCGACATCGATCTCGACCTGCCGGCCGGCGCAGCGGCGATGCCGGAGGTGGCCGTGGCCGAAGACGGCGAGATGTCGGCCGACCACATGGAAATGGAAACCAAGCTTGACCTGGCCATCGCCTACCAGGAAATCGGCGACAAGGACGGCGCGCGCGAGCTGCTGGAAGAAGTCATCAAGGGCGGCAACGGCGAACAGGTGAGCAAGGCACAAGCGCTGCGAGAAAAGTTGGTGTGAAACGAATAGCACTCGGTGTCCAGTATGTCGGCACCGCCTGGAACGGTTACCAGAAGCAGCCCTCGCGCGACACCGTGCAGGACCAGCTCGAAATCGCGCTCGAGAAATTCGCCTGCGGCCCGATCGCGACGACCTGTGCCGGCCGCACCGACGCCGGCGTGCACGCGATCGAGCAGGTGGTCCATTTCGATACCGACCTGACGCGCGCGACCACCTCGTGGATCCGCGGCGTCAACGCCTTCCTGCCCGAATCGATCGTGGTGCGCTGGGCCGCCGAAGTCGCGCCTGACGCCGAAGGCAATGACTTCCACGCGCGCTTCTCGGCGCGCTCGCGCACCTATCACTACGTGCTGTACAACCACCCGAACCCATCGTCGCTGCTGGCCGGCCGCGCGGGCTGGGTGTTCCGTCCGCTCGACGTCGAGCGCATGCGCGAAGGCGCGCGCCACCTGATCGGCACCCACGACTTCACGTCCTTCCGCGCCTCCGGCTGCCAGGCCAGGACGCCGGTCAAGGAAATGCAGGAAGTGAGCATCGAGCGCCACGGCGACATCATCGTGTTCACCCTGCGCGCCAGCGCCTTCCTGCACCACATGGTGCGCAATATCGTGGGCGCCCTGGTTTACGTCGGCACCGGCCGCAACGAGCCTGGCTGGATCGAGCATGTGCTGAACAGCCGCGACCGCGACGCCGCCGCGCCGACCTTCATGCCGGACGGCCTGTACCTGGCCAAGATCGGGTACGATCCCAAATGGGGCCTGCCGCAGGAAGACGCGCTGCCGCTGCCCTGGCTGTAGGAGCTCGCCATGCACCGTACCCGCATCAAAATCTGCGGCATCACCCGCCTCGAAGACCTGCATGCCGCCGTCGACGCCGGCGCGGACGCACTCGGCTTCGTGTTCTATCCAAAGAGCCCGCGCTACGTCGCGCCGGAGCAGTTTGGCCTGCTGGCGCGCGCGGTGCCGCCTTTCGTCAGCACGGTCGCTCTGTTCGTCAACCCGGGCATCGAGGAGGTCGATGCGGTGCTGGCTGCCGGGCAGGTTTCGCTGCTGCAGTTCCACGGCGACGAAACGGCCGGGCAGTGCGCGGCCATCGCCGCCCGGGTGCAGCGCCCCTTCGTGCGGGCCTACCGCGTCAAACCGGACACCTCGGCTTCCGATTTGCTATCATGTGAGCTTGCATACCGCGCCGCCAGCCCGTGGTTTTCGGGCCTGCTGCTCGACGCTTACGTCGATGCCTACGGCGGCGCAGGAAAGGTCTTCGATTGGTCTCTCATTCCAAAAGAGCTCGCGCCTCGGGTCGTTTTGAGTGGTGGCTTGAGCGTACAAAACGCGACTGACGCGGTGGTACGCGTACGCCCCTATGCGGTCGACATCAGCAGTGGTGTCGAGCAGCAGAAGGGCATCAAGGACGCCCGCAAGATCGCAGCGTTTGTCGCCGCGGTGCGGGTAGCCGATGCCATCACTGAAAGCGAAGCCCAACATGAAAGCAGCCCCTGACCGCAGCGCAGCCGCGCTGTTCCACACCCCCGACTACGCACTGCCCGACGCCACCGGCCACTTTGGCCAGTACGGCGGCAGCTTCGTGGCCGAGACCCTGAGCCATGCCCTCAACGAACTGAACGAAGCTTACGCGCGCTTCTCGCAGGATCCCGAGTTCCTGGAAGAGTTCCGCTATGAGCTCAAGCACTTCGTCGGCCGCCCATCGCCGATCTACCACGCCAAGCGCTGGTCCGAGCTTGCAGGCGGCGCGCAGATCTACCTGAAGCGCGAAGACCTGAACCACACCGGCGCGCACAAGATCAACAACGTGATCGGCCAGGCGCTGCTGGCCCGCCGCATGGGCAAGAAGCGCATCATCGCCGAAACCGGCGCCGGCCAGCACGGCGTGGCTACCGCCACCATCTGCGCGCGCTTCGGCCTCGAGTGCGTGGTCTACATGGGCAGCGAGGACGTCAAGCGCCAGGCCCAGAACGTGTACCGCATGAAGCTCCTGGGCGCGACCGTGGTGCCGGTGGAATCGGGCTCCAAGACCCTCAAGGACGCGCTGAACGAAGCGATGCGCGACTGGGTCACCAATATCGAAAACACCTTCTACATCATCGGCACCGTGGCCGGCCCGCACCCTTACCCGATGATGGTGCGCGACTTCCAGTCCGTGATCGGCGAGGAATGCCGCGTGCAGATGCCGGAGATGGCGGGGCGCCAGCCCGACTACGTGATCGCATGCATCGGCGGCGGTTCCAACGCGATGGGCATCTTCTATCCCTACATCGACGAGAAGGACGTGAAGCTGGTGGGCGTCGAGGCGGCGGGAGAGGGCATCGACAGCGGCAAGCACGCGGCGTCGCTGACGGCCGGCTTCCCGGGCGTCTTGCACGGCAACCGCACCTACCTGCTGCAGGACGAGAACGGCCAGATCATCGAGACGCATTCGGTGTCGGCGGGCCTGGACTATCCGGGCGTCGGCCCCGAGCACGCGTGGCTGAAGGACAGCGGCCGCGCGCAGTATGTGTCGATCACCGACGACGAGGCGCTGGCGGCCTTCCACGACTGCTGCCGCATCGAAGGCATCATCCCGGCGCTGGAATCCTCGCACGCGCTCGCGTACGCGGCCAAGCTGGCGGGCACGCTGCCGAAGGATAAGGTGGTACTGGTCAACCTGTCGGGCCGCGGCGACAAGGACATGCACACGGTGGCGCAGCGAATGGGCCTGAACTTCAACTGAGCCCGGCGCAGCCATCCACCCAACAGAGAGAACAGCATGTCCAGAATCGAACAAAGCTTTGCCGCGCTCAAGGCGCAGAACAAGACCGGCCTCGTCACCTTCATCACCGCCGGCGACCCGGGCCCCGAAATGACGGTGCCGCTGATGCATGCGCTGGTCGCTGGCGGCGCCGACGTCCTCGAACTCGGCGTCCCGTTTTCGGACCCGATGGCCGAGGGCCCGGTGATCCAGCGCGCCTGCGAGCGTGCGCTCAAGTTCAAGGTCGGGATGAAGGACGTCCTCGGCTACGTGCGCGAATTCCGCAAGAGCGACGAGAAGACGCCGGTGGTCCTGATGGGCTACGCCAATCCGATCGAGCGCATGGGGCAATCCGCCTTCATCCAGGCCGCCAAAGCGGCGGGCGCCGACGGCGCCATCGTGGTCGACTATCCGCCGGAAGAATGCGAGGCCTTCGCGGCCGAGATGAAGGCCAATGGCCTCGACATGATCTTCCTGCTCGCGCCGACCTCGACCACCGAGCGCGTGAAGCAGGTCGCGCGCCACGGCGGCGGCTTCTCGTACTACGTTTCGCTGAAAGGCGTGACGGGCGCGGGCGGCATCGACACCGAAGACGTGGCACGCCGCGTGGCCGCGATCCGGGAGCACGTCAAGCTGCCGATCGGCGTCGGTTTCGGCATCCGCGACGCCCAGACCGCCAAGACCGTGGCCAGTGTGGCCGACGCCGTGGTGATCGGCAGCCGCATTATCCAGGAGCTGGAGAACACGCCGAAAGAGCAGGGGCCGGCGGCGGTACAGGCGTTCTGCGCCGGCATCCGGGCGGCGCTGGACGCGGGCTGATTGCTCGAGATCAGGCAGAAATCCAGCGATAATCACGATCGCTGGATCTCCACTCCGCTTGTGGCATACTAGAGCAATGAAAGCGCTAAAAAGCAAGCTTGCCGCCCAATTGCTCGCAGATCCAGTCGCGCGTGAGCAGCTGCGTACGTTCCTCGCGAATAGGAGGGGAGACGCCACGCCGGCACCGCAACCTCAGGCAGAGCCGTTTTTGATCAGGTCTCGCGAAGGTCGCGAGTGGGTCGCGACCGTCGTTCCCAAAGCAGCTGGCTGATTCCTAGTTCAGTAAATGAACGTTGCATTGCCAGCGCTCGTTGTCTTCCTCGTTCTTTTGCCTGGCTTTGTCGTTCGAACGCGATTGAAGCGTGCCGAACGAACTTCCCTTGATTTTTCCCCGTTTGGCCAGGTCGTTGCCGAGGCCGTTCTCTGGGCATTCGTATCGCACGCTGTCTGGCTCACAGCGACCAATGCAATTTTTGGGCGGTCGCTGGATCCGGTCGCACTTCTCAAATTGCTGTCGTCGGAACCGAAAGGGCAGGCAGCCGCGGCCGAGCAAGTTGCGCGCGACTTCCGCCTGGTATCGCTATATTTCCTGAGCTTGCTGATCGCGTCATTTGGCTTTCCGAAGCTTGTGCGCCACGTCATTTCGAGATACCGGCTTGATCGGGCATCAGCGCGCTTCAGTGCGGTCTTCAGGTTTCACGACGCTCCTTGGTATTACCTTTTGACGGGCGCTGATTTCGACATCCAATCCGAGCCGGATGTAATCATTGTGTCGGCAGTTGTCGATGTGGCTGGCGATGCTTTTCTCTACACCGGCTATCTGGATGAGTCGTTCTTCGCGCCGGACGGCACGCTTGATCGGCTCGTCCTTCGGACGGTCATGCGCCGGCCGATCAGCGCCGACAAGAAGCCGACGGAGGCGGACCGCGCGAGTAGCGCCGAGCGTTTTTATCCTGTTGACGGGGATTATTTTGTGCTGCGTTATAGCGAGGCAATCACATTGAATATTCAATACGTTAAATTTACCCCGGCAAACTAAGCAACCGAACACTATTGCTATTGCGATAAGTATAGAACGGCAAGAATTCGACAAGCAAGGCACTAGCGGCTAAACTACCGCCAACTTTAGAATTGCCGCAAAGGAGAAAAGATGAGTTGGTTGGAAAAGCTGCTGCCTCCCCGGATCCAGCGCTCCGATGCCTCCCAGCGCAAGTCCATGCCCGAGGGCCTGTGGGTCAAGTGCCCGTCGTGCGAAGCGGTGCTGTACCGCGCCGACCTCGAGTCCAACCTGCACGTGTGCCCGAAATGCAGCCATCACATGCGCATCCGCGCGCGTGACCGCCTGGACGCCCTGCTGGACGAAGGCGGCCGCTACGACATCGGCCAGGAGATCCTGCCGGTCGACACGCTCAAGTTCAAGGACAGCAAAAAATACCCGGACCGCCTCAAGCAGGCGATGGACGCCACCGGTGAAACCGATGCGCTGATCGTCATGGGCGGCTCGATCATGAGCCTGCCGGTCGTGACGGCCTGCTTCGACTTCGAATTCATGGGCGGCTCGATGGGCTCCGTGGTCGGCGAGCGCTTCGTGCGCGGCGTGCAGGCCGCGATCGAGCAGAAGGTGCCGTTCATCTGCTTCTCGGCCACCGGCGGCGCGCGCATGCAGGAAGGCCTGCTGTCGCTGATGCAGATGGCGAAAACCACCTCGATGCTGACCAAGCTGGCCGAGAAAAAGCTGCCCTTCATCAGCGTCGCGACCGATCCGACCATGGGCGGCGTGTCCGCGTCCTTCGTGTTCCTGGGCGACGTCGTGATCGCCGAGCCGAAGGCACTGATCGGTTTCGCCGGCCAGCGCGTGATCGAAAACACCGTGCGCGAGAAGCTGCCGGAAGGCTTCCAGCGCGCCGAGTTCCTGCTGCAGAAGGGCGCGATCGACATGATCGTCGACCGGCGCAAGATGCGCGAAGAAATCGCGCGCCTGCTGGCGCTGCTGCAGAACCAGTCGGCGGAAGTCGTCGCTAATTAGTCGGCTCTTACGATATCGTCGTTCCCGCGGAGGCGGGAACCCCGTTTCGCACCGCAGCCGTGCACGCAAGATGGGATCCCCGCCTCCGCGGGGATGACGTTCTCTCTTCAGTACGCGATACCCTCCGTCCGGGCATCCGCATCCACCAGACATCCCATGCCAAACCTCCCGACCACCTTGCCCGACTGGCTGGCGCTGCTCGAGTCGCGCCATGCCGAAACCCATATCGACATGGGCCTGGACCGCGTGCGCGCCGTGAAGGAGCGCCTGGCCCTGCAATTCAAGTGCCCGGTCATCATGGTCGCCGGCACCAACGGCAAGGGCTCGACCTGCTCGATGCTGGAAGCGATGCTGCTGCAGTCCGGCTACCGCGTCGGCCTGTACATCAAGCCGCACTTCCTCGCCTTTAACGAGCGCGCCCGCCTGAACGGCGAGAACGCCAGCGACGCAGCCCTGGTCGAGGCCTTCAACGCGGTCGAAAGCGCGCGCGGCGACGTGTCGTTGACCTATTTCGAGTTCACCACGCTGGCGATCATGCAGCTGCTGTCAACAAGCCGCATCGACGTCGCCATCCTCGAAGTCGGCCTGGGCGGCCGCCTGGACGCGGTCAACGTGATCGACGCCGACGTGTCGATCGTGACCAGCATCGACATCGACCACAAGGAATACCTGGGCGACACGCGCGAGGAGATCGGTTTCGAGAAGGCCGGCATCTTCAGGCCGGGCAAGGCCGCGATCTGCAGCGACCCGATGCCGCCGCAGTCGCTCATCAAGCACGCCGAGGACATCGGCGCCGACCTGTGGCTGCTGGGACGCGACTTCAATTACCAGGGCGACAAGCAGCAGTGGAGCTACGGCGGGCGCGAGGTGCGCCGCAATTCGCTGGCCTATCCGGCCCTGCGCGGCGCCAACCAGCTGCTCAACGCCTCGGCCGCGCTGGCCGCGCTGGAAGCACTGCGCATGGTGCTGCCCTGCGGCGCCCAGGAGGTGAGGGCGGGGCTGGCCCTGGTCGAGCTGCCGGGACGCTTCCAGGTGCTGGCCGGCCGCCCGACCATCATCTACGACGTCGCCCACAATCCGCACGCCGCCGCCACGCTGGCGCAGAACCTGGGGAATATGGGCTTCCACCCGTTCACCTACGCGGTCTTCGGCATCATGGAGGACAAGGACATCGACGCCGTCATCGCGCCGCTGGCGGACATCGTCGACCACTGGTGCGTGGCCGACCTGCCCTCGCCGCGTTCGGCCAAGGCCACCGACCTGGTAGCCAGGCTGGCAACGCTGCGCCGCGCCGACGCCGGGCTCGATGAGTTTTCGGCCACCGCTTTCGCCAATCCGGGCGAAGCTTTTGCCTCGGCCATCAGCCGGGCTGGAGAGAGTGATAGAATTGTGGTCTTTGGATCGTTCTACACCGTCGCCGGCGTGATGGCGGCCCGAAAAAACTCTCTACACTGACAAACACTCGCATGGGCTTGTTCTCGTTCCTCAGTAAAAACAAGCAAGACAGCAGCGCCGACGTTAGTGGCCGTTTTTCCCGTCCGGACGACGAATTCTCCGAGCGCGCGCGGGCCAAGCGGGCCTCGCACGCGGGCGGCGGTGCGCGCCGCGGTCCCGACGACCCCATGCTCCCCGAGAAGAAGCGCGCCCGGCGCCGCCTGGTCGGTGCGATCGCGCTGGCGCTGGCCGCCGCCATCGGCCTGCCGATGCTGCTCGATTCCGAGCCCAAGCCGCTGGCCGGCGACGTCGACATCCAGATCCCGGCCAAGGACAAGGCCGGCCCGCTGCCGATGCCTGCCGCTCCCGCCTCCGCGCCGGAAGCCGCAGCGCCGCCCGCCGCCGCGCCGGCCAGCGTAGCCGCCAGCCAGAGCGTCGACAAGGGCGAGGAAATCGTCGCGGCGCCGCCATCGAAGCCGGCCGCACCCAGCCCCGCCGACAGCGCGCGCAAAATCGCCGCGGTGCAGGCCGCGCCCGAGAAAATCGAGCCGCCCAAGCCGCCCGTCGTCGAGCACAAGACCGAGCTGGCCCACCTGGACGCGCCCAAGCCTGAACACAAGGACAAGCCCAAGCCCGAGCAGCCCAAGCCTGTGCCGCCCAAGAAGGAAGAAAAGCCGGCCCACGCCGAGGATGCGGCGCGCGCCATGGCCATCCTGGAAGGCAAGGAAGCCAAGCCGCACGAGGCAGGCGACAAGGTGGTCTTGCAGGTGGCCGCGCTGGGCACCCCGGAAAAGGTCGCCGAGCTGCAGGCCAAGCTGCGCGATGCCGGCATCCACTCGTTCACCGAAAAATACCAGAACCTGATCCGCGTGAAGGTCGGCCCTTACAGCCGCGAAGAAGCGGAGAAGGTGCGCGCCCAGCTGTCGAAGCTGGGCCTGTCCGGCAAGCTGCTGCCGGCCTGATGCAAGCGGTTGGCGCAGCGTGACGATCTTCGACTACGTAGTGTTGTTTGTGCTGGTATCGTCCGTCATCATCAGCACCTTGCGCGGTTTAGTAAAAGAAATCTTATCCCTGCTGGGCTGGATCGTGGCATTCGTACTCGCCAATGCCTACGGCGCCAGGCTGGCGCCGATGCTGCCGGACATGATCCCGGGCGCGGCGACACGCCTGATCGTGGCCTTCATCGCGCTGTTCATCGGCGTACGAATCCTGATGGGCCTGCTGGCGCTGGCGATCGGCGCGCTGGTTACGGCCAGCGGCCTGTCGCTGGCCGACCGCGGCCTGGGCGGCCTGTTCGGGCTGGCGCGCGGTATTGTAATCGTGCTGGCCGGCGTCATATTGTGTGGGATGACTTCCATTCCACAACAGGCTTTCTGGAAGGACGCGCTGCTGTCGCCGATGGCGGAAACCGGAGCGCGCACCGTCAAGCCTTTCCTCCCTGCTGCCGTCGCGCAGCACGTACAGTTTTGAAAATCAGCCTTCGTTTTTAGGAGCGCACCATGTGTGGCATTGTCGGCGTCGTCTCGCATTCCCCCGTCAACCAGTTGTTGTATGACGCCTTGCTGCTGTTGCAGCACCGCGGCCAGGATGCCGCAGGCATCGCAACCGACCAGAGTAATACTTTCTCCATGTACAAGGCCAACGGCCTCGTGCGTGACGTGTTCCGCACCCGGAACATGCGCTCGCTGCAGGGCAACTCGGGCATCGGCCACTGCCGCTATCCGACCGCCGGCTCGTCCAGCGAGGAAGAAGCCCAGCCGTTCTACGTCAACGCGCCGTTCGGCATCACGCTGGCGCACAACGGCAACCTGACCAACCAGGCGGAACTGAAGGAAGAGATGTTCCGCAAGGACCGTCGCCACATCAACACCAATTCCGATTCCGAGGTGCTGCTCAACGTGCTTGCGCACGAGCTGCAGGAGGCCGCTTCCGGCCATACGCTCGACGTCGACGCCGTGTTCAAGGCAGTCGCGATGGTGCACCGCCGGGCGCGCGGCGCCTACGCCGTGGTGGCGCAGATCGCCGGCCACGGCCTGCTGGCCTTCCGCGATTCCTACGGCATCCGTCCGCTGTGCCTGGGCATCCTGGAAACCGAGGCCGGCACCGAATACCTGGTGGCCAGCGAATCGGTGGCGCTGGAAGGACTGGGCTTCCGTTTCGTGCGCGACGTCGCGCCGGGCGAAGCGGTCTTCATCGACAACGACGGCAAGCTGCACGAGCGCCAGTGCGCCGACAACCCCTCGCTCAATCCCTGCGTGTTCGAGTACGTCTATCTGGCGCGCCCGGACTCGGTCATCGATGGCGCCTCGGTCTACGCGACCCGCCTGCGCATGGGCGAATACCTGGCCGACAAGATCCGCAAGGAGATCCCGGTCGAGGAGATCGACGTCGTGATGCCGATCCCGGATTCGTCGCGCCCGGCCGCGATCCAGCTCGCCCTCAAGCTCGGCGTCGAGTACCGTGAAGGCTTCATCAAGAACCGCTATATCGGCCGCACCTTCATCATGCCGGGCCAGGGCATGCGCCGCAAATCGGTGCGCCAGAAGCTGAACGCGATCCCATCCGAATTCAAGGGAAAGAACGTGCTGCTGGTGGACGACTCGATCGTGCGCGGCACCACCAGCCGCGAGATCGTGCAGATGGCGCGCGAAGCCGGCGCCAGCAAGGTGTTCTTCGCCTCGGCCGCGCCGCCGGTGGTGTTCCCCAACGTGTACGGCATCGACATGCCGACCCGCGACGAACTGATCGCCTACGGCCGCACCGTGGATGAGGTGTGCAAGGAGATCACCGCCGACCACCTGGTGTACCAGGACCTCGATGCGCTCAAGCGTTCGATCTCGGACGTGAACCCGGCGCTGCAAAGCTTCGAGGCCTCGTGCTTCGACGGCGTGTACATCACCGGCGACGTGACTGCGGCCTACCTCGACAAGCTGGAGAATGCGCGCCACGACCCGAAAGCCGCGCCGGCCGAGGACGCGGTGCGCACGCAGCTGAACCTGAACCCGAAGGTCGCCGCGGAGTAAGCCATCATGAGCGATAAGAAGAACTACGGTTTTACCACGACGGTGCTGCACAACGACCGCCGCAAGCCGATCGAGCATGGCTCGCTGCACAAGCCGGTGCACACCTCGGTCACCTTCGGCTACGAGGACGCGCGCCAGCTGGCATCGGTCTTCCAGGGCAAGGAGCCGGGCTTCCGCTACGGACGCCAGGGCAACCCGACCGTGTCCGCGCTCGAGGACAAGATCAGCAAGATGGAAGACGGCGTGGCGACGATCTGCTTCGCCACCGGCATGGGCGCGATCGGCGCGCTGTTCCAGGCGCTGCTCAAGGCCGGCGACCACGTGGTGTCCTCGTCCTTCCTGTTCGGGAATACCAACAGCCTGTGGAATACGGCGGCGGGGCAGGGCGTGGACGTGGCTTTCGTCGACGCGACCGACGTCGCCAATGTCGAAGCGGCGCTCAAGCCCGACACCCGCATGGTGTTCGTCGAGACCATCGCCAACCCGCGCACGCAAGTGGCCGACCTGGCGCGTATCGGCGCGTTGTGCCGCAAGCGCGGGATCCTGTACGTGGTCGATAACACCATGACCACGCCCTACCTGTTCCGCCCGAAGAGCGTCGGCGCCGGGCTGGTGGTGAACGCGCTGACCAAATCCATCGGCGGCCACGGCATCGCGCTGGGCGGCGCGCTGACCGACACCGGCCTGTTCGACTGGGAGGCCTATCCGAACATCGCGCCCAACTTTCGCAAGCTGGCGCCAAACGCGCAGGGCATGGCGCAGGTGAGGGCCAAGGCACTGCGCGATTTCGGCGCCTCGCTCGGTCCGGAAGCGGCGCACCACATCGCCGTCGGCGCCGAGACCCTGGCGCTGCGCATGGAGCGCACTTGCGCCAATGCGCTGGCGCTGGCCGGCATGCTGGAGGCGGACGAGCGCGTGGCCGCGGTCCACTACCCGGGCCTGGCTTCGCACCCGCAACACCAGCTGGCGACAGAACTGTTCCGCGCGCCCGGCTCGCTGTTCAGCTTTGAACTGAAGGACGGCATCGACTGCTTCGACTACCTCAACCAGCTCAAGCTGGGCATCCCGGCGTCCAACCTGGGCGATACGCGCACCCTGGTGATCCCGGTCGCGCACACGATTTTCTTCGAGATGGGAGCGGAGCGCCGTGCCAGCATGGGTATCGCCGAATCCCTCATCAGGGTGTCCGTCGGCATCGAAGACACCGACGATTTGCTGGCCGACTTCGGGGACGCCCTCAATTTTGTCGGCAAATTGTAGTGCCTATTGAGTAACACTCGTTTCCATGCAATGATGTCTCCGGTTTAACCTTTCGGAGGCATCATGAAACGTTTGCTTTTCGTATTGTTACTCGCTGCCAGCGCGACGGCGATGGCGGATCAGCTCGATGACGCCAACAAGCTGATCGAGGCCAAGTCCTATGCCCAGGCCATCGCGCTCCTGACCAAGCTGTCGGACGCCGGCAATACCAACGCCCAATTGCGCCTCGGCCAGGTCTACTGGTATGGCGAAGGCGTGCCGGTCGACCGCGCCCGCGGCGACGCCCTGTTCGCCAAGGCCGCCGCCGCCGGCAATGCCGACGCCAAGATCGCGATGGGCATGACGGCCGCGCGTAGCCAGCACCTGCAGGACATCGAGTACTGGACCACCAAATACGATGGCGCCGACCTGGCTAGCGGCCAGTTCGCCTGCCAGGCGCCGGCCATCCCGGCCAGGTCGCTCACGCGTCCGGAAGTGGTGGCGATCAGCAAGGCCGTCGGCGACTATCGCAACTGCTACAACGGTTTCGTGCGCAACCTGGATGCATCCATGCCTGCCGGCAAACGCATACCGGTGGAGATCGCCGACCTGATGACCGACCAGGAAATGAACCAGGCGCGCGCCCACCTCGACCAGGTCTACAGCCGCGTCGCCGCCAACACCAAGGCCGGCGCCGACAAGACCATTGCCGCCTATGACAGCTGGCACAACGAGACCATGCTCTACATGCGCCAGAAGAACATCGAGGCGGAACGGATGGTGCGCGACGAGGAGATCAGCCAACAGAGCGCCGGCCGCCAGATCGTGCCGCCGACGATCAAGATGGCGCCGGGCGGCAAGTAGGCCCGCAGGCTTTTCCGATGGCCTGCTGAAGCCGCCGCTGGGCGGCTTTGCGTTTTTTTGCGTTCGGCGCGGCGCCTGTCGGTTGAGCTTGGCAACGCAATCCGGTTATCATCGGCAGGTCGATGACCTTACCTGTGAGCACCGTGAAGAAGACCGCCCTCATTTGCCTGTCCCTGCTGTTGTGCGCGTCGGCCTCGGCCGACGAATTGGCCGATGCCAATGCCCTGTTCGCAAAGCAGGCCTATCCGGAAGCGCTGGCCAGGTACACCAAGCTGGCCAATGCCGGCAACGTCGAGGCGCAGCAGCACCTGGGCGAGATGTACTTCTACGGCGAGGCCGGCAAGACCGACGAAGCCCAGGCCCAGGCCTGGTTCCAGAAAGCCGCGGCCAAGGGCAACAAGGTGGCGCTGGCGTCCCTGGAAGTCATCAAGCAGCGCGGCGCCCGCCGCGCCGACATCGATTACTGGGTTGCGAAATACGACGGCTCCGACCTGCGCTCGGGCCAGTATCGTTGCAAGGAGCCCCGTTTCCCCTCGATGTCGCGCGAAAACGCGGAGATCGACCGCATCAGCGCAAAGATGAAGGAATGGCAGGATTGCTACAACAACGCGGTCGAACACCTGAACCAGGTGTCGCCGCTCACCAAGCTGATTCCCGCCGACCTCGTCAAGCTGATGAACAAGGAGGAGACCGACGCCTCCACCGCCCACTTGCAACAGGTGCATGACAATGTGGCGGAGGACTTGAAGGTGTCGTCGCGGCTGGTGTTGGCGGATTTCGGCGTGTGGCGCGACGCTACCGAAACGTGGGTGACCGAGCACAACGCGTTGGTGAAGAAAGCGCCGTCGGAAGAGCGCCAGCGCGATATCGAGGCCCGCAAGAACAATTACGGCGGGGTGAGCAAGAACTGATTCCTCGTTCGCGCTGAAAAAGGGGCCCGGTCTGGGCCCCTTGTCGCATGTATCGTGATGGGATATGTGCAAACTACTGGAAGCTTACCGATCCGCTGAACTGAACCCAGTCGACGATATAGTAACTACCATTGCTATATTGCTCCAGGGTGGCGACCAGGCAGTAACTGCCGACGGACGGCGTCTGATAGCTACCGGTGCTGTTCACCGTCGTGGTGCTGTAGCCTCCAACGTAGATTTGATTGGCACTCCTTGCACCGGTACCCGTAAAGTTGGGTGAAAACTGCCCCAGGACGATGCCATTTATGGTGCCTCCCGAATATGGCTGGCGAACTGCCCATAATTCGGCGCGCAATGAGCCGGAGTATGATCCGCTGCTCAGGTTATTCACGTTCGCATATTGCACCCCCCAGGTCAGCGAACTCGTTGCCGTACTGTTGGCCAATGCGGTGCTGATGCGATAAGAAGTGTAGCCGGATGGAGAAAAGAAACTTAGACCATTGGTACCGCTACCATTCCCGGCAGGACAAGCGATTGGCGGCGGCACCTGGCTACCGCCGCCGGGGCCAGTCCCCGAGCCACCAGTCCCAGTGGGTGAACTGCCGGTTCCAGCGCAACTGAGCGCGATGCTTGCACCGGACGGGGTCAATTGAACAAAGCTTCCGTCGCTGCATTTCATTTCGGCGATCTGTGTGTTATTGGTACCCGGGGCGAGCACAATTGTTGCGAAGGCGGAGCCGTTCACATATACCTGGCCGTTCGCGACAGTGACGTTGCCGTAGGTGGCGTTCTGGTAGTACAGCTTGCCGTCCGTTGTGAACTTCACCTGTACGTTGTTGCTTAGCAAGACAACGCTGCCATTCGCGTTGTTATTCCATGTGATGAAACTGGGGCCGTCCGATCCAAGCAAAGTCGTGCCGCCCCCTGCGCCGCCGCCACACGCGGCGAGCGCCAGAGGCATGACAGATGCGAGCCGGCGCATGGTCGCAAATTTAAATTTGTTCATGATTGATCCATTTCCGCCGTGGCGCGGCACGCGGCTTATTCGATCACCTTGTAGTATTTCTGGCCGGCATCTGCACTGCGAAGGCAGTTCAGCAGCACGGTTTTGGTCGCGGCGGCATCTCGTTCCGAGCCGTTCGCAAAACTCGCGCCTAGTGATCCAATCAGGCCGCTGGCGATGCCAATTCCCATGTCACGGTTGATACTGCTGTTCAAGCCGGCCTGTTTCATCATGCTGCCGAACTGCATTCCTGATGCAGCCCCTTCCAGGGCAGATGCGGTCGCACCCGTCAGTGTCTTCAGCTGCGCTTCTTGTGCCGCGGTTACCTGGCGCTTGGCTGCGACCGTGCGGCATATCGACAAGACCTCGCTGTAGCGACCATCCATGCCTGGATTTACCAGCACGGCCGGCTGGTATTCCATGGCCCCCAAATTGGAACCACTGACCAGATTGCTGTAAGTGCTGGCGCAGCCGCCGAGCGCCAATACAGCGCTCACAAATAGTGGAAGACACACAGTAAGTGATTTCATTTCCCCTCCCTTGTATTGTTTGTGTTTGTCCGGACCTCGGTAGAAAGTGTCGAATCACAATCCGCCGTCTGAAAACGTACCATTCGACGATCAGGTGACGCATCATCTGTACGGGTGATAACAGGACGAGGAAATGTGATTGCGACGTAAATTTGCGTAAATACCGATTCGCCCGGCGGGAAGGGCGGCATGATTTCTATTGTCGGAGTCGTTCCTGATGTGGTGGGAAATGCTGGCCGCGCTTGCGGCGGCGATTGACAAACACCGCAGGCGCTTGCCGAGAAAAACAAAGGGGCCTCAACGGCCCCTTGTTTTTTTTAGCGGTGCAGCCGCCTCAGTTAAACGTGCGCATCAGCCCCACCGCCAGGCCTTCCAGCGCAAAGCCATCCTCCGGCGTGACGCGGATGATCTTGAAGTCCGGGTTTTCCGGCAGCAGCTCGATCAGTTCGCCGCTCTTGCGGTAGCGCTTGACGGTGACGTCGTCGCCGAGACGGGCGACCACGATCTGGCCGTTCTTGGCCGCGTCCACTTTCTTCACCGCCAGCAGGTCGCCGTCGTTGATGCCGGCGTCGCGCATCGACCAGCCGCGCACCTTCAGGAGGTAGTCGGGCTTGGAAGAGAACATCGCGGGGTCGACGCTGTACGTGGTTTCGACGTGTTCCTGGGCCAGGATCGGCGAACCGGCGGCCACGCGGCCGACCAGCGGCAGCGACATCATCATCACCGCCGGCGCTGCCGGCGCCAGGTCCTGCGTGCTGACCAGGCGGATGCCGCGCGAGGTGCCGGGCGAAATCTCGATCGCGCCCTTGCGCGCCAGCGCCTGCAGGTGCTCCTCGGCGGCGTTGGCCGACTTGAATCCCAGTTCGTTCGCGATCTCGGCGCGGGTCGGCGGGAAGCCGGTGTTGTCGATCGCCTCGCGGATCAGGTTCAGGATCTGTTCTTGCCTTGCGGTGAGCTTGAGCATGGGTGTGCGGCCGGGTTGTATAAACAAACTGGATTTTTATACAGTATTCATGCTTTCGCAAGGGGAAATTGGAATATTTGCCAAATTTTCTTTCCGTGTTACTCCAAAAGCAGGAAGGTAGACCGCCGCGTGTTTTTCAGGCTATAATAGCCGGCTAACCCCTTCCCACACTCGTCTTGACGCCGAGGTGGGCATTTGTCAAACGTCCATAAGGAGTGTTTTTATGCGTCATTATGAAATCGTTTTTATCGTCCACCCGGACCAGAGCGAGCAAGTTCCGGCGATGATCGAGCGTTACAAGGCCACGGTGACCAGCCGCGGCGGTAACATCCATCGCGTCGAAGACTGGGGCCGCCGCCAGATGGCCTACCCGATCCAGAAGCTGCCGAAGGCACACTACATCTGCCTGAACATCGAGTGCGACAACGACACCCTGGTCGAGCTGGAAACCGCATTCAAGTTCAATGATGCCGTGCTGCGTCACCTGACCGTTCAAATGAAGAAGGCCGAAACCGCACCGTCGCCGATGATGAAATCGGTCCAGCGCGAAGACGCCGCCAAGAGCCACCGCGAGCAAGCTGCTGCCGCTCCGGCCGCCGCTGCACAGTAATCCGCTACAGGGAATCACGTAAAGGGCAGTGAACCAGTTCCAGTTCAACGGCACCATCCTCGAGCGCGACATACTGCGCTACACCCCGGCCGGCGTGCCGATCGTGTCAGCCATCCTGGCGCACGCATCGGAGCAGGCGGAAGCAGGTGGAACGAGGAAGGTCGAGTTCGAAGTCCCCGCGCTGGCCGCGGGCGAGATTTCGGGCCGGTTCAGCAGGGCGGAACTGGGCGCTTCGCTGCAATTCAAGGGATTCCTGGCACGGAAGAACCGCAACAGCAAAGCCTTGGTGTTTCACATCATTGATTTCAGTGCAGCGGCCTAAGGCCGGCACATTTTAGATACAGGAGCCTCAAAATGGCATTCGGTAAAAAGTTCGACAAAAACAAAGCTAAAGAAAAGATGAAGCGCAAACAGCAGAACCCGCTGTTCAAGCGCAAGAAGTTCTGCCGCTTCACCGCCGCTGGCGTTGAGCAAGTGGATTACAAGGATGTCGACACCCTGAAGGACTTCATCCAGGAAAACGGCAAGATCATGCCGGCACGCCTGACCGGCACCAAGGCGCACTACCAGCGCCAGGTGGACACCGCGATCAAGCGCGCCCGTTACCTGGCCCTGCTGCCGTACACCGACCTGCACCACGCTTGATCGGTCGTCGACTAGATAATCCTGGAGAAAAATATGCAAGTCATTCTGTTGGAAAAAGTTGTTAACGTCGGCAACCTGGGCGACGTGGTCAAGGTCAAGGACGGTTACGCACGTAACTTCCTGATCCCGCAAAAAATGGCACGCCGCGCGACCGAGTCCGCAGTGGCCGAGTTCGAAGCCCGCCGCGCCGAGCTGGAAAAAGCCGCCGCTGAAAAGCTGGCAGCCGCCCAGGCGCAAGGCGAGAAGCTGAACGGCATGACCGTCACCATCGCCCAGAAAGCCGGCGTCGATGGCCGCCTGTTCGGTTCGGTCACCAACTTCGACATCGCCGAAGCGCTGAGCAAGCAAGGCTTCCCGGTCGAGAAAGCTGCCGTTCGCCTGCCGACCGGCCCGCTGAAGACCACCGGCGAGCACCCGGTTGCAGTCGCCCTGCACACCGACGTGGTTGCAGAGATCACCATCTCGGTGGTCGGCGAAGCTGCCTAAGTCGTCGCTTCACGCATCAAGCAAAAAGCCGGGTTCGCCCGGCTTTTTGTTTTTTGCGGCCCGGCTCGCGCGAACGAAGATAGACGTCGTCCCGCGCAGGCGGGGATCCCATTTTGCGTGCAGCAAGGCGGCGCTTGCAAAATGGGGTTCCCGCCTGCGCGGGAAGGACGGTAGCGGCTTTAGCGATGCGCTGAACGTTGGCCGCAACTTAGAGTGTCTTCCCTAAAGTTCCTGTTGTTTTCAGCAATTTTATTGCCAAAAAAAATTACCCTCGCGTTCAGCCCGCCACCCGAAGCAGGTATAATGCCGCCACCATGAACGCCCCCGCATCCGATCCGCAAATCGAAGCGATCCGCGTCCCGCCGCACTCCATCGAAGCAGAACAATCCGTCATTGGCGGCTTGCTGCGCGATAACGCGGCGTGGGACCGGATTGCCGACTTCATGCATGCGGAAGATTTCTACCGCTATGACCACCGGATCATCTTCGAACAGATGGTTCGCCTGATCAACGCCGGCAAGCCCGCCGACGTCATCACCGTGTACGAAGCGCTGGTCCAGCTCGGCAAGGCCGATGAAGTGGGCGGCCTCCAGTACCTGAACGCGATGGCGCAGAACACGCCGTCCGCCGCCAATATCCGCCGCTATGCCGAGATCGTCCGCGACCGCGGCGTGCTGCGCCAGCTCATCACCGTGGCCGACGATGTCTCGTCCAAGGCCTTCAACCCGCAGGGCTCCGAGGTCAAGCAGATCCTCGACGAAGCCGAATCGCGCATCTTCGCGATCGCGGAGCAGGGCGCGCGTGGCGCCTCCGGCTGGCTGCCGGTGCAGCCGCTGCTGACCCAGGTGGTCGAGCGCATCGACGAACTGTATTCGCGCGAAAACCAGGGCGAAATCACCGGCGTCCCGACCGGCTTCATCGACCTCGACCGCATGACTTCCGGCCTGCAGCCGGGCGACCTGGTGATCGTCGCCGGCCGCCCGTCGATGGGCAAGACCGCGTTCTCGGTCAACATCGGCGAGAACGTGGCCGTCGAAGCCGGCCTGCCGGTGGCGATCTTCTCGATGGAGATGGGCGGCACCCAGCTGGCCATGCGTATGCTCGGCTCGATCGGCCAGCTCGACCAGCACCGCCTGCGTACCGGCAAGCTGAACGACGAAGACTGGCCGCGCCTGACGCACGCGATCCAGAAAATGAACGAGTGCCAGATCTTCATCGACGAGACCCCGGCACTGAACCCGATCGAGATGCGCGCCCGCTCGCGCCGCCTGGCGCGCCAATGCGGCAAGCTGGGCCTGATCATCGTCGACTACCTGCAGCTGATGCAGGGTTCCAAGCCGGGCGACAACCGCGCCTCCGAAATCTCGGAGATCTCGCGTAGCCTGAAGGGCCTGGCCAAGGAGCTGGGCTGTCCGGTGATCGCGCTGTCGCAGCTGAACCGCTCGCTGGAACAACGCCCCAACAAGCGTCCCGTCATGTCCGACCTGCGCGAATCCGGCGCTATCGAGCAGGACGCGGACGTCATCATCTTCCTGTATCGCGACGAGGTGTACAACCCCGACTCGCCGGATAAGGGAACGGCCGAGATCATCATCGGCAAGCAGCGTAACGGCCCGATCGGCGCGGTGCGCCTGACCTGGATGGGCATGTACACCAAGTTCGGCAATTACAGCGGCAACCTCGCCATCTACCAGGGCGACTAAGCCGATACCAGACCTTCGCGGCACGTCCCCGGGGGTTCGAAGTCCCAAGAGATTCACCTACGGAGAAAAACGATGTTTGGACGCCTGATGCCCACCGAGGGCAAGTTCTTTGACCTGTTCAACCAGCACGCGGCCTTGTGCGTGAAGGGGGCGCAGGAGATGGTTGGCCTGATGACCAACTTCGACGACCTGGAAAACCGCACCCACGCGGTCGAAAGCGTCGAGAAGCAGGCGGACAAGGTCACCTACGCTTGCGTGGACCTGCTGCACAAGACCTTCATCACCCCGATCGATCGCGACGACATCCACAAGCTGATCACCCGCATGGACGACATCCTCGACATGATGGAAGACGCGGCGCAGACGATCTCGCTGTACGACCTGCACGCGGTGACCCCGGAAGCGAAGCGCCTGGCCGAGCTGTGCCTGGCCTGCTGCGAGAAGGTGCAGGCTGCCGTAAATATGCTCAACAACATGGACAATGCGCCGAAGATCGTCGCCATCTGCGAAGAGATCGATCGCCTCGAATCGGACGCCGACCACGTGATGCGCGCCGCGATGTCCAAGCTGTTCCGCGACGAGCCGGACGTGCGCAACCTGATCAAGATGAAGGCGATCTACGAGATCCTGGAAACCGTCACCGACCGCTGCGAGGATGTTGCCAACATCATCGAGGGCATCATCGTCGAAAACGCGTAAGCGGAAGCGGATCTATGCAAACCCTCCAAATCAGTCTGTGGGTGCTGGGCCTGCTGATCGGCCTCGCGCTCATCTTCGACTTCATGAACGGCTTCCACGACGCCGCCAACGCGATCGCGACGGTGGTGTCGACCGGCGTGCTCAAGCCGCAGACGGCGGTGATGATGTCGGCGGCCTTCAACTTCGTCGCCTACTTCACGGTCGGCCTGCACGTGGCGGCCACGGTCGGCAAGAACACGATCGACCCGGCGCTGGTGGACCATTACGTCATCTTCGGGGCGCTGGTCGGGGCCATCGTCTGGAACGTCATCACCTGGTACTACGGCATTCCGTCCTCGTCCTCGCATGCGCTGATCGGCGGCCTGGTGGGCGCCGCCGTGGCCAAGGGCGGCACCGGCGCGCTGAAGGGCGACGGCCTGCAGAAGACGGTCGAGTTCATCGTGCTGTCGCCGCTGCTGGGCTTCATCCTCGGCTCGATCGTGATGCTGATCGTGTCGTGGATTTTTGTCCGCACGCCGCCGCGCAAGGTGGACAACTGGTTCCGGCGCCTGCAGCTGTTCTCGGCCGCGGCCTACAGCCTTGGCCACGGCGGCAACGACGCGCAGAAGACCATCGGCATCATCTGGATGCTGCTGATCGCGGCCGGCGCGACCGCGGCGACGGACGCGGCGCCGCCGTCGTGGGTGGCGGTCTCCTGCTACTTCGCGATGAGCTTCGGCACCATGTTCGGCGGCTGGCGCATCGTCAAGACCATGGGCCAGAAGATCACCAAGCTCAAGCCGGTGGGCGGCTTCTGCGCGGAGGCGGGCGGCGCGATCACGCTGTTCATCGCCAGCGCGATGGGCGCGCCGGTGTCCACCACCCACACCATCACCGGCGCCATCGTCGGCGTCGGTTCGGCGCAGCGCGCGTCGGCGGTGCGCTGGGGCGTGGCGGGCAATATCGTGTGGGCGTGGATCTTCACCATCCCGGCGTCGGCCTTCATGGCGGCGATCGCGTGGTGGGTGGGGAAGCACATTCTCTGAGCAGCATCGCTCAAATGAGAAACCGGGCCAGTCGCCCGGTTTTTTATTGTTACCGTTAGAGCGTCGTCCGCGCGAAGGCGGGGACCCATAGACCATTTGAGTCGTCGAGAGCTGGCGCAGCAGGCCCGTTGGCGCGGCATGGGGCGGCCGACTTGCCTACGTCATTTGATGCACACCTGCCGCACCATCTTGATGTCGGTGAACCCGCCCAGCACCTTCTCGATCCCGTCCATCTTCAAGGTCAGCATGCCGTCTTCCAGCGCCGCGCCCAGCAGGGCGGCCACGCGCGAATGCTCGACCAGCAGCTTCTTCACCCGGTCGGTCCCGATCATCAGCTCGTGCAGGCCGATGCGGCCGCGGTAGCCCTTGTTGCATTCGGGGCAGCCGGCGGCGCGGTACAGCGTGAACTTGCCGTCGCCGTTCGCATACCGTTCCTTCCACTCCCCCAGCACCTTCGCACGGGCCGCCTGCGGGTCGGCCTTGAAGGCCTCCGTGGCCTTGAGCTCCTCGCAGAACTCGGCCAGCAGCAGCTTCACTTCCTCGTCATCCGGATGATAGGCCTGCTTGCACGAAGCGCACAGGCGCTTGGCCAGGCGTTGCGCCAGAATGCCGAGCAGCGCGTCGGCAAAGTTGAACGGATCCATGCCCATGTCCAGCAGGCGCACGATGGATTCCGGGGCGCTGTTGGTGTGCAGGGTGGCGAACACCAGGTGGCCGGTCAGCGAGGCCTCGATGCCGGTGCTGACGGTCTCCTTGTCGCGCATCTCGCCCACCATGATGATGTCCGGATCGGCGCGCAGAAAAGCCCGCATCACGGTCGCGAAATCCAGGCCCGCCTTGCGGTTCACCTGCACCTGGCGCAAGCCCTTTTGCGTGATCTCGACCGGATCCTCCGCCGTCCAGATCTTGGTCTCCGGCGTGTTCAGGTAGTTCAGGATCGAGTGCAGGGTCGTGGTCTTGCCCGAACCCGTCGGTCCGCAGACGAAGAACAGGCCGTACGGTTTTTCGACGGTGGACTTCAGCCTTTCCAGGTTGTAGGGCAGGACGCCGAGCTTGTCCAGCGGGATCGGTTCGCCCGCCGCCAGGATGCGCATCACCACGTCCTCGACGCCGCCGGCCGACGGAATCGTCGCCACGCGCAGCTCGATGTCGAGCGGGCCGTATTTCTTGAACTTGATCTTGCCGTCCTGCGGCTTGCGGCGCTCCGAGATATCGAGGTCGCACATGATTTTCACGCGTGCGACCAGCGCGCTGCGGTAGCTGGCCGGGATCTCGATGTAGGGCACCAGCGAGCCGTCCTTGCGGAAGCGGATGCCGGTCTTGCCCTTGCCCGGCAGCGGCTCGATGTGGATGTCGGACACGCCCTGGCGATGCGCGTCCATGATGACCTTGTTGAGCAGCTTGACCAGCTCGTTCTCGACCGCCTCCGACACTTCGGCCGGGCCGTCGCCGCCGTCGAAATCGTCGTCCTCCAGCCCCGACAGCAGTTCGCCGACCGAACTGCCGTCACCCAGGCCGGTGCCGAGGAACTGGTCCATGGTCTGTTCGAATTCGGCGCGGGTGGTCACGCGCATGCTCACCTTCGAACGCGGGAAGATCTGGCTGACGATGCGGCTGGAACCGACGCGTTCGGGATCGAGCGCCATGACCACCAGCCCGTCCTTGCCGTCTTCCAGCGGCAGCCATTGGTTCTCCTCGATGTACTGCGTCTTCAGGTTGCGCAGCAGCTCGACCGGCTTGACGCGCTCCGGGCGGAAGGGCTCGTAGGGAACCATGAAGAACTTCGACAGCGACTGGCCGATGGCGGCGGGCTTCACGTGATAGTCGGCCACCAGCACTTCCTCGATGTCGAGGTCGCGGTCGCGCGCGGCGCGGGTCGCCTGTTCCAGTTCGGCCGCCGACAGCACCGCCTCCAGCACCAGCGCGTCGTACTTGCTGCGCACGCGCTGCGGCTTCATGCGCTGGTTCAGCGCGACCGACAGCGTGTCGCACAGCTGCTTCAGGCCTTCGGTCGCCACCGGCGGGAACGGGCCGCCGCCGAGGTGGTTGATGAACTGGACCACGCCAAGCAGCTCGCCGGAAGACTGGGCGAGCAGGGGCGCGACCAGCATTTCCCGCGTGCGGTAGCCGGTGCGCTGGTCGACGCCGCGCTGGAACTGCAGCTCGCCCGAGATGCGTTTGAGCTCGGCGTCGTCGTAGACGTCGGCGATGTTGATGGTCTTGAGCGAGTGGCCGGCGTAGCCCGCGATGGAGCTGGCCGAAATCGGCAGGCGCAGGTCGCGGAACGAGGACAGCCCGGTCTTGACCTTGGAGACGATGTGGTCGCGTTCCGGCGTCACCGCGTACAGCGTGAAACGGTCGCAGCTGAACAGGTCGCAGAAGTCGCGCCCGAGGTCGAGCATGATCTCGTCCAGATTGCCGGTGGCGTGGATGCGCGTGGTGACTTCCTGCAGCTTGCGCAGGAAGGCCAGGCGCTGGTCGGTGTCGGTCGGCTGCATCGCGGCGGCGGGAGCATTCACAGTTCCACCTCCAGTCCTTCGTAAGCGAGACGTACCTCGAGCCCCGGCGGCAGCGCATGGCGCGCGAGCGCGGCGGCGAATGCGGCTTCCAGTTCATCGTCGCCTCGGGTCGGCTCGTGGTGGGTGCAATACAGCGTGCGGGCGCCGGCGCGCATCGCCATCGCGATCGCGGCGTCGAAGGTGCCGTGGCCCCAGCCCTGGTGCGCCGGGTATTCCTGGATGGTGTACGAGCAGTCGACGATCAGCGCGTCCACGCCCCGCATCGCGGCGTCGATCTCGCGTTCGCGCGCGAGCGCGACGCGCTCGAAGCCGGCGTGTTCCGCGCTCCCCGCGGGATGCGGATTGTGGAAAAAGGGCTCATGGTCGCCGGTGAAGAACAGCGACTTGCCGTTGCAGGTGATGCGGTAGCCCAGGTTGGTGACCGGATGGTTCATGACCACGTTGTCGACCACCGCGTCGGCCACGTTGATGGCCACGCCCGGTGCCAGCGTGCGGTACTCGAGCGTGGCCGAGAGCTGCGCTTCGCTGACCGGGAAGTAGCTGTTCTGGAGCTGCACGCCCATCACGTGCTCGATGCCGTTGCCGGTGACCGGGTCGTGCGCGCCGTGCAGGCGCACCTGGCAGCCCTTGACGAACAGCGGCGTGAAAAAAGGCAGGCCGTGGATGTGGTCCCAGTGGCTGTGGGTGATGAAGATATTCGCCTGCAGGGGCAGGCGCGGCAGCAGGTGCTGGGCGAGTGCAAAAATGCCGGTGCCGCCGTCGAGGATGATGAGGGTGCCGCCGTCGGTGGTCACTTCGATGCAGCTGGTATTGCCACCGTAGCGCGCAGTGCGCGGACCGGGGGAGGGGATCGAGCCCCGCACCCCCCAGAAACGGAATCTCATCAGTCGTTCCCCTGGGCTGAAAACAGTATGTATGGTTTTGGCGCCGGCGGCCGGCGCTCCGGCCGGTCACAGCAGCGCGATGATAGCCGGTTTGTCACGCTCTGCGGCGAAATCGTGGCTTTTTTTATCTGGCGGTGTACAGGGGCGTCCAAGGCGGCTACACTTTTGAAAATTACAATCAGGCAACGTCCGCCTTCTACCACGGATCACCATGTTCGAGCCGACTCCCGCCCAACTGGCGCAGCGCCTGCACCTGCTTACCGAGCTCAGTGTCGCGCTGGGGAACGGGCCCGACACCGGCGAACTGCTGGACCGGATCCTGCAGGCCGCGCGCAGCATGACCGACGCCGACGGCGGCACGCTGTACCGGCCGAGCGCGGACGGCCGCAGCCTGTGCTTCCACATCACGGTCAACGAATCGCTCGACATCTACCAGGGCGGCGCCAGCGGACGCGCGATCGATATCGGGCCGGTGCCGCTGTTCGATCCGGACGGCCAGCCCAACCTGGCATCGGTGGCGGCCTACGCGGCCAACACGCGCACCTCGGTGAACATCGAGGACGTCTACCAGACCAACCTGTTCAACTTTTCCGGCATGCGCAGCTTCGATGCGCAGTTCGGCTACCACTCGCAGTCCTTCCTGACGGTGCCGATGACGAACCACGAGGGCGCCCTGGTCGGCGTGCTCCAGCTGATCAATGCGCTCGATCCGGCCACCGGGCAGATCCGGCCGTTCTCGGCCACCGACCAGCGCTTCATCGAGGCGCTGGCGGCGCAGGCCGCGGTGGCGCTGACCAACCAGCAGCTGATCGTCCAGCTCGAGCAGCTGTTCGAGTCGCTGGTCAATCTCATCAACATCTGCATCGACGAGAAGAGCCCGTACACCGGCCGCCACTGCCAGGCGGTGCCGCGCCTGACCATGATGCTGGCCGAGGCCGTGCACGAGACCGCGAGCGGGCCGATGGCGGGCTTCCGCATGACGGAGTCCGACCGCAAGGAGCTGTGGCTGTCCGGCTTGCTGCACGACTGCGGCAAGCTGGTCACGCCGGTGCACGTGGTGGACAAGGCGACCAAGCTGGAAACCATCTTCGACCGCATCCAGCTGGTCGACACCCGCTTCGAGGTGCTGCTGCGCGATGCCGAGATCCGCGCGCTGCGGGCCAAGTGCGCGCCGGGCGCCGACGCCGCCGCCATCGATGCCGGGCTGGCGGAAGAAACGGCGCGCCTGCGCGACGAGCGCGATTTCCTGCGCCGCGCGAATGTGGGTGGCGAGGGCATGTCGGCGGCCGACCAGGAGCGCGTGCGCACCATCGCCTGCCATCGCTGGACCGGGCCGGATGGCGCGGAGCGCGCGCTGCTGGACGCCGACGAGGTGGCCAACCTGACGGTGCGCTTCGGTACGCTGACCGAGGACGAGCGCAAGATCATCAACAACCACATCGTGGTCTCGATCAGGATGCTGGAATCGCTGCCGTGGCCCAAGCACCTGGCGAACGTGCCCGAGTACGCGGGCGGCCATCATGAGCGCATGGACGGCAAGGGCTACCCGCGCGGACTGACGCGCGAGCAGATGTCGGTGCAGGCGCGGGTGATGGCGATCGCCGACATCTTCGAGGCGCTGACCGCGCGCGACCGGCCCTACAAGAAGGGCAAGCCGCTGTCGGAGTCGCTGCGCATCCTCGGCAATTTCGCGGTCAACGGGCATATCGATCCGGACCTGTTCGACGTGTTCATCCGGCGCAAGGTGTACATGGAGTACGCGCGGGAGCATATGGACGAGCATCAGATCGATGCGGTCGACGAGGCGAAGATTCCCGGTTACGTGCCGTGACCGCCAAGCTCAAGACCATCGTCCCTTCGCCGGGGCGACGGTTCCAAAAGTATTGGCTGCGCTGGGCGCTCGGCCTCGCGCTGACCATCATCGCCGCGCTGTACCCGCTGGGCTTCTGGTCCAGCGCCTTTATCGAGCGCCAGGACGCGACGATCTCCGACCTGCGCATGCGGCTCGAACCTCCCGCGCTCGACCCGCGCATCGTCATCGTCGACATCGACAGCAAGAGCCTGCGCGAGGTCGGCCACTTCCCGTGGAGCCGCGACGTGCTGGCCCGGCTGGTCGACCAGCTGGCCGGGTCCTACCAGGTCGGCGCGATCGGCTTCGACATCACCTTCCCCGAGCCGGACACCAGCTCCGGTTACAAGGTGCTGGAACGGCTCGCGGCCGGCGACCTGAAGGACATCCCGGCGCTGCGCGCGCGCCTGGACGGATTGAAGGAAGTGCTCGACTACGACGGCCTGTTCGCCCGGTCGATGCAGGGCAAGCCCGTGGTGCTGGGCTTCGCGCTGTCGCCCGACCAGAAGGCCGGCGTGCTGCCGCCGCCCATCTTCACCACCGACGACCTGAATGGCCGCGAGATGCTGGCCTATTCCATGGACGGCTTCGAAGCCAATATCCCCGTGCTGCAACAGGCAGCCATGGGCGCGGGCGGCTTCAACGTGAACACCGACGACGACGGCGTGGTGCGCACCGCGCCGCTGGTGGAGCGGGTCGGCAAGGCCTACTATCCATCGCTGTCGCTGGCGACGGTGTCTGCCTACCTGAAGGCGGACGCGGTGCAGCCGATGTTCGACGAAAAGCCGAAAAAGCGCAGCGCCGTGCAGCTGGAGGCGAGCGATTACGACAAGCTGCTGATCTTCTTGCCGGACCGCGGGGTCGAAGTTCCGGTCGGCGACGGCATCAGCACCGTGATCCAGTACCGCGGTACCGGCTGGCAGTCCGGCGGCGCTTTCCGTTACGTGTCCGCGGCCGACGTGCTGGCCGGCCGCGTGCCGCCGGCGCAGCTGAAGAACAACATCGTCCTGGTCGGCACCACCGCGCCGGGCCTGGTCGACCTGCGCCCGACGCCGGTCAACAAGGTGTTCCCCGGCGTCGAAATCCACGCCAACATCATCAAGTCCATCCTCGACGGGCGCTTCAAGTCGCGGCCGTGGTACGCGTGGTCGGTCGAGGCGGGCGAGATCGTGGCCGTCGGCCTGCTGCTGACCTTCGCGCTGGCCGTGCTGGCGCCGCTGTATTCGGTCATCCTCGCCGGCGCGGCATTCGCGGCGGTCTTCGGCGCCAACTACTACCTGTACAGCGAGCGGGACATCGTGCTGAACGTGTTTACCTGCCTGCTGCTGATCGCATCGCTGTTCGTGCTGAACCTCGCGTGGGGCTACTTCAGCGAATTCCGCAAGGGACGCGCGCTGGTCTCGCGCTTCGGCGAATACGTGGCGCCCGAGCTGGTGGCGCAGATGGCCGAGAATCCCGAGGCATACGATATGGAAGGCGAGAGCCGCGAGCTGACCGTGATGTTCGTCGACGTGCGCGGCTTCACCACGATTTCCGAGGGCCTGAGCCCGAAGGCCCTGCGCGAGTACATCAACCTGTACCTGACCACGATGTCCGAGGACATCCGCTCCAGCCACCAGGGCACGCTCGACAAATACATCGGCGACGCGGTGATGGCCTTCTGGGGCGCGCCGGTGGCCTTCCCGGACCACGCCAGCCGCGCGGTGGCGACCGCGCTGCTGATGCAGCAGAGCGCGGCGCGCTTGAATGCGGACTTCATCAAGCGCGGCTGGCCCGAACTGAAGATCGGCATCGGCCTCAATTCCGGCCTCATGCACGTCGGCGACATGGGCTCGGCGATCCGGCGCGCCTACACCGTGATGGGCGACGCCGTGAACCTTGGCGCGCGGCTGGAGGGCATCACCAAGGTCTACGGCGTCGGCATCTGCGTTGGCGAAGCGACCCGCCAGGCCGCCAGCGGCTACGTGTACCGCGAACTGGACCTGGTGCGCGTGAAGGGCAAGAACGAGCCGGTCGCGATCTTCGAGCCGGTCGGCGCCGCCGCCGACGTGCCGCAGTCGGTGCGCGACGAGATCGCCGCCTGGGACGAGGCGCTGGCGCAGGTGCGCGCCCAGCACTGGGACGACGCCGAGCGCCGCCTCGCCGCGCTGCGGTCCGCCCACCCCGGGCGCGCCCTGTACGCCCTGTACCTGGCCCGGATCGCCCACTACCGCCAGCATCCGCCGGGCCCCGGCTGGGACGGCGTGACCAGCTTCGATACCAAGTAGCGTCTGCTGGATACAACAGCTTTGGCTGCATCCCCTCCCGGGTGGGGGAAGTTACTTAATTCGAGTAACTATTTTCTCAACGGCAAGAAAAATGTCGATACACTTACAAGCATTAAGTTTGCATTTTTCTATCCCGCGCCAGCCGTCGGCGCGCGGCCCGGATACCGACAACAAGAAGACATAGAGCCAAGACTATGAAACGACGTTTTGCACGCCTGCTCGCCGGCTCCCTGCTGGCGGCGGCGGTCAGCGCGGCCTGGGCCGCGGATGAACCGCAAGCCAGCGACGTGATCCGCTTCGACATCAGCCGCTTCGAGGTGGCCGGCAACACGCTGCTGCCGGCGGCCGACGTCGAGCGCGCGGTCGCCCCGTTTGTGGGCCGCAACCGCGACTTCGGCGACGTGCAGCAGGCGCTGGAGGCGCTGGAAGGCCTTTACCGCGAGCGCGGCTACAAGGTGGTGACCGTGCAGCTGCCGGAGCAGGAACTGAACGGCGGCGTGGTGCGCCTGCAGGTGGCGCAGGTCGCGATCGGCAAGGTGATCGTCAGGGGCAACCAGGCGTTTTCGGAGGCGAACATCCGCGCCAGCCTGCCGACCCTGCAGCCGGGCCGCACGCCCAACCTGGACAAAGTATCGGCCAACCTGAAGCTGGCCAACGAGAACCCGGCGAAGAAGATCAAGCTGTCGCTGTCGGAGAGCCCGAACGCGGACGAAGTCGACGCCAAGGTCGAGGTGGCAGACGAGTCGCCGTGGAAGGTGATGGCCAACTTCGACAATACCGGCAACGACGCCACCGGCAAGACGCACGCCGGCGCGGTGCTCCAGAACGCCAACCTGTTCGGCCTGGACCACGTGGCCAGCATCCAGTACACCACCACCGTCGAGCATCCGAGCAAGGTGGCGGTGTGGGGCGCGGGCTATCACATCCCGCTGTACGCGTTGGGCGACTCGGTCGACCTGTTCGCCAGCTATTCGAACGTGGACTCGGGCACCGTCAATGCGGGCCTGTTCAGCGTCGCGGTGAGCGGCAAGGGCGCGATGTACGGCGCGCGCTACAACCAGATCCTGGCGCGCCGCGGCGAATTCGAATCGCGCCTGGTATGGGGCCTGGACGTCAAGGCATTCCGCAGCAGCGTGTTGTTCAATGGCCTGGACTTCGGCAACAACGTGACCACGCACCCGCTCAGCCTGACCTATGCCGGCGCGCTGTCGCAGCCGGGCCGGGAGTCGGGTTTCTCGGTCTCGCTGGTGCAGAACGTGGCGGGCGGAGCGCGCGGCGGCAGCGCCGACTTCAGCGCGGCGCGGGTGGGCGCGAAGGCCGCGTGGCGCGCGCTGCGCTTCGGCGGCACCATGGGCGCGGCATTCGCCGGTGAGTGGCAGGCGCGCGCGGTCGCCAACGGCCAGTGGAGCGGCGACGCCCTGGTGCCGGGCGAGCAG
>JAEWEK010000102.1 GCA_023389425.1 Pseudomonadota bacterium | reverse complement strand
GCCGCCCTCTTTCGAGCCGACGATCGCTTCGAGCGATTCCTTCAGGTCCTTCCAGAAATCGCTGGTGGAATTGGTCAGCACGTCGGTGCTGTTGGCCTGCATCTGGCCGTAGGGATTGTTCGGATTGCCCGGATTGCCGTTGTTGCCGCCATTCTGGTTGTTGAGCTGGTTGCCGCCCATGCCGCCATTCTGGCCGTTCTGGCCATTCTGGTTGTTGGCGTTCGCCAGCGTAGTCGAGGCGACCCGCACGCTCGACTGGCCGCGGCGGATGCCGAGCAGGTAGTTCACCTGGAACATCCGGGTCTGCATCGACGGCGGCCGGATCGAAATGCGGTTGCCTTCGATCTTGTAATCGAAGCCGTACATTTCGCGCATGGCGTCGAGCGCCTCGACGATGGTCACATCCTTGAGGTTGGCGCTGATGTTGCCGCTGACGTCGGGATGCACCAGCATGTTGTAGCGGGTGCCGGCCACCAGCGCATGAAAGAAACGCTGCGCCGGGACGTTGTTAAAGGCCACGTTGAAACGCTCTTCCATCGGCGCGCGCGCCTTCGGCAGTTCCTTGGCCAGGGTCGCGGCCGGCGGCAGCAGCGCATCGCTGACGGCGGCATCCACCGGCTGCTGGCGGACCGGCTGCGCGGCCGCCTCGGCCATTTCGGCCTTGATCGTGTCGTAGGTCGAATTCTTTGGCGCGCTCTGGCAGCCGGCCAGGGCCAGCAGCACCGCGACCAGCATCCCTGCTTTGGATAATTGTGTTGGCATGCCTGCTTTCGTTTTTCTCGTTATTTCAGCCTTGTGACCGGCTTTACCGCCGGACTCGGTTCTTCCAGCGGCGACAGGCGCAGCACCTGGCGGTCCTTGCCGCGCACCAGTTCCACTTCCTGCGGCGTGATGCGGGCCACGCGCGCCCCCTTGAAGGTTTCGCCCAGGCGCACCGTTTCGCCATCGATCACCGCGACCTGGCGGCCGCCCGCCTGGCGCGCGATCAGGATCGACTGCAGTTGCGGCCCGATCGCCGCCTCGTCGCCGTCGACTGTCGCCGGCGCGGCAAAGGGACGGGTCGGATCCTGCAGGGCTTGCGCGTGGACGCTTGTCTGCGCAAGGAACAGGAAAGCGGCCAGCGCGAGGCGGCGTGCAAGGGTCAGAGTTTCAGCCATTTCGGATCCAGGCTCAGGGTGTACATCGTCAGGGTCAGGCGCGAGGACGGATATTCCTCGACCTCGAGTTTGGCGCCGCCCCAGAACAGCTGCGTCGGCATGCCTTCCAGCGCCGCCATGTAATCGATCATGTCGAGGTAGTTGCCGCGCACGGTGATCTCGACGCCGTGACGGTAGAGCAAGCTGCCCGGCTTCGGAACGATCGACGGCGCGGGCGCGGGCGCCGCCGCGGCCGGAGCCGGAGCCGGAGGCGACGCCACCGCGGCCATCTTGTTCATGGTCTGCGTCTGCTTTTCCAGCGTGGCATGGATCGCATCGAGCTTGGCCTTGGTTTCATCCTTTACCGCGGCCTTGCTCTCCGCCGGTTTTGCCGCCGGCGCCGGGGCCGTTGGCGGCGGTTCGTTGAGCGAGGTCACCGGCAGGGTGCGCATCGACACCAGCTTCAGGTGGCCGTTGGCGCGCAGGATCGCGTCGATGAGCGGGCCCATGCGTTCCGGTGCGACCAAGCCCTTCTGCATGGCGCGCAGGTTGTCGCTCAGCTGGGCGGACTCGGTGTTGACGGCCCTGAGGCGATCGCGCACGGCGGCGTCGGGATCGCGCTGGTACTCGGTGATCTTTTGCGCGATCTCGGCGTCCATGCCGGCCAGGTTGTTCTGCTGCTGGCTGATCCGGGAGCGCAGCTCGGCCTGCTGTTTCAGCAAAGGCCCCAGGCCGCCGAGCCAGATGCCGAACACGATCACGGCGGCGACCGCCGCGAACACCAGCATCCGTTCGCGCGTCGACAGGGCGTCGAATCTGGCACTGAATGCACGCCAACGCTTGATCACGATTGCGCTCCTTCAGGCTTCGATTGCAGGCTGAATTCCACATAGCCCGCATGCTTGCTTTCCTTGGGAGCTTCCTTGCCCGCGGGCGCAGGCGTACCAGGCTGCGCCTGGCCGGGCTGCGAAATCTGCAGGCTGCCGAAGGCCTTGCCCTGCAAGATCTTCTCCTGCGTCAGGCGCGCAAGGAAACCCGGCAGCAGGGACGCATCGGTCGCCTTGCCGCTGACGCCGATGTCGCAGCCGGCGCCGGTGATCGCCAGCCCGGTCAGCCACAGGCCGTCGACGTGCTGGCGCGCCAGCGCCTTGAAATACTCGGAGTAGCCATTGGCATTACCGAGTTCGCCACGGTCGACGACCTCGGTGATCCGTTTCAGCGATGCCAGCTGCGCTTCGGCATCGCTCACCTCCGCCTCCAGTTCCGGACTCTTGGTCCGCGGCGCGAACTCGACCGCCACCAGCGCCAGTTGCGCCTTCTTCTTTGCCAGCCGGGCGCTCCCGGCGTCGGCTTCCTTCTGCAGCATCGCCACCGAACGTTGCGCGTACACGCTCATGGCCAGCACGCCGACCACCAGCAGGAGCACTGCCTGGGCCAGCGCGAAGGCGCCGAAGAATTTTTTCTTCTCTTCGAAATCGGCATTGTAGAGATTGATCTGCTGGCTCACCGCGCGCCCTCCTCGCTCCGCAGCGCGGCGCCGAGCGACAGCAGGAAACGCTGTTGCGCCGATCGTTGTTGCAGTTCCGGCACTTGGGAGAAGTCGAACAGCGTGCCGAGATCGAGCGAATCGACCGGCATATAGAGATTG
>JAEWEK010000099.1 GCA_023389425.1 Pseudomonadota bacterium | reverse complement strand
GGACGGCAGCACGCTGTCGCCGCCGTGCGGATGACTGTCGCCCGCGCCGACGAAGGCGAAGCCGGCCTCGGTATGACGGCGCAGGAAGTGCTTCATGTGGACCGTTTCGCCGGCACGCAGCAGGGTGCGGTCGAACACGGTGGCGGCGATGCGCGTGTCGTCGAACGGCCCGCCGGTCGGCAGGTGGAAGCGCCACGGTTCGATGCCGCGGTCCCAGTCCGACAGCGTGAAGGTGAAGTCGTCGCCCTTGCGCGCGCTGACGTAATACTGGCTGCGCCAGCTGCAGCGCGATTCCGGCAGCTCGGCCGCGATGCGCGCGACGCCCTGGGCATCGCTGGCGCCGCTCCAGAGCTCGGCGCCATGGCAGTCGCGCACCACGACCCTGGCGCCGGCCACCGGCTGGCCCTTGTCGAGCGAGGTCACCCACACCAGCGAGGACTGGGCGCCGTGCTCGAAGTGGGCGGCCATGTTGGTGACCAGCGCGGCGCTGCGCACATAGGCAGTGGCGCCCGGCTTGTCGAGCGCGGCGCCGAGCCGGGGGCTGGCCAGTTCGACCACGTGGAAGCCGGGCCGCTTCAGCGGAATGCCGATCACCTCGAAGGCGCGCTTGCCGTTGGGCTTGGGCAGGGAGAAGCGCTGGGCCGCCGGGTTATTCTTCAGCAGCGGGCTTTCCAGCTCCTTCCCGTACGGGAAATCGATGTTCCAGTTGCCGCGCTCGTTGGACAGCTTGGCGAGCCAGACCAGCACCTGCGCGTCCTGGTCCGGGCCCAGGCGCAGGCTCGATCCGGCACTCTGCATCCGGCCGGACAACACCGGCTCGACATTGCGTACCGTGACCGGCAGCATGCGCTCGCCCCTGGCTTCGATGATGCCGAAAGGGGCGGCGAACTTGAGCAGCGGCGGCTGCTCGTCGGTGCGCAGCTCGAGCGGAAAGCGGGCCGCATTCACCAGCGTGCGGCCGGCATCGTCCTTCAGGCCGGCCGGCAGGTGCAGCTTGAGCGCGGCGCGTTCCGGGAACGGGCCGTCGAACACGACCTGGGTGAGGAAGGGTTGCTCGCGCTCGCTGCGTTCGGGCCGCGCCTTGAAGCGCTGGCCGCCCGGCGCCTGCAGCCAGGCCGCCAGCGCATCGCGCGCCGCCACCGGCGAGGACAGCGCCAGCCGGACCGGCAGGAAGGGAATGCAGCCGGCCTTCGCGTTCATGCGCTCGCAAGTGGCCTTGGCGCTGAAGTCGGGGCGGGTGCGGAAGGCCAGCTTGTGGTCTTCGGTGGTGGCGATGCCGTTGCCGGCCGCGATGCCGGCACCCCACACCAGCGTCACGTCGCGGTCGGCCGGGAGGGTGCGCTGGCACTGGACGACCTGCACCGGCAGCTGCTCCTTCGCATGGTTGCGCATGGTGACGCCGGCGCGCCAGACCACGCCGTGCGCCTTGTAATAGACGGTCAGGTAGCGGTCCAGCAGATTGCGGCTGAGCGCAAGATAGCGCTCGCGCTCGGCGCCGGTGAGCACGCGCACGCCGATTTTTTCGTTGACGCCGTCGACGCTGCACCATGCGTTGGCGGCCACCGTGTCCTCGCGCGGGATGGCGTCGAGCATCAGCAGGAACACCTGCTGTTCGTCGATATTGCCGGCGCCCTCGCGCGGCAGGCTTTGCACCACTTGCGGGCCGCCGGTGGACAGCGCAAACGCGCGCTCGCCCTCCAGCGCCGCGCCGGCCAGGTCGCGCACGGCATCCTTCAGCGTGAAGCGGCAGGCGACGGCGCCCGGCAAGTCGCGCTCGAAATCGTAGCTCCAGGTGGCGCCGTCGACCCAGCGCCCGTGGCCGGGCACCGCGCAATCGACCGCGAACGGATCGGCCGCCCGCAGGTCGCCGAACGCGACCATCTGGGTGGCGAAGCGCGCGCTCACCTGCCGCACTTTCTTGACCACGCCCTGCGGGGAAAACTGCTGCACCATCGGCGCGGCCGCGGCCGCCCCACACAAGAAGCTCAGGGACAAGGCGTAAAACAGGCGGCGCATACGGTCTCCATCCCTCGGGGGCATTCCAAGAATTGTTACAAGGGCAATTATTTTTGTCAACTGGCGTTTGCGTCGCCGAAGCGGGAACGAGCTTTCGGCGAGCAGTTGCGACAAGCCCACAGCCGCTGCTGCCGACCGGATCACGCTTGAGAGATATCAGACCGCCCGGAGGCCCGGATGCAAAAGTCGCAGCAAGCCCCCGGCCGGCGGGCGCCGCGATGCGCTGCGCGCCGGACAGGAATTCCCACCTTACTCATTGGAGTCCCGAGATGAACGAAACCCTGATATCGCGCGCGGTGCGCCGGCTGTTCGCCGGCGGCAGCGTGATCGGACTGGCCCTGCTGGCCGTCCCCGCGGCGGCGCAGGAAGCGGCGCCGGTGAGCGCGCAGGCACCGGACCAGGCGCAGCAAGCGCCGCAGCGGGTCACCGTGACCGGTTCGCTGATCCGCCGCACCCAGGCCGAAAGCGCCCAGGAAGTGTTGACCGTGAACCGGGCCGACATCGAAAAATCCGGCAAGCAGACCGTGGCCGACCTGCTGCAGACGCTGGCGGTGAACAGCCAGGGCGCGGTGCCCAACACCTTCGGCAACGGCTTCGCGCCGGGCGCCTCCGGCATCTCGCTGCGCGGGCTGGGCGTGGCCTCGACCCTGGTGCTGGTCAACGGCCGCCGCGTCGCGCCCTATGGCCTGTCGGACGACGGCCAGAAGCAGTTCACCGACCTGAACATCATCCCGGCCGACGCCGTCGACCGCATCGAGATCCTGCTCGAAGGCGCCTCGTCCATCTATGGCTCGGACGCGATCGCGGGCGTGGTCAACGTCATCCTGCGCAACTCGTACACCGGCCAGACCGTGCGCGTCAGCGACGGCATCACCGGCAAATGGGACGGCGAAACCACCACCGCCGCCTACACCTTCGGCTTCGGCGACCTCGACGCGCAAAAATACAACGCGGTGCTGTCGGCCGAGTACAAGAAGGTCGACAACATCCAGTGCAAGGACCGCTCCGGCCGCGACTGGGTGTGCCGGCTCGACTTGCGCAAATTCGGCTTCTCGGCCCAGGAAAGCCTGGGCGGCACGGGCGCCATCACCGGCAACAACACGGCCGGCAGCGCCATCAACGGCAATGTGCGCAACCCGGCCACCCTCGACTACTTCAACCGCGGCAACCAGGCGCCCGCCACCGGCTTCACCCGCTTCTTCCCGGGCGCGGCCTGCGCCAACTTCACCAATCATCCGCAGGGTGATCCGGGCGGCGGCTGCCTGATCGACGCGCCCCTGCAGTACGCCCAGATCCAGCCGGTGCAGGAAAGCCTGTCGCTGTACGGCCGCGGCACCTGGCAATTCCATCCGAAGCACCAGGCCTTCACCGAGCTGATCTACTACACCAGCTCGGCCGATTCCTCGACCACGCCATCGACCGTCTCGGCCAGCGAAGGCTCGCCCGTGGGCGCGGTCAGCAACGCGTCCGTCGCGCTGGGCGCGAACCACCCGGACAACCCCTACTTCGGCACCGCGGCGCGGCTGCGCTACCTGGCCGCCGACGTCGGCCAGCGCGTGACCCACGTCGATTCCAACTTCATCCGTTTCACGGCGGGCTTGAAAGGCACGCTGTTCGGCTGGGATTACGACACGGCGATCATTTTCTCGCACAACAATGTGTGGCAGCACCTGAACGGCTACCTGCAGCGCAACGTCGCCTTCGCCCTGCTCAACCCCACCGCGGCCAATGTGGCGGCGGCGCTGGTCGACCCCAATTACGCGGCCCTGCCGCCGGGCACCTTGTGGCGGATCGCCGAGAGCGCCGGGCTCAATTCGCCTGCCCTGTACGCGGCCTTGTCGCCCACGCTGCACAGCCGCTCCGGCACCGAAATGGACCTGGTCGACTTCAAGGCCACGCGCGACTTCGCCGGCATCGTGCCGACCGGCGCCATCGGGCTGGCGGTGGGTGGCGAGTTCCGCCACGAGAAAAGCGAGCTGATCCCGGTAACGGGCACCGAGACCGGCAATATCATCGGCCTGGGCTTTTCGGCCTACAGCGGCTCGCACAATGTGTCGGCGCTGTACGCGGAAGGCTTGGTGCCGCTGCCCTTCCAGGTCGAGCTCACCGGCGCCATGCGCTGGGACCGCTACACGGACGTGGGCAGTTCGTGGACGCCGAAGGCCTCGATCAAATGGACGCCGCTGCGTTCGGTGGCGGTGCGCGGCACCTATGCGCGCGGCTTCCGTGCGCCGAGCCCTGCGGAGAACGGCGTCGGCGGCCTGGCCGCCTTCGCCACCGCCACCGACCCGGTGCGCTGCGCGCTGGGGGTGCAGATCGCTTGCAGCCCGGCCTCGGTGGCGCTGGTCACGCGCGGCAATCCCAGCCTGCAGCCGGAACATTCGAGCAGCTGGGACATCGGCGTGATCTGGGACCCGCTGCCGCGCGCCAGCCTGTCGGTCGACCTGTGGCGCCTGAAGCGGCGCGACGAGATCAACCAGGTGCAGGTGGCCGACGCCATCGCCACCGGCTCGGTGGTGCGCGACCCCAGCACGGCCATTCCCGGCATTCCGGGCGACCCCGGCGCGATCAGTGTGGTCGAGGGCAACTTCATCAACTCCTCGCAGTCGGTGGTCAAGGGCATCGACTTCGACGCCCGCTACGGCTACACGCTGCCGCAGGGCTACGGCAACCTCAGCTTCGATGGCAAGCTGACCCACCTGTTCCGCTGGGCCCGCACGGAACGGGGCGGCGACACCATCGACTTCGCCGGCACGCATGGCAACTGCGACGTCACCAACTGCGCCGGAACCCCGCGCAACAAGGCCACCGTGCACCTGACCTGGGAGCGCGAGCAATGGCGGGTGACGGCCACCGCCAACTACCGCAGCCCGTTCAAGAACGTGCTGTTCCAGGGCGACCCGGCCGGCTGCGCCAGCAATTTCGCCAACGGCGATCCGGCCCCGACCGACTGCGAGATCGATTCCTTCACCACCATCGACCTGACGGCGCGCTGGAAGCCATCGGCAAGGTGGGAAGTGTTCGGCTCGATCCAGAACCTGTTCGACAAGCTGCCGCCGCTCGATCCGCTCACTTATGGCGCGCAGTCGTACAACCCGCAGGACTTCGAGGGCGCGCGCGGGCGCATGTTCACGCTGGGGGCGCGCTATACCTTCTGAGCAGGGTGGCCGCTCGTGCCCGCCCTACCCGTGGCGCACGAAAGAAAAAGCCCGGTGCACGCACCGGGCTCGTCTTGACGCGCAGGCCGCTCAGGCCGTGCCGCCGACCGTCACGCCATCGATGCGCAGGGTCGGTTGGCCCACGCCCACCGGCACGCTCTGGCCTTCCTTGCCGCACACGCCCACACCCGAATCCAGGCGCATGTCGTTGCCGATCATCGAGATCCGGTTCATCACGTCAGGGCCGTTGCCGATCAGGGTCGCGCCCTTGACCGGATAGCTGACCTTGCCGTCCTCGATCATGTAGGCCTCGCTCGCCGAGAACACGAACTTGCCGTTGGTGATGTCGACCTGGCCGCCGCCGAAGTTGACCGCGAACAGGCCGTTCTTGACCGATTCGATGATCTCGCGCGGATCCCTGTCGCCGGCCAGCATATAGGTGTTGGTCATGCGCGGCATCGGCAGGTGGGCGAAGGATTCGCGGCGCGCATTGCCGGTGACCGGCATCTTCATCAGGCGTGCGTTCATCGTGTCCTGGATGTAGCCCTTCAGGATGCCGTCCTCGATCAGCGTGGTGCACTGGGTCGGGTTGCCCTCGTCGTCCATGTTCAGCGAGCCGCGGCGGTCCTTGATGGTGCCGTCATCGACCACGGTGACGCCCTTGGCCGCGACGCGCTCGCCGATGCGGCCCGAGAACGTCGACGAACCCTTGCGGTTGAAGTCGCCCTCGAGTCCGTGGCCGACCGCCTCGTGCAGCAGCACGCCCGGCCAGCCCGGGCCGAGCACGACCGTCATCGGACCGGCCGGCGCCGGGCGTGCGTCCAGGTTGACGCAGGCCGCCTGCACCGCCTCGGTCGCGTAGCGCTCGAGGATCTCGTCGCTGAAGTAAGCGTAATCGTAGCGGCCGCCACCGCCTGACGAGCCCATTTCGCGCCGGCCGTTCTGCTCGGCGATGACGGTGACCGACACCCGCACCAGCGGCCGGATGTCGGCCGCCAGCACGCCGTCGCTGCGCAGCACCAGCACCACGTCGTATTCGCCGGCCAGGCCGGCCATCACCTGCACCACGCGCGGATCCTTGGCGCGCGCGATCTTTTCCACGCGCTCCAGCAGACGCACCTTGGCGGCGGCGTCGAGCGAGACCAGCGGGTCGTGCGGCAGGTACAGCGAGCGGCCCCCGGTGGGCTGGGTGCCGGTGGCGACCTTGACCTTGCCGGCGCCGCTGCGGGCGATGGTGCGGGTGGCCGCCGCGGCGCTCAGCAGCGCGGCCTCGGAAATATCGTCGGAATAGGCGAAGGCGGTCTTTTCGCCGGAAATGGCGCGCACCCCGACGCCCTGGTCGATCGAGAAGCTGCCCGACTTGACGATGCCTTCTTCCAGGCTCCAGCCCTCGCTCTTGGTGAACTGGAAGTACAGGTCGGCATAGTCGACCTTGTGCGTGAACATCGTGCCGAGCGCCGCCAGCAGTTTGCCTTCGTCCAGGCCGAAAGGCGTGAGCAGTACATCGCGTGCAACCGACAGGGAAGACAGGTTCGGTTCGAATGGGGTCATGTTTTACAGTGTCATTCTTCAGGGGATGGCGCATTGTGCCATATCGGCACCATTCCCACAGGTGGCGCCACGCTTGCACCCCGCTGCGATCAGCCCGCAGCGCCCGCGAATTTGGCTGCCCCCTTCCATCGTTTCGCTCCCGCCAGCCATCGTTTCGTCGCAGGAGCGCTTGTGGCGGGCGCACCGCGGCGGCACAATCGGGAAATCTTGTTATTTGGCATACACCCATGAACACCGCTGCCGCCGCCATCGTCGTCCCGCCCCACCCGGGCTTCCCCTTCCGGCGCCTGCTGAAGGACATGGGCTACGCTTCGGTCCTGAGCCTGGTGTTCGGGCTGCTGATTACCGCGATCCTGGGCGAGGCGCGGCTGGCCGACGTGGTCGAGCACCTGGTGTTCGCCGAATCGATCGGCATGACCTCCTTCCTCATCATGGACGCCATGCGCCTGGCCCTGCTGCGCCGGACCAAGTGGAACTGGAAGGACTGGATCGGCTACACCGCCCTGGTGCTGGTGGCGGCGCCCGTGGCAGCCTACCTCGGACTGGTCGTGGCCAGGCTGATCCTTGGCTATCCGCTGCCTCCCTTCAGCCACATGCTGGAGGGCAATGAAAACCGCAACATTCTGATTACCGCGATCGGTTGCTTCGTCGGCATGCTGGTGTTCGTCAAGCAGGAACGGGTCGCCCACATCGAAGCCGAGGCGGCCAGCGCCCGTGCGCGCGCCGAGGCCGTCACGCGCCAGGCGATGCAGGCCCAGCTGCAATTGCTGCAGGCCCAGATCGAACCGCACATGCTATTCAACACGCTGGCCAACCTGCGCGGGCTGATCGCCCTCGATCCGGAGCGCGCCGCCAACATGCTCGACCAGCTGATCCGCTTCCTGCGCGCCACGCTGTCGTCGTCGCGCGCCGAGGCCACCACGCTGGAGCGCGAGTTCGACCTGCTCGACGCCTACCTCGGCCTGATGGCGGTGCGCATGGGCCCGCGCCTGCGCTACACCCTCGAGCTGCCGGACGAGCTGCGCGGCACCGCCGTGCCGCCGATGCTGCTGCAGCCGCTGGTGGAAAACGCGATCGCGCATGGATTGGAACCGAAAGTCGATGGCGGCACGCTCGCAGTCACGGCGCTGCGGCGCGGCGCGATGCTCGAACTGTGCGTGCGCGACACCGGCCTCGGCCTGATGGACGCGCCGGCCCGGCCCGGCACCGGCGTCGGCCTGTCCAATACCCGCGACCGCCTGCGCGGCCTGTTCGGTGAGAGCGCCACGCTGGCGCTGGAACCGGCGCGGCCGCAGGGCGCCATTTCCCGCATCACCCTGCCCCTGGAGACCGCATGACCATCCGCGCACTCATCGCCGAGGACGAACCGATTCTTGCCGCCACCCTCGCCCAGTCGCTCGAGCGGCTATGTGACGGCCTCGAGATCGTCGCCGTCTGCCCCAACGGGCTGGACGCGGTGGCGCAGGCGCTGGCCCTGCGCCCCGACATCCTGTTCCTGGACATCAAGATGCCGGGCCAGACCGGGCTGGAGGCGGTCGAAGAGCTGGCCGAGCGCTGGGACGGGACCCAGCCATTTCCCCAGGTCGTGTTCGTCACCGCCTACGACGACTATGCCGTGAACGCGTTCGAGCAGGCCGCGGCGGACTATGTGCTCAAGCCGGTCACCGACGCGCGCCTTGGCCGGACCGTCGAGCGCCTGCGCCAGCGCCTGGCGGCAACCGCGCCGGGCGACGACCTGGCGCATCTGATGGAGCAGGTGCGCTGCCTGCTGCCCGCCACGCCGGCCCGGGAACGGCTGGTCACGATCCGCGCCGCGGTCGGCAACCAGGTCAGGCTGATCCCGATCGACGACGTGGTCTACCTGCAGGCCGTCGACAAATATGTGAACGTGGTCACGGCCACTGCCGAAGCCTTGATCCGGGTCAGCTTGAAAGACCTGCTGCCCCAGCTCGACCCCGCGCGCTTCTGCCAGATCCACCGCGGCACCATCGTCAACATGGCCTGCGTCGCCAGCGCCACCCGCGACGAGCTGGGCAAGATGACGGTCGCCCTGCGCCAGCGCCCCGAAGTCCTGCGCGTCAGCCTGTTGTACGCCCACCTGTTCCGGCCTATGTGACAACGCACAATTGCAAAATTACAAGCTGACTCATTTGACCAACAGTAACTTGCAATTTTGAAACGCATAGTTTATATTTTCCCAAGGAAATTAACTTTTCCTCAAGAAATTATAAAAATACGCCACACCCGCAGCAATGCGGGGCCGGAAAGCCACGGGTCTCCATGCGAGACAGCCGGGTTGCATTCATCCAACCGCCGCACAACGGCACATCGAAAGCAACCAACATGGCAAATGACACCAGCAATAAGGTCGCGAATCAGACCGGCGCGGCCAAAGATGACATCTTTACCAGCGCAGCGACCGGCCTGACCAAGAACAAGCTGCTTGCCAACCTGAACGTTCTCGACAATGACCCGGGTTCGGCCAAGCTGTATTCCCTGATCCAGAGCACGGCCGGCCTGGCGGCGAACGCTACCACGCCGGTGCAGGACAACATCACGCTGCCGAGCGGCGCCAAGATCAAGATGAATGCCGACGGCACCGTCTCCTACGACGCCAGCGGCCTGTATGCGAAAGACAGCCTGAAGTACCTGGCCGAAGGCGAAAGCTTCGTCGATACCTTCGTCTACGTCATCCGCATGGCCAACGGCGCGCTGAGCACCGCCAAGGTCACCGTCAACATCGGCGGCGTGAACGAAGCCCCGACCCTGGCCGCTGTCAACGGCGTGCCGGTCATCAACGACACCGCCGCATGGGACACCCCGGCCCCCGTGGGCGGCAGCCTGTCCGGCAGCGACATCAACCATAACACCGTCTTCAGCTACAGCCTGGCCAACGGCGCGGCCAGCCAGACCAACCAGTACGGCACGCTGAACGTCAATGCCAAGACCGGCGAATACAGCTTCACCGCCGACCCGGTCTACCTGAACGGCCTGAAGAACGGCGAAAACGCCACCGCGACCTTCAGCGTGATCGTCAAGGACGAGCATGGCGCGGCATCGAACGCCGTCACCCTCAGCTTCAAGCTGGTCGGCGCCGACGACACCTCCTCGATCGACGGCAACGGCAACGGCGCCGTGGTCGAAGACGGCACCCTGACCGCCAGCGGCAAGCTGACCGTGCACGACGGCGACGCCGGCGAGGCCGTGTTCCAGACCCCGGCCACCCTGGCCGGCACCTATGGCGACTTCACCTTCAACAAGGCCACCGGCGAATGGAGCTACGCGCTGCGCAACGGCGCCGCCAACGTCCAGGCCCTGAAGGGCGGCGAGAAGGTGTTCGATGAAATCACCGTGACCTCGAAGGACGGCGGCGCGAGCGCCAAGCTGCACGTCGACATCACCGGCACCAACGACGCCGCGGTCGTTACCGGCGACACCCAGGCCGCCCTGCAGGAAGATGGCCCCTCGGCCAAGGCCACCGGCAAGCTCAACATCAGCGATGCCGACGCCGGCGAATCCTCGTTCCAGGCACCGGCATCGGCCGCGCTGCACGGCAGCTACGGCGACTTCACCTTCGACGCCGCCACCGGCGCCTGGACCTACACCCTGCGCAACGGCGACGCCAATGTGCAGGCACTGAATGCGGGCAAGGTGGTGACCGACAACCTGACCGTGACCTCGCTCGACGGCGGCACCAGCACCACGCTGCAAGTTACCATCACCGGCACCAACGACGCCGCCGCCATCGCCGGCGACAGCAGCGGCGCGCTGGTCGAGGACGGTGTCAATCACGCCAGCGGCACCCTCACCGTGACCGACGTCGACGACGGCGAAGCCGTGTTCCAGGCGCCGACCACGCTGCACGGCACCTACGGCGACTTCACCTTCGACAGCGCCACCGGCGCCTGGGCCTACGACCTGCGCAACGGCGACGCCAACGTGCAAGCCCTGCGCGGCGGCGAGAAGGTGGCCGACGAGCTGACCGTCACCTCGGCCGACGGCAGCGCCAGCAAGACCCTGCACATCGACATCACCGGCACCAACGACGCCGCCCACATCAGCGGCAACGGCGACGGCGCCGTGGCCGAAGACGGCCAGCAGACCGCCGGCGGCACCCTGGCCGTGACCGACATCGATACCGGCGAAGCCGTGTTCCAGCCGGTTTCCAATGCCGCGCTGCACGGCGTCTACGGCGACTTCACCTTCGACCAGGACAGCGGCGCCTGGACCTATACCCTGCGCAACGGCGACGCCAACGTGCAAGCCCTGCGCGAGGGCGAGAAGGTGGCCGACGAGCTGACCGTCACCTCGTCTGACGGCACCGACAGCAAGACCATCCACGTGGATATCACCGGCACCAACGACGCCGCCACCATCGCCGGCGACGACAGCGGCGCCGTGGTGGAAGACGGCAAGCTCGACGCCAGCGGCAAGCTGACCGTCAGCGACGTCGATACCGGCGAAGCCGTGTTCAAGGCCGTCGATGGCGCCGCGCTGCACGGCACCTACGGCGACTTCAGCTTCGACAGCGCCACCGGCGCCTGGAGCTACCACCTGCGCAACGGCGACGCCAACGTGCAAGCGCTGGCGGCAGGCGACAAGGTGGCCGACGAGCTGACCGTCACCTCGTCCGACGGCACCGCCAGCCATACCCTGCACGTCGACATCACCGGCACCAACGACGAGGCCACGATCAACGGCAACGGCACCGGTGCGGTGGCCGAAGACGGCACCGCCGCCACGGGTGGCACCGTCACCGTCGCCGACGTCGACCACGACCAGGCCGTGTTCAAGGGCGTCGACCCGGCCGCCCTGAAAGGCAGCTACGGCGACTTCACCTTCGACAGCGCCACCGGTGCCTGGACCTATACGCTGCGCAACAACGATGCCAACGTGCAGGCCCTGCAGGGCGGCGAGAAAGTCGCCGACGAGCTGACCGTCACCTCCTTCGACGGCACCGCCAGCAAGACCCTGCACGTGGACATCACCGGCACCAACGACGCCGCCACCATCAGCGGCAACAGCAGCGGCGCCGTGGTCGAGGATGGCCAGCTGAGCGCCGGCGGCACCCTGACCGTCAGCGACGTCGACCATGGCGAAGCCGTGTTCAAGGCGGTTGCCAGCAGCGCGCTGAAAGGCACTTATGGCGACTTCACCTTCGACAGCACCAGCGGCGCCTGGACCTACGCGCTGCGCAACGGCGATGCCAACGTCCAGGCCCTGACCGCCGGCCAGAAGGTCGCAGACGAGCTGATCGTCGCTTCCCTCGACGGCACCGACAGCAGAACGCTGCACGTGGACATCACCGGCACCAACGACACCGCCAGCATCACCGGCAACGCCACGGGCAGCGTGACCGAAGACGGCACCCTGGCCGCCAGCGGCAAGCTGACGGTGTCCGATGCCGACACCGGCGAAGCCGTGTTCAAGAATGTCGATGCGGCGGCGCTGCACGGCACCTACGGCGACTTCAGCTTCGACAGCGCCACCGGTGCCTGGTCCTACCTGCTGCGCAACGGCGACGCCAACGTGCAGGCCCTGAAGCAAGGTGAAGTGGTGGCCGACGAACTGACCGTCACGTCCGCCGACGGCACCGCCACCAAGACCGTGCACGTGGATGTCAACGGCAGCAACGACGTCCCCGTCATCACCGGCACCACCAAGGGCGCCGTGGTCGAAGACGGCACCCTGAGCGCCAGCGGCAAGCTCAACATCACCGACGTGGACGCCGGCCAGTCCTCGTTCACGGCCCCGGCATCGGCGGCGCTGCACGGCACCTACGGCGACTTCAGCTTCGACAGCGGTAGCGGCGCCTGGTCCTACCTGCTGCGCAACGGCGACGCCATCGTGCAGGCGCTGAAGGGCGGCCAGGTGGTGTTCGATGAGCTGGTGGTCACCTCGCTCGACGGCAGCGCCAGCAAGACGCTGCACGTGGACGTCACCGGCACCAATGACAAGGCCGTCATCGGCGGCGCCAACACCGGCTCGGTCCAGGAGGATACGACGCTCAGCACCAGCGGTACGCTGACGATCACCGACGTCGACACCGGCGAAGCCGCATTCCAGGCGCCGGCGGCGAGCGCGCTCACCGGCACCTACGGCAACTTCACCTTCAATGCCGGTTCCGGCGCCTGGACCTACAACCTGCGCAACGCCGACGCCAACGTGCAGGCGCTGGTGACCGGCCAGACCGTGACCGACAAGCTGGTGGTGACGTCGCTCGATGGCTCGACCTCGGGCACGATCACTGTCAACGTCGCCGGCCTGGACGAGCCGAACCCGGTGAAGATCTGGATGGTCAACCAGGGCCAGTCCGACAACAACAACCGGGTGATCTTCGACGGCTTCGATTTCAACGACATCATCGATTACTCGAACAACTACGTCTACGTCGGCCACAGCATTACGGTATACAACGGCCAGGCCTCGAGCGCCGAAACCTTCACCTTTAACAATGGCAACAAGGTGTCGACGGTGACCGTGATCCTGGTCGGCTACACCGACTTCACCCACGCCCAGCTGTCGCACTGATCCACGGGTTTGCGGACCCGAAAAAAAACCGGGCGCGGCATGGCCCGGTTTTTTTACGCGCTGTCCAGCGCTATAGCTTGCGGTGCTTCAGCGCCGGCAGGCTCTCGCGCACGCTCGCCAGCACGGCGGCGTCGATCTCGCCCGCGATGACGCCCTCGCCTTCGCGCAGCAGCGCCTTGACCTCGCCCCAGGGATCGACCAGCATGCTGTGGCCGAAGGTGCGGCGGCCGTTCCGGTGTGTGCCGCCCTGGGCCGCGGCCAGCACATAGCACTGGTTCTCGATCGCGCGCGCCCGCAGCAGCACTTCCCAGTGCGCCATGCCGGTGGTGTGGGTGAAGGCGGCCGGCACCACGATCAGCGCGCACTCGCCCATCGCCCGGTATAGCTCCGGGAAGCGCAGGTCGTAGCACACCGACAGCCCGACCCGCCCGAACGGCGCCTCGAAGCTGCCCACCGCCTCGCCCGGCACGATGGTGGCCGACTCGTTGTAGGACTCGCTGCCCTTGGTGAAGCCGAACAGGTGGATCTTGTCGTAGCGCGCCGCGCGGGCGCCCTGCGGGTCGTACACCAGCGTGGTGTTGAGCACCTTGCCGTCCTCGCGCGAGGTGAGCGGCAGCGTGCCGCCGACCAGCCAGATGCCGTGCGCGCGCGCGGCCTGCGCCATGAACTGCTGGATCGGGCCGGCATCGAGTTCCTCCGCGCGCGCCACCTTGTCGGTGTCGCGCAGGCCCATGATCGGCCAGTACTCGGGCAAGGTCACCAGCCGCGCCCCGCCGGCGGCGGCCTCGGCCACCAGGCGCGCGCAGGTGGCGATGTTCTCGTCCACGTTCGGCGTCGAAACCATCTGTACCGCTGCCACTGTCGTCGTCATTGGCTGTCCTTCGCTTTCGCTTGCTGGGGGGGCTTGGTGCTGTTGTTGTCCAGGCGCGTGATGACCGGCGCCTTCCATGGCCCGCTCACCTGCAGCTGGTAGGTCAGCGCCTTCATCACCGGCGCCCGCAGGAACAGCTGGGCCAGGTAGCTGCCCAGTCCGATCACGGGATTGACCGCCAGGCCATACACCAGCGGCCCGGTGCCGAGGTTGAATTCGGGGATCACCACCACGTGCAGGTTGGTCGATTCGTTGGCGATGTCGGCGCTGCCGTCCATCAGCACGGTGGCGGCCACGCCGTGCATCTTGAGGTTGTCGGTCTTGACCACGCCCTTGGCGATGGTGGCGTTGGCGGTGATGCCATCGAAGGCCAGGCCTTCGGCGAACACGTCGTGGAAATCGAATTTGAGCAGGCGCGGCAGGGCTTGCAGGCTGAGCACGCCGAGCAGCTTGGCCGCGCCCGGGTCCTGCTTGAGGAACTGGCCGTTCTCGACGTTCATCTGGATCTTGCCGGACAGGCTGGGGATGTCGAGCGAGTACGGCAGCCCGCTCCAGGCGATGTCGCCCGACAGCGAGCCCTTGCCGTTGCGCAGGGTCTCGGGGAAGCCGAGGCGGTCCAGCAGCTTGCCGGCGTCGCGGATGTCGAGCGTGAAGTTCAACGCCGTGTTGCTGGTATCGCGCGTCGTGGTCCAGCGTCCGGTGGCCTTCAGCGCGCCGTCCGGATTGGCCAGCGACAGGCGGTCGATGCGCCACTCGCGCGCCGCCGCCACATTGCTGGCGGCCAGCTCGAGGCGGCCGAACTTCTTGTTGAACAGCTCGAACTGGTCGGCCACGATGTCCAGCGCCGGGATGGTCGCGGTGCGCGGCTTGTCCGGCGCCAGCAGGTCCTTGACCTCGTTGGCGGCCGATTCGGGAATCACCAGCGAGGCCAGGCGCGCCGTCACCTTGCCCAGGCCGCCGCTGGGCGCCTCATCCCAGGTCAGGTAGCCGACCGCCTGGCGCGCATGGATGCTGGCCTGCCAGGCGCCCTTCTGGTGCGAGGCGCCCAGCACCACGTCGCCCAGCTTGCGGTCGTCGAACACCAGCTCCGAGGTGCGCACCGCCAGCGCGTCCGGCACGATGTATTGCGCCAGGCTGGGCGAAGAAGGCGCGCCCGCGGCCGGCGCGGCATTGCCCTCGCCGCCGGCCAGCTCGCCGCCGAGCGCCAGCCACTGGTCCAGGTTCAGCGATTTGGTATTGATATTGAGCAGCATGCCGCTGTCCGGCTCCGGCGCCGCCGTATTGACGCCGATGCCGCCGCGCAGCATGGCCCAGGCGCCATGGCCCTGGCGCTCGCGCAGGTAGCGCGCGGCGATATTGCTGCCCAGGCCGATGCGGATCTCGTCTTTCGCCACGCCATTGTCGTTGGCGGGCCCGCCGGCCAGCACGAAGTGCAGCGGCAGCGCTTCGGCCGCGGCCTTGTTGAGCGGGGCCGGCAAGTCCATGCCGAGGCCGGCCAGGGTGGAGTCGAGGATCACCGTATGCTGGCGGTCGCGCACCACCACCGCGCCGCTGTAGCGGGTGCTGCCGGACAGGTGGCGGCCCAGGCGCTGCAGCGCCGGCTCCGGCGCGCTCCTGCGCATGCCCTCGCCCGACAGCGTGCCGGCCAGCCGCACCACGATCGCGCCGTCGCGCTGGGTGCCGCCGGACACGCCCAGCGGCGCGCCGAGGAAATTGCCGCCGACGCCGGCCAGGTTGAAGCCGTGCTCGTTGAACTCGATGCGCCCGATCGCGCCGTTCAGCGGCGGCAGTTCCGGGAACAGGGCCACGTCGTTGCTCAGCAGCTGCAGGCCGCCCTGCACCTTGGTTTCCGGCAGGTGGTCGAGCGGCATGTGCAGCTTGAGGCCGAGGCGCGCGTTGCCGCTGGCGCGGGTGTCCTCGGTAAAATTGCCGATCCATTCCAGCACCGGGCTGGCGGCCAGGTAGCGCAGGTATTCCTGCATCGGGCCGTTGCCGGTGCCGTCGATGTCCAGCATCAGCTCGTGCGCCATCAGGTCCGGGATCACCGCCTTCACGTTGGACAGCGCCACGTTCATCGTGCGCAGGGTGTCGCCCTTGATTTCCATGCGCGCGCGGTCGAACACGATGCTGCCGTTGATCTGTTCCGCCAGCGGCCACAGCGGCGACTTGCCGTCGGCCGCATGGTGGCCGGGCGCATATTCCAGCGTGGCCTTGTCGAGCCTGCCGCCGACGCGGAACTCGCCGGCCGCACGCTCGGCGGCGTTGTCGGCGCGGAAGGGGAAGTGGGCCAGGTCGCCGCGCAGGCGCAGGGTGCCGCCCTGCAAGGTGCCGCCCTGCAGCGCCCCGGTCAGCCAGTCGCGCAGGCTGTCGTGCGTAATTTTCGGCAGGAAGCGTCCCACCTGGTTGATCTGGAAGCCGTCGATGGTGCCGGTGAAATCGGCCTGGCCGGGGCCGCTGGCGCCGAGCAGGTGGCGGCCGCTGAGCGTGACTTTCAGCGTGCCCTGCTCCGCATGCAGGCCGTCGAGCTCGACCAGCAGCTGGTCCTTGTGCGGATGCGACCAGCGCGCCCGCAGGTCGAGCTTATCGAAGGGCATCTCCGGCGCACTGAACCAGGCTGGCATGTGCAGCACCAAGTCCTTCGAATCGAGCGCCATGCTGCCGCCGCGCTCGGTGGCGTCGATAGTGCCGCTGAGCTTGTCAAAGCCCGGCAAGGCCGGACGCGCCGGCTGGGCCGGCTGGTCGCCGCGGGCCGGCCGCGCCGCGCGCGCCTCCTGCGGCCGGATCGACAGCCCGTCCACGCGGCCGTGCAGGCGGTAGCCGGCCAGCGCCGGATAGCGCCCGTCCCATTCGGCAGAGACGTCCTGCAACTGGCCGCGCGGGGCGAAATCGGCCAGCATCTCGCGCTGTTCCGCGCTGAGCGGCAGGTCGGCCGCCAGCGTCGCCAGGGCCGCCAGGTCGACCTGGCGCACCGTCACCTGGGTATGCTCGGGCAGCACGCGGCTGGCCGGGCGCCAGCTTTCCGAAACCGTGGCCGGCGGCAGCAGCACGCCGTCACGGGTGGCGACGGTGAAGTCGGACACGCTGACGTTGTAGCCGTTGGCGCCGAAGGTGGGCTTGTCGTCGGTCTTGCCCGGCGCCAGCGTCTCGCTGGCCGCCAGCCGGCCCGACACCGCCGCCAGGTCCAGCCGTGCCAGGTCCGGCCGCAAGCGCACCGACACGCCCGACAGCGCGACGTCGGCGGTGAAGCCGGCCAGGCGCGCATGGTCGACGTTCATCCAGGCCCGCACCGAGCCGCGCCCCTGGTTCAGCTCGAAGGGGATGTCGACGTAATGCTTCCAGGCGGCCAGGTCGGTGTCGCGCAGGTCGGCGTACAGCTCGCCCTTCCAGCGCAGTGCGTCGGACGGCCGCGCCAGCGCCGGGTGGCTGAAGCGGGCGCGCAGGTCGAGCGGCTGGCCGAGCATGGCCGGCGGCGTCGCCTTGAACCCGAAGCTGTGGGTATTGTTCCAGTGGTTGGCCAGCACCAGGCTGACGTCCGACAGCGCCAGCTCGGGCGCGCCGCGCTGCTCGTCGGTCCAGTGCAGCGTGCCCTGGCGGATGACGATCTCGTGTTGCCGGAACAGCCAGTCCGGCCCGTTGCCGCCGCCCGGCCCCGGCGCCAGCCTGACGCCGGCCACGTACAGCGCCCCGTCCGGCGTGCGCCGCACGTCCAGGTCGGGACGGATCAGTTCGAGCGAGCGGAAGCGCGGCTCGGCCGTGACCACGCTCAGCCACGACAGCGTGGCCGACACCGAGGGCAGCGCCAGCACCTGCCGGCCCTGGCGGTCGCGCAGCGTGACGTCGCCCAGGAACAGGCTGGGATGGAGCCCGCTCCAGGAGGCGTACAGGCGGGCGATGGTGACCTGGTTGCCGAGCGCGCGGCTGGCGGCCCGTTCGATGTCGGGCTTGTAGTAATCGATGTTCGGCAGCACCACGTAGCGCAGCAGCAGGAACAGCACGGTGAACACGAAGTACACCAGCAGTCCCAGTTTGACGGTGAAGCCGAGCAAGTGGTACGAGACCCGATTGGCGTAGCGATACCCCGCGCGCAGGCGATGCCAGCGC
>JAEWEK010000062.1 GCA_023389425.1 Pseudomonadota bacterium | reverse complement strand
TCATGGGTCAGCACCGCGTGCACGCCCCATGCCAGCGCCAGGCTGCGAGCAGTGGCCAGTCTGGGAGTCATGCCGATAATGGGCGCCTGCGGCCGCTCGCGCGCCAGCCGCAGGGCCGAGTGGCCGGAACTGGTGTAGGCGACGGTGGCTGCGACGTCCAACAGGCCGGCCACGTTGCGCATCGCAAGGCCAATCGCGTCGGCGATGTCGGCGCGGGCCGGGCTCTCCCCGGCGGCGATGCTCTCGGCGTAAAAAGGATCGGACTCGGTTTGCACGATGATGTTGTTCATCATCGTGACCGCTTCGACCGGATGCTTGCCGGACGCCGATTCGGCCGACAGCATGACGGCATCGACGCCGTCATAGACCGCGGTCGCGACGTCGGACGCTTCGGCCCGCGTCGGCACCGGCGCAACGACCATCGATTCCAGCATCTGCGTGGCGACGATCACGGGCTTGCCCAGGCGGCGGCAGGTGCGCACGATCCGCTTCTGGATCGCCGGCACCTGCTCGGCCGGCATCTCCACGCCGAGGTCGCCGCGCGCCACCATGATGGCGTCGGCTTCCTGCACGATGAATTCGAGCTGGCTGATCGCGGCCGGCTTTTCGAGCTTGGCCACGATGCGGGCGCGGCCCTGCACGATGTCCTTGATCTCGCGGATGTCCTCGACGCGCTGGACGAAGGACAGCGCGATCCAGTCGGCGCCGAGTCCCAGGCCATAGGCCAGGTCCTTGCGGTCCTTGTCGGTCAGCGCCGACAACGGCAGCACTACGCCGGGCACGTTGACGCCCTTGCGGTCGGACAGCACGCCACCGTTTATGACTGTCGTGTCGGCCGATTCGGCGGTGAATTTATCGACCCGAAGCTCGATCCGACCATCGTCGAGCAACAGGCGCGCGCCGGATTCCAGCGCGGCGAAAATCTCGGGATGCGGCAGCGCGACACGCGTCCGGTCGCCGGGCTGGCCTGCGTTCAGGTCGAGCCGGAACCGCGTGCCGGCCTCCAGTTCCACCGAGCCTTCGGCGAACGTTCCGACGCGCAGCTTGGGCCCCTGCAGGTCGAACAGGATGCCGATCGGCCGTCCCAGCGCGCGTTCCAGAGCGCGCACATGATCGTAGCGCTTCTTGTGGTCCTCGTGGCTGCCGTGGCTGAAATTGAGGCGGAACACGTCCGCGCCTGCGCGGAACAGCGCTTCGATCTGTGCGCTGTCCGAGCTCGCCGGCCCCAGGGTGGCCACGATCTTGGCCCTGCGATTACGATGCATCTGCATTCCTTTCGTTCTTCACGAGAATCGCCCGGAAGTCGTTCACATTGGTCAGGGTCGGCGCGGTCACCACCGAGTCGCCGAGCGCCTGGAAAAAGCCATGACCGTCGTTGCGGTCCAGGCTCTGCATGGGCCGCATGCCTGCGTCGAAGGCCCGCGCCAGAGTCGTCGGCGAGAAGAAACCGCCGGCGATCTCCTCCTGCCCGTCGACGCCGTCGGTATCGCCGGCCAGTCCGTACACACCGGGCTCACCACGCAGCGCGATGGCGGCCGACAGCAGGAATTCGACATTGCGCCCGCCACGCCCGTCGCCGCGCACCGTCACCGTGGTTTCTCCGCCGGACAGCAGCACGCAAGGCGCAGCGAAAGGCTGGCCGTGGCGCGCCACCTGCAGCGCCATGCCGGCCATGACCTTGCCGGCTTCGCGCGCCTCGCCTTCGATGCTGTCGCCAAGGATGTGGGCTGTGATACCGGCCTGCGCGGCCACTTCCGCCGCAGCATCGAGCGCCATTTGCGGCGTCGCGACGAAGCGCACCTCGTGCCCGGCCAGGCGCGGATCTCCCGGCTTGACCGATTCGCCGGAGCCGTCCTCCAACACCTTCCTGACGTTCGCCGGCAAGGCGATGCCATAGCGCCGGACGATGTCGAGCGCTTCGGCGCAAGTGCTGGGATCGGCCACGGTGGGGCCGGAAGCGATGTCGAAAGGCTGGTCGCCGGGGACATCCGAAATCAGCAAGGTGACCACCTTGGCTGGATGGCAGGCAGCGGCCAAGCGGCCGCCCTTGATTTCGGAAAGGTGGCGGCGCACGCAATTCATTTCGCCAATGCTGGCGCCGGACGCGAGCAGCGCGCGGTTCACTTCCTGCTTGTCCGCGAGCGTTATGCCCGGTAGCGGAAGCGGCAGCAGCGAAGATCCGCCGCCGGAAACCAGGCACAACACGGTGTCGTCGACGGTCAGGCCTTGCACCATGTCGAGCATGCGCTGCGCGGCCTTCTGTCCTGCGGCGTCCGGCACCGGATGAGCCGCCTCGACGATCTCGACGCGTTCGCAGTCGACCGCATAGCCGTAACGAGTAACCACCAGCCCCTCCAGCTTTCCAGGCCAGTTCTGCTCGACCGCGCGCGCCATCGCCGCGGACGCCTTGCCCGCGCCGATGACGATGAAGCGGCCGCGCGGCGGCTCCGGCAGGTGCGGAGGCAGACATTTGTCCGGCTGGGCGGCTGCGATGGCCGCCGCGAAAAGTGACTCCAGCAGTTCACGCTCGCCTGCGCGCTTGTTTTCGTTTTCCATATACCTTCAATACGCCAAAAAGCCGACGGCCCCGAATCCGGGGCCGTCTCGATTCTTCATCAAGCTGCCGCGCGTTCCTGGCGGTCCAGGAAATCGCAGACCGCCTTCGTAACGTCGGCCGTGGTCGCGGTGCCGCCCAGGTCGCGCGTATGTAGCGCCGGCGTCGCGGTGACGCTTTCGATCGCGCGCATCACCTGCTGCGCCGCCTCGTTCTCGCCGAGGTGCTCGAGCAGCATCACCACCGACCAGAAGGTGCCGATCGGATTGGCCAGTCCCTTGCCCATAATGTCGAAGGCTGAACCGTGGATCGGTTCGAACATCGACGGATAGCGGCGCTCCGGATCGATATTGCCGGTCGGGGCGATACCAAGGCTGCCCGCCAGCGCGGCCGCCAGGTCGCTCAGGATGTCGGCGTGCAGGTTGGTGGCGACGATGGTGTCGAGCGTGGCCGGACGGTTGACCATGCGCGCGGTGGCGGCATCGACCAGTTCTTTGTCCCACTGCACGTCCGGGAATTCCTTCGAAACCTGCACCGCGATCTCGTCCCACATCACCATCGCGTGGCGCTGCGCATTGCTCTTGGTGATGACGGTGAGCAGTTTGCGCGGACGCGACTGAGCCAGCTTGAACGCGAAGCGCAGGATGCGCTCGACGCCGACGCGGGTCATCATGCTGAGATCCGTCGCGGCTTCGATCGGATGGCCTTGGTGAACGCGGCCGCCAACGCCCGAATATTCGCCTTCGGAGTTCTCACGGACGATCACCCAGTTCAGGTCTTCCGGCGAGCAGCGCTTGAGCGGGCCGTCGATGCCCGGCAGGATGCGGGTCGGTCGCACGTTGGCGTACTGGTCGAAGCCTTGGCAGATCTTCAGGCGCAGCCCCCACAAGGTGATGTGATCGGGGATGTCCGGGTCGCCGGCGGATCCGAACAGGATCGCGTCCTTGCTGCGCAGCGCCTCCAGGCCATCAGCCGGCATCATCACGCTATGCGCGCGGTAGTAGTCGCCGCCCCAGTCGAAATCCTCGAACGCGAATTTGAACTTCTTGCTCGTCGCCGCCAGCGCTTCGAGCACTTGGCGGCCTGCCGGCACCACTTCCTTGCCGATACCGTCGCCCGGGATCGTCGCGATTTGATAAGTCTTCATATCTCCTGCCCTCGTCGGATAAACGTAAATTCGTCTACGCCAATGTATCCGCTGGACGGCCATGGATATGTTGGCTAGACTTAATCCTTATTTAACCTGAGGTTAACAATGGCATGAGCAGCGGCATCCAAGCGACAGAACTGGGCTTTTTCGTGACGCTCGCCACGTGCGGAAGCCTGAGCGGGGCCGCGCGTGAACTCGGGATCAGCACGCCGGCCGTCAGCAAGCGCCTGGCCCAGATGGAAGCGCGGCTCGGCGTGCCGCTGGTGAACCGCACCACGCGCCGCATGAGCCTGACGCCGGACGGCGAAATCGTGTTCGAGCATGCGCGCCGGATTCTTGGCGAAATCGCCGACCTGGACCAGCTGCTGAGCACCGCCAAGGGCCAGCCAAAGGGCCTGTTGCGGGTGAATGCGACGCTCGGATTCGGGCGCCTGCACATCGCGCCGGCGATCTCGCAATACGTGCTGCAGTACCCGCAGGTCGACGTCCAACTGCAGCTGTCGGTCAACCCGCCGCCGCTGACGGAAGACCAGTTCGACGTGTGCATCCGTTTTGGCGAGCCGGGAGATGCGCGGGTCATCGCGCGCAAGCTGGCGACTAACCGGCGCCTGTTATGCGCATCGCCGAAATACCTTGCGGCGCGCGGGGAGCCAAAGGCGCCATCGGACCTGGTGCGCCATAACTGCATCTGCATCCGCCAGGGCGATGAGGCTTACGGGACCTGGCGCTTGCAGCGCGGCGGCGGCGGTCCGGAGGAAGCGGTGAAAGTGCGCGGCAATCTGACCACCAACGATGGCGAGATCGCCACCAATTGGGCGCTCGACGGCCACGGCATCCTGATGCGCGCCGAGTGGGACGTCGAACGCTATCTCGAAACCGGGCGACTGGTGCAGGTGCTGCCGCAGTACCGCACGCAGGACGCCGACATCTACGCGATCTACCCGCAGCACCAGAACCAGTCGGCGCGCATCCGCAGCCTGGTGACATTTCTGACACAGTCATTCGAGCGCTTTGCCCTACATCGCGGGTATCCGGCCATGCAGGACAAGGCCTGCGGCAATTGACGGACCTCTTTGGCGAGCCTATATTCGCTGAAACAAACGTTAAATTTGCGCAGGCCGTATGCGAACTATCTTGCATTTGTTAGCCGTACTGCTCCTCCCGCTGGCATCGCCAATGGCAGATGCGGCCTGTTCGCGTCCGCTGGAAGTGCCGCTTGCGCCGATAGGATTCTCGGTCAAGGTGGACGGCGACAAGGCCAGCGGCGTTTTCGTGGAATTCATCCGGCAGGTGGCGGACAGCGTCGGTTGCGAGCTTCGCATGCACCCGGTTCCCCGCGCGCGGCTGGAATTCATGTTCGAAAAGGGCGAGGCGGACGTGATCCTGGCGGCGACGCAGTCCGGGAAGCGCGACCAGTCCGGCCACTTCATTCCGCTCGTTCAAAGCCGGGCGGTCATGGTCTCGCTCAACGGCAGCCGCCCCGCCATCCGCTCGCTCGCCGAACTCATCGCGACACCCGGCCTTCGTGTGGCGGTGGTGCGGGGTTACGACTATGGGCCGGCATATCAGCGCGCCGTCGAACAACTTGAACGGCAAAAGCGGCTGTTTCAGGAAAAAGACCCGTTGGAGATCGCGCGCCTGTTGAAGGCGAAGATCATCGACGCGACCATCATGCCCGCAAGTACCCTGTACGGAGCCGCGGTCGTCGACAGCCGCGTCGCCGACATCACGACCAGGCTGCGGATCGAACCCCTCGAAGAAATGCCCTGGCACCTGGGCGGGCTTTACCTGTCGCGCAAGTTGCCGGATGCTGACCTCGCCGCCCTCGAAAAAGCCATCCAGGCCGCCAACCGCAACCACGCATTGCTGAACGCATATCGCAGGTATTACCCGGCCGAGCTGGTCGCGGTGACCACGCGGGCGCTCTAGGCGATCGGCTGCGCCGCGCAGATCCGCAAGGAGATGGCGCGCTTGCCGTCGAAGCTGACTTCCACCTCGTCGCCGATTTGCACGGCGTGCGCGCCCGTGCTGGCGCCCGTCGATATCCAGTCACCCGGCCGCAGGCTCGCGCCGCGGCTGACCAGGCTATTGGCGAGGAACAGCAGCGAGGCCAGCGGCCCGCCTGGAATGCGCTCCGCACTGCCTTCGCCGACCAGCGCATCGCCGACCGTGACGGCGACGTTCCAGCCCGCCAGCGGACGCTCGAAGAATTGCTCCAGCTCGGGCCCGATCACCAGGCCGATATTGTTGCCGAAATCGCTGATCACCGCGCCCGGACCCAGCGCGCTCAGGTTCGGCAGCGGGCTGCCGGCCAGTTCAACGGCCGCATGTACGGCGGCGACATAAGGCAGGAGCGCATCGACCGACTCGAACGTCGTATCGACCGGAAAATCCGGTGTGAGCAGCAGAGCGAATTCCGCCTCCACAGCGGCATAGCCACCGCGAATGACCGAGCGCTCGCCGTCGCCGATGGACAGCTGTTGGGCGAAAATGGGACCGGCCAAGCGGTCTGCCGGATAGCGCGTCCGCCAGTCTTCGCGGATCGCCGCGACTTTCCAGCCTGCGACCCGATCGGGCCACGCGGCTATTGCGAGCTGCTGGATCTCGTAGGCGGACGCCAGCGTTGGGGGAACGTCGGTACCGGGATAGGCGTCAAGCGGCTGGGCGGACAGGCGGGCGGTGCGAAAGCTGGCGGCGATGCGATCTGGGGTCATGAAGGTGCGAGGGGATGAAAACGTCGGGAGATTATAGATGAAGCGACATTCAAGACATGCGTTTGGCGAATTCCCTTATGATTCTCCACCATGATTACCTGTTTCGATATCGGCGGCAGCGCCATCAAATGCGCCGTCGCGACGGCTGGCGGCCGGATCGGCGGCGTGCGCCGCGTGCCCACGCCCACCGGCGACTTCGCCGCCTTCACCGCCACCATGCGCGAACTGATCGCTGCCGGCGGCCCCTCGCGCGGCGTCGCCATCTCCATCGCCGGCGTGATCGATCCGGCCGACGGCCGCATCAAGTGCGCGAACATTCCCTGCATCGACGGCCGCACGCTGGCTACCGACCTGGCGGACGCCTTCGCGCTGCCGGCCTGGATCATCAACGATGCCGACAGCTTCGCACTGGCGGAGGCGCAGGCCGGCGCGGGACGCGGCCATGCCAGCGTGTTCGGCCTGATCCTGGGCACAGGGGTCGGCGGCGGCCTGGTGATCGGCGGCCGGCTGGTCGGCGGACCGGGCGGTTTCGCGGGCGAGTGGGGCCATGGCCCTGTCCTGCGGCACGCCGCGGACATTCCGCGCTACCTGTGCGGCTGCGGCCAGACCGG
>JAEWEK010000352.1 GCA_023389425.1 Pseudomonadota bacterium | reverse complement strand
GCGCGGGGATGGTGGAGAATCGCCGGTGTACTTCCCCATCGGACCTGCGGTGTCACATCGCGCGCACCCGCCCGGGGCGGGTGCGCGGTGCGGCGATCACCAGAAGATCACGCGCTGCTCCGGCGGCAGGTACATCTTGTCGCCCTGCTTCACGCCGAAGGCTTCATAGTAGCCCGGGTGGTTGACCAGGGCGCCGTTGACGCGGAACTCGGACGGCGAGTGCGGGTCGGACTTCACTTGCGCGATCAGCGCCGCATCGCGCGCCTTGCCGCGACGCGCCTGGGCCAGGCCCATGAAGATGCGCTGCTCGGCGGTGAAGCCGTCGATCACCGGCGCCGGCTTGCCCTTCAGCGAAATCTGGTAGGCGCGGCTGGCGATGATCGCGCCGGCGTTGTCGGCGATGTTCTCGCCCAGGGTCAGCTCGCCGTTGACGTGGTAGCCGGCCACCGGGCTGTAGCCGCTGTACTGCGCGGCCAGCAGCTTGGCGCGCGCGGTGAACTTGACGCGGTCTTCCGCGGTCCACCAGTTGCGCAGGTTGCCGTCGCCGTCGTACTGCGAGCCCTGGTCGTCGAAGGCGTGGCTCATTTCGTGGCCGATCGAGATGCCGACCGCGCCGTAGTTGATCGCCGGCTCGGCCTCGGTGTCGTACAGCGGGTACTGCAGGCGCGCGGCCGGGAACACCACCTCGTTCATCGACGGGCTGTAGTAGGCGTTCACGGTCTGCGGCGTCATGCTCCAGTCGTTGCGGTCGACCGGCTTGCCCAGTTTTTCCACGTTCTCCCGGCGCGCGAACTCGCGCGAACGCATCACGTTGCCGACCAGGTCGCCCGGCTTGACCACCAGCTTCGAATAGTCGCGCCATTTGTCCGGGTAGCCGATCTTGACCTTGATCTTGTCCAGTTTGGCGTGGGCCGCCTTCTTGGTTTCGTCCGACATCCAGTCCAGCGTGTCGATGCGCTCGTGGAAGGCGAGCTTGAAGTTCCCGACCATCTCCTCGACCTGGTGCTTGCGCTCGGCCGGGAAGTGGGCCGTCACGTAGGCCTTGCCGACCACGAAGCCGAGGTCGCGGTTGATCTCGGCGATCGCGCGCTGCTCCAGCGGGCGGTTGACCGTGGTGCCGGCCAGCACGCCGCCGTGGAAGGCGAAGTTCTCGTCGACGAAGGGCTGCGACAGGTAGGAGGCGTAGGCCGAGATCAGGCGGAATTCGAAGTAGGACTTCCAGTCGGCCAGCGGGGTCGCGTCGATCACGCCGCCCAGCTTGCCCAGGTAGCTCGGCTGCCTGACGTCGACTTCGGTGGCCTGGGCCACGCCGGCGGCCTTCAGGTAGCCGGCCCAGTCGAAGCCCGGCATCAGCGTGTTCAGCTGGCCGACCGGCATCTTGTTGTAGGCCTTGACCGGGTCGCGGTTCTCGACGCGGGTCCACTGGACGCGGGCGATCTCGGTTTCCAGCGCGACGATGCGGGCCGCTTCGCCGGCGGCGTCCTTGTGGCCGGCCAGCGCCAGCATCTTCTCGATGTGTTGCTGGTACTTGGCGCGGGTGTCGGCCAGGCGCGCGTCCTGCGACAGGTAATAGTCGCGGTCGGGCATGCCCAGGCCGCCCTGGCGGATCGAGGTCAGGTAGGTGGTCGAGTTCTTGGCGTCCTGGCCGACGCCCACTGAAAGCGGGGCGCCGGCGCCGGTGTTGCTCATGCTCGCGAACATCTTGCCCAGGTCTTTCTTGTCTTTCAGGGCGGCGATGGCGTCCAGCTGGCCCTTGAGCGGCTTGATGCCGAGGGTGTCACGGTGCTTCTGGTCGATGTAGCTGTTGTAGAAGTCGCCCATCTTCTGCGCTTCGGAACCGGGCTTGGCGTGCTTGTCGCGCGCGGCCTGCTCGATCAGGGTGCGCAGCTGCTGCTCGACCTTGTCGGAGGCAATGTTGAAGGCGCCCCAGCTGGAACGGTCGGCCGGGATCTCGACGTCGTGCAGCCACTTGCCCTGGGTGTAGCGGAAGAAATCGTCCTGCGGACGCACCGTGGTGTCGAAGGCCGCGACGTCGACGCCGGCGCGCTGGGCCGCCGCCACGCTGGCCGGGGCGGTGGTCGAGGTCGGCTCGCTTGCCCATACCGGGCTCATGAACAGACCGGCAATCGCAATGCTGCACAAGCTACGCTTCATTTTTTTGTCTCCATGAACGAATGATTAAAACTTGCCGATCGTAATGGAAAATATGCCGGGTGCCAAGGAAGCGGCGCGATGTGCGACAGATATCCGACACCGCCGGGCGCTTCGATATAATCTTTACAAGATCCACCCTTGCCGCCACCATGCCCGAACTGCTCCTTACCCCCATCGTCTTCCTCGTCACCGCGGTGCTGCTGGTGCCGCTCGCGCAAAGGCTCGGCCTGGGCTCGGTGCTGGGCTACCTGATCGGCGGCTGCATCATCGGGCCGTGGGGCCTGGCCCTGATCCACAAGGTGGAGCTGGCCAGCGAAGTGGCGGAGATCGGGGTGGTGCTGATGCTGTTCCTGATCGGCCTCGAACTGCAGCCCAACAAGCTGCTGTCGATGCGCCGGCTGGTGCTGGGCGGCGGCGCGCTGCAGCTGCTGGCCTGTGGCTTGCCGCTGGCCGGCGCGGCCTGGCTGATGGGGCTGCCGCTGGCGGGTGCACTGGTGGCCGGCGCCACGCTGGCCCTGTCGTCGACCGCCATCGCGGTGCAGAACATGCAGGAGCGGCATATGGACCACACGGCGGCCGGCAATGCGGCCTTCGCGATCCTGCTGTTCCAGGACATGGCAGCGATCCCGCTGCTGGTGGTCACCCCGATGCTGGCCGGCGCCGGGCATCCCGCCTTCAATGCGCCGCTGGCGGCGGCCGCGGTGGCGGCGGTGCTGGTGGTCGGCCGCTACGGCCTGCCGCCGCTGCTGCGCCTGGTCGCGCGCACCGGCCTGCGCGAGATCTTCACCGCGCTCGCGCTGCTGCTGGTGCTGGGCATCGCGCAACTGATGACGCTGGCGGGACTGTCGATGGGCCTGGGCGCCTTCCTCGCCGGCGTGCTGCTGGCCAGCTCGGAATACCGCAAGGCGCTGGAAGCGGACCTGGAGCCGTTCAAGGGCCTGCTGCTGGGCCTGTTCTTC
>JAEWEK010000168.1 GCA_023389425.1 Pseudomonadota bacterium | reverse complement strand
GGCCAGCAATCCGTCGCACGGCTCGGTGACCGTCAACGGCGATGGCAGCTACAGCTAAACGCCGAATGCGTCGTACGTCGGCAGCGACAGCTTCACCTACAAGGTCAGCGACGGCAAAGGCGGCGAGAACACCTACACCGTCAGTGTCACGGTGGGCGCCGTCAACCACGCGCCGACAGCAGGAGCAGCATCGATCACGCTGGATCAGGACACGGTCAAGTCGGGCACCTTGCCGGCAGCAACGGATATCGATGGCGATGCCGTGACCTACGCGAAGGCCAGCAATCCGTCGCACGGCTCGGTGACCGTCAACGGCGACGGCAGCTACAGCTATACGCCGAATGCGTCCTACGTCGGCAGCGACAGCTTCAGCTACAAGGTCAGCGATGGCAAAGGCGGTGAAAATACCTACACCGTCAGTGTGACCGTGGGCGCCGTCAACCACGCCCCGACTGCGGGTGTTGCATCGATCACGCTGGATCAGGACACCGTCAAGTCGGGCACCCTTCCGGCAGCAACGGATATCGATGGCGATGCCGTGACCTACGCGAAGGCCAGCGATCCGTCGCACGGTACGGTAACCGTCAATGGCAACGGCGGCTACAGCTACACGCCGAATACTTCCTACGTCGGCAGCGACAGCTTCAGCTACAAGGTCAGCGACGGCAAAGGCGGCGAGAACACCTACACCGTCAGTGTCACGGTGGGCGCCGTCAACCATGCCCCGACTGCGGGAGCAGCATCGATCACGCTGGATCAGGACACCGTCAAGTCGGGCACCTTGCCGGCAGCAACGGATATCGATGGCGATGCCGTGACCTACGCGAAGGCCAGCAACCCGTCGCATGGCTCGGTGATCGTCAACGGCAACGGCAGCTACAGCTACACGCCGAATGCGTCCTACGTCGGCAGCGACAGCTTCACTTACAAGGTCAGCGATGGCAAAGGCGGTGAAAATACCTACACCGTCAGTGTGACCGTGGGCGCCGTCAACCACGCCCCGACCGCAGGCAATGCGTCGATCTCGCTGAACCAGGACACGGTCAAGTCGGGCAACCTGCCGGCGGCATCGGATATCGATGGCGATACCGTGACCTACGCGAAGGCCAGCAATCCGTCGCATGGCTCGGTGACCGTCAACGGCAACGGCAGCTACAGCTACACGCCGAACGCGTCCTACGTCGGCAACGACAGCTTCAGCTACAAGGTCAGCGATGGCAAGGGTGGCGAGAACATCTACACCGTCAGTGTAAATGTGGCTGCCGTCAACCACGCCCCGAGCGCAAGCAACGCGTCGATCTCGCTGAACCAGGATACCGTCAAGTCTGGCAGTCTGCCGGCGGCGACGGATGCCGACGGCGATACCGTCACCTATGCGACGGGTAGCGATCCATCGCACGGCACTGTGATCATCAATGCGAACGGTACCTACGTCTACTCGCCGGATGCAAACTATCGCGGAAGCGATGTCTTCACTTACACAGTCAATGACGGACGCGGGGGCACGAACAAATACATCGTCTCCGTAACCGTCGCTGCGGTTAACCACGCCCCGACCGCCGGCGGCGCTTCGATCACGCTGGACCAGGACACAGTCAAGTCGGGAAGCCTGCCGGCAGCGAAGGATGTCGATGGCGATACCGTCACCTACGCAAAGGGCAGCAATCCGTCGCACGGCAGCGTGACCGTCAGTGCGAACGGCACCTATGTCTACACGCCGAACGCCAACTATCGCGGCAGCGACAGCTTCACTTACACGATCGATGACGGCCACGGTGGATCGAACACCTACACCATCTCGGTCACGGTCGCGGCGGTGAACCACGCACCGATCGCAAGTAGCGCATCGATCACGCTCGACCAGGACACCGTCAAGTCGGGCAGCCTGCCAACCGCGACCGATATCGATGGCGACACCGTCACCTATGCGAAGGCCGGCGATCCTTCCCACGGCTCGTTGACCGTCAGCGCGGACGGCAGCTACGTCTACACGCCGAACGCGGACTACCGCGGCAGCGACAGCTTCAGCTACCAGGTGAGCGATGGCCACGGTGGCGCCAATACCTACACCGTCTCGGTAACGGTCGCTGCCGTCAACCACGCCCCGGTCGCCGGCAGCGCGTCGATCACCACGCCGCAGGAACAGGCGGTCAGCGGACGCCTGCCGACGGCGACCGATAGGGATGGCGATGCCGTCACTTACGCGATGGCGGGCAATGCGTCCCACGGCACCGCGGTGGTGAACGCCGATGGCAGCTACAGCTATACGCCGGTCTATGGCTTCTCCGGCGCCGACAGCTTCAGCTACAGCGTCGCGGACGGGAAGGGCGGCAGCAATACCTATACCGTCAGTGTCAACGTCACTGCGGTGAATCATGCGCCGGTCGGTTCCGGTATGTCGGTCACGACTGCCGAAGATACGCCTCTGTCGGGCAGCCTTCCGGCGACCACCGACAGGGACGGCGACCCGATCACCTATTCGCTCGGCGCCGGCGCTTCGCATGGCACCGTGTCGGTGGGCGCGAACGGCAGCTTCTCTTACACCCCGGCGCGCGATTACAACGGTGCAGACAGCTTCACCTACGTGATTTCGGACGGCCGCGGCGGTTCCGCCAGCTACAACGTCAGCATCAATGTCACGCCGGTCAATGATGCACCGGTCGGCCACGGCGGCGCGGACGGCGCCGGCACGGTTGGCGATCCGATGGCGCCGGTCTCGGTGCCGGCCTTCACCGACGTCGACAGCCCGGTCATCACGTACACCGCGACGCTGTCCAACGGCAGCCCGCTGCCAGGCTGGCTGTCGTTCGACCCGGCGACGCGCACCTTCAGCGGCACGCCGCCGGCCGGCTCGGCCGGCACGCTCGCCATCAAGGTGACCGGCAGCGACGGCCAGCTCTCGGACAGCGTGGCGGTGACGATCACGGTGAAGAACCCGCCGGCGCCGACCCAGTCGGTGTCGATCGCTTCGATGTCCAAGGACACCGGCGTCTCCGCCAGCGACTTCATCACCAACGACGGTTCGGCCGGACGCAGCGTGAACGGCGGCCTGTCCGCGGCACTCGGCAAGAACGAGGTGGTGCAGGTTTCGTTCGACGGCGGCGCGACCTGGACCACGGCGTCCACCTCGGGCATGAGCTGGAGCGCGACCGACAACGGCGCGCACGGCGGCAACTGGACCATTGTCGCGCGCGTCACCAACACCGTGACCAGCCAGTCGGGCAGCGCGGCCAGCCGCGACGTCGTGCTCGACACCACGCCGCCGGCCATGCCGACCGTCGACAGCCAGACCACCAGCAGCACCACGCCGACCCTGACCGGTACGGCGCAGGTGGGCCCGGGCGAGATCCTGCGCATCAGCGTCAACGGCGGGACCTACGAGGTCAGCGCGCCGGGTGGCAACTGGAGCCTGGGTACCTCCGGTGCGCCGCTGGTTCCGGGGCAGTCGTACGATGTCACCGCCACGATCACCGATGTCGCCGGCAACACGCGCAGCGCGACCGGCAAGGTGTCGGTGAGCGTGCCGGTGGTGGTGCAGCCGCAGCCGCAACCGGATCCGGCCCCGCAACCGACGCCTGCGCCGGTGACGCCGACCCAGCCGTCGGCGCCGCCCCCCGTGACAGGTGGCGGCGAGACGCCGTCCAATCCGGCGTCGCCGTCGAACCCGTCCTCGCCGTCCAGCAGCACGTCCACGCCGGCGGCGCCCGGTAGCATGGTCGGCGGCGATGCCGTGCAGGTGATTGGTGGCCGCGGTGCGCGGCCGGGCGAAAGTTCAACCGAGGTGCAGATCACCCGCAGCGCGGAGCTGAGCGACGTCTACACGCGCTCCGAAGGCTTCCGCACGGTGGTGGCGCAGGCATCGGAACCCGCGCTGGTGCTGTTCCAGGGCGTGCCCGACCAGTTTGTCGAGAGCGGCACCCACCTGTCGCTGTCGGTGCCGGCGGATGCGTTCGCGCACACCCAGCCGAAAGCAATCGTGCGTCTTGCGGCGCAACTTCAGGATGGACGACCGCTGCCGTCATGGGTTACCTTTAACGGCCAGACCGGCCAGTTCACCGGCGATGCGCCTCCGGGCCTGCGCGGCGAGCTGCGGATCAAGGTCATCGCGCGCGACATGGATGGGCGCGAGGCAGTGGCACTGTTCCGCGTGAACGTCGGCCAGGGCCGCGTCGCGGGCGAGGCCGCCAAGACGCCGGCGGGCAAGCCGAGCCTGTCGCAACAGCTGCGCGCCGCGGGCCAGCGTCCGGCCGCGCCAGTCAAGGTGGCGGAGCCGCAAACTTGATGAGTATGGATGGACAGACAACATAACGCGGGCGTCAGCCCGCTCGCAACACTGGTTGAAATGGCTCACCGCGCGCGTCACGTCGACGAGGCGGTCGAGCTGGATTTCCTTGCAGTGAACGGCAGCCACGCGCTGGCGCCGTACCGCCAGGGCGCGCTGTGGTTCGAGGACCGCGGCGTGTGCGCGCTGTCGGGCGTGGTGCAGATCGAGGCCAACGTCCCCTACGTGCAGTGGCTCGAACGCCTGGTGCGCGAGCTGCACGGCGCCGGCCCGGTGAGCGCACTCGATATGAACGAGGAGCTCGGCCGCGAGTGGGCCGAGTGGCTGCCCGCCTACGGCCTGTGGCTGCCGATGACGATCGGGCCGGATGGCGCGCAAGGCGTGCGCGGCGGCCTGCTGCTCGCGCGCGACATCCCGTGGATGGATCACGAGGTCGCACTGCTGACCGAATGGGCCGACATCCTGCGCCACACCTTCGCTGCGCGGGTCCAGCCGCTGCGCTGGACCCCGGCCGCGCTGCGCACCCGCATCCGCCAGCACATCGCCGGCGACAAGGCGGCCGGCAAGCCGTGGTGGCGCCGCCGCGCGGTTCAGGTCGGGCTGGCGCTGCTGGCGGTGCTGTGCATACCGGTACGGCTGACGGTGCTGGCGCCGGGCGAACTGGTGCCGGCCAATCCGGCCACCATCCGCTCGCCGCTGGAGGGCGTGATCGAACGCTTCGAAGTCAAGCCGAACCAGCTGGTGAAGAAGGGCCAGGCCTTGTTCGACTTCGACGAAGCCGAGCTGGCGACCCGCGCCGCCGTGGCGCAGCAGGCGATGGCCACCGCCGAAGCGGAATACCGCCAGGCGCTGCAGGCCGCGCTCACCGACGGCAAGTCGAAGGCGCAGCTGGCCACCTTGCAGGGCAAGATCGAGGAGCGCCGCGCCGAAACCGACTACCTGCAGGGGCAGGCGGCGCGCGCCCGCGTCACCGCGCCGCGCGACGGCATCGCGCTGTTCGACGATCCGAGCGAGTGGATAGGGCGCCCGGTGCTGACGGGTGAGCGCATCATGCGTATCGCGGCGCCGGAAGACGTCGAAGTCGAGGCCTGGCTGGCGGTGGGCGATGCCATTCCGCTGGAGCCGGGCGCGCCGGTCAACCTGTACCTGTCCGCCGGCCCGCTCGACACCGTGGCGGCGCGCGTGCGCTATGTCGGCTATGAGGCGGTGCCGCGTCCGGACGGCAGCTATGCCTACCGCGTGCGCGCCACGCTCGATGGCGCCGGCGGCCAGCGCGTCGGCCTGAAGGGCACCGCCAAGCTGTCCGGCGGCCGCGTCCCGGTCGCATACTGGATCGTGCGCCGTCCGCTGGCCGCGATCCGCCAGACGCTCGGATGGTAGCCGTGCAGTCGCTGAAGGCGGTGCAGGGCAGCCTGCTGCTGCCGCCGCTGCGCGAGGAACTCAGCCTGCACGAAGGCCCGACCCTGTCCACCGGCGAACCCAGTCACACGCTGGAAGACCCGGTGCGCAACCAGTTCTTCCGGATCGACTGGGCGACCTTCGAGATCCTGCAGCGCTGGTCGCTCGGCAATGCGCACGACATCCTGTTGTCGCTGCAGGCCGCCAACCCGCTCGAGCTGGGCGAAGAGGACGTCGAAAACGTGCTGAAATTCCTGGTCGATAACCAGCTGGTGCGGCCCGACCCGCTGGCCTCGGTGAAACCGATGGCGGCGCGCCACAAGGCCGCCGGCGGCACGCTCGCGACCCAGCTGTTGCACCATTACCTGTTCTTTCGCATCCCGCTGGTCAAGCCGGACCGCTGGCTGACCCGCGTCGCGCCCTCGTTCCGGCTGCTGTACTCGCGCGGCTTCCTGCACCTGACGCTGCTGGCGGCGCTGCTTGGCCTGACGCTGGTGTGGCGCCAATGGGACGAGTTCCGCGCCACCCTGGCCGGCTCGTTCACGCCGGGCGGCCTGCTCGATTACGCGCTGGCGGTGGTGTTGGTGAAATGCGCGCACGAGATGGGCCATGCGCTCACGGCCAAGCGCTACGGTTGCCGCGTGCCCGCGATGGGCATCGCCTTCCTCGTCCTGTGGCCGGTGCCCTACACCGACACCAACGACGTCTGGCGCCTGTCGAACAAACGCCAGCGCCTGCGCGTGGCCGCCGCCGGCGTCGCCACCGAACTGGCGGTTGCGGTGTGGGCCACGCTGGCCTGGGCCGTGCTGCCGGACGGGCTGCTGCGCTCGATCGCGTTCCCGCTGGCGACCACCACCTGGATCGCTACGCTGGCCCTGAATGCCAGCCCCTTCATGCGCTTCGACGGCTACTTCGTGGTGTCCGACTGGCTCGACATGCCGAACCTGCACGCGCGCGCGTTCGCGCTGGCACGCTGGCAGATGCGCGAGTGGCTGTTCGCGCTGGGCGCGCCGCCGCCCGAATATTTTCCGCGCCGCCGGCACTGGGGGCTGGTGCTGTTCGCGTGGGCGATCTGGGTCTACCGGCTCCTGATCTTCCTCGGCATCGCGGTGCTGGTGTATCACTTCTTCATCAAGCTGGTTGGCATTTTCCTGTTTTGCGTCGAGATGAGCTGGTTCGTGTTCCGTCCTGTCGTTGCCGAGTTTCGCGTGTGGGGCACCTTGTGGCCCTCCTTTAAGCGCAGCCCGCGCGCGCGCCTGTCGGCCATCCTGGCCGGGCTGGCCTTGCTGCTGTTCGTGCTGCCGTGGCCGACGCGGGTGCAGTCGTCCGCGGTGCTGCGGCCCACCGACGTGTTCCCGGTCCACGCGCCCTTGCACGGCCAGGTCGCCGCGCTGCCGTTCGCCGAAGGCGCGCGGGTGAAGACGGGCCAGGTGCTGATGCAATTCTCCGCGCCCGAAAACGGCAGCCGCCGCGAAGGCCTCCAGGCCCAGGCCGAACGCCTGCGCTGGCAGGTCGAATCGTCCGGCTTCAATGCCGAGGAGCGGGCCCAGAGCGGCGTGCTGCGCGAGCAGCTGGCGACGGTGGAGGCCCAGCTGGCGGCGCTGGAGGAAGAAGATGCGCACACCCGGCCGGTGGCGCCGTTCGACGGCGCCCTGCGCGACGTCGAGCCCGAGCTGGCGCCCGGCGTCTGGGTCGGCAAGCACGAGCGGGTGGCGGTGCTGGTCAGCGACCGCGCGCACGAGGCCAGCTGCTATCTGGACGAGGAAGACGTGCGGCGGGTAGCGGTGGGCGACGTGGCGCGCTTCTACTCCGATGGCCACGCCGGCCCGGCGCTGCGAATGGTGGTGAGCGGGATCGACCGCGACGCCAGCCGCGTGCTGCCGAGCGGGATGTGGACCGCGGCGCAGGGCGGCTCGGTGCCGGCGCGCGAGAAGCAGGGCGCATGGTATCCCGAGCACGCCGTGTACCGCGTCACGTTCGCGGTCGAGGAACCGGCCGGCGCGCTGGCCGGCCGCGCCTGGCGCGGCACGGCGGTGATCGATGCCCAATGGGAGGCGCCGGGCGCGCGCTTCGTGCGCACCCTGGCGTCGCTGCTGCGGCGCGAAGCCGGTTTCTGAAGGCTCAGTCCTCGCGCAGGAAGGAGACCAGGTGCGGGTTGGTCGCGGCCGGATCCTCCACCACCGTCATGTGGCCCAGGCCCTTCAGCGACACGAAGCGCGCCTGCGGGATCGCCCGCTGCACGATGGCGTGTTCGGCATAAGGCACCGTTTTGTCGCGGTCGCCCCACACCAGTTCGACCGGGATCTTTGAACGTCCGATAGCCTCGAAGTCCGGGATCGACGATTGCGTCGTGGTGTTGCGGATGGTCGACAGGATCGCGTTGCCGAAGCCCTGGTAGCGCATCTGCGGCACGAAGCGATCGCTCCAGCCGGGGATGTTTTCCGGATGCGGGAAGTCCTCGGTCTGGCTGTCCGCGAGGTCCGGCAGGAACCACGAGCGGTTCAGCCATTCGCCCACGCCCGGCCAGGCCATCACACTGATGTCGCGCGGCTGGTTGAAGGGCGCGATCAGCACCACGCGGTTCACGCGATCCGGATGCGTGGCGGCGAAGCGGCCCACCACCGCGCCGCCCATCGACAGGCCGACCAGGCTGGCCTTCTGGATGTGCAGCGCGTCCATCAATTCACCCAGCTGGCCGGCGAACAGCGCGCGGTCGTAGGTCTGGTCAGGGCGATCGCTCCAGCCGCGCCCGTACAGGTCGAAGCTGATCGCGCGAAAGCCCGCGCCGGCCAGCGCCGCGCGGGTGGCGTCGAAGGCGTAGCTGGGCACCGAGAAGCCGTGCACCAGCAGCACCGGCGGGCCGTCCTCCGGACCCTCCGCGCGGTAGTGCACCATGCCGTGCGACAGCTGGACGAATGCGCCGGGCGCCTGCTTGCGCGCGGCCTCGTCGAGGGGAAGGTGTTCGCGGTTGCGTGCGTACGGCACGACGGCCAGGATGGCGACCAGGGCGGTCAGCGGCGGCAGCAGGAGCTTGCGCAGGCGGGCAGTATTCATGGCAATGCGGGAAGTGGAATTCCACGCATTTGACACTTGCTAAGAAGTGATGTCAATGAGCAAAGAATAAAGGCATCAGGCCGCGCGCGCCGGCGCGTCCGGCACCAGCACCTTGCCGAAGTAGCCGTACTGCAGGCTGGACGCGATGCGGCGGCCGACGGACTGGAATTCATGCGCGACGGCCGGCTCGAACAAAGCCCCGGTCTTGGCGAAGAACAGGTCGAGCCAGCGCCGGAAGTGCTCGGGCTCGACCCCGTTCAGCGCCATGTGGGTGCCGAACACATTGCCCGAAAAATCGTGAGTGGCCAGCATCACGGTGGACCAGAATTCGACCATGCGCGCCAGGTGCGCGTCCCAGCGGTCGCCGATGGCGCCGTCGAACACCGGCCCCAGCACCGGGTCGGCACGCACGTCGTCGTAGAACTGGTGAACCAGGGTCTGGATCGAGGATCGGTCGAGGGGCAGGGCGGGCATGGCGGGGCTTTCGGCGGGAGACTGACGGCACGATGCTACTCCAGCTCCCGGCTAAAAGCAATATATGAAATGCATGTTAATGATTGCCAGCTCTGGTTGGGGCAGCCGGGAAACCGTATAAACAGTTTCCTCAGCTGAGGGCATAGTTCACGGGCAGCATCGGCGGCGGCAGGTCCGTGTCGCCCAGCGCCGTGCGCATGTCGATCTCGATGGTGCGGCACAGCGCGTCCAGCGGCAGGTCGTGGTCGGAGTTCCCGAACGGTTCCTCGATCTCGTCCCCCAGCGCATCCAGCCCGAAGATGGTGTAGGCCACGATGACGACCACCAGCGGCGTCAGGTAGCCGATGGTGTCGACCAGGCCGAAGGGCAGCAGGTAGCAGTACAGGTAGGCCGTGCGGTGCAGCAGCAGCGTGTACGAGAACGGGATCGGCGTGGTCTTGATGCGCTCGCAGGCGGTGACGGCGGCGGTCATGTGCGACAGCGTCGAGTCCAGCGCCGGCGCCAGCAGCGGATCGAGCTTGCCCTCGCGCGTGGCGCGCCCGAGGTCGGCACCCATTTCCAGCATCAGCGCGTAGTTCAGGTTGGCGGCGCCGCGCACGCGCTGCCATTCCTCCGCGCCGACCCAGGCCGCGACGTCCTCCGGATTGCCCTCGCCGCGCAGGCGCAGCCTGAGCGCATGGGCGAAGGCGACCGCGCGCCGCACCATGGCCGTGCGCAGGTCGCCGGGGGCGGCGGCGAAGGGCGTGTTCTGGTCGACCAGCGTCAGCCACTGGCGCGCCAGGTTGCGCGACTGGTTCACCAGCTCGCCCCATTGCTTGCGGCCTTCCCAGTAGCGATCGTAGGCGGCGTTGTTGCGAAAGCCGAGGAAGATCGCCAGCGGCAGTCCCATCAGCGTGAACGGAATCGCGGTCAGCGTGAATTTGTGGTGCAGCACTTCGCCGCCGGTCCAGCTGACCAGGGCCGCGATCAGGGTCGTGGCCAGCAGGCTGCTGCGGATCGAGGGCAGCACCGAGCCGCGCAGGATCAGGAACAGTTGCAGGCCGGATGGCCGGTCGCGGACGATCATGCGGCACTCCGCGTGCTGCCGGCCGGTGTCGTGTTCATGCGTGTTCTCCGTTGATGAGGCTCAAGTCTAGCGCGGCAGGGGATTTTCGGCAGCGAGGTAGCAATATGCCCAGATCGCGGCCGGAAACCAGGACCTGTCGTCGCGCACCGAGCAGCAGGCCAGTTCGCTGGAAGAGACGGCGTCGTCGATGGAAGAGCTGACCGGCGCCGTGCAGCGAAGCAGGCATGACGATGGCCGACGTGGTCGACAGCGTCAAGCGCGTGTCCGACATCATGGGCGAGATCGCATCGGCCTCGCGCGAACAGAGCGACGGCATCGAGCAGGTCAACCAGGCGATCGGGCAGATGGACCAGGTGACCCAGCAGAATGCGGCGCTGGTGGAGGAAGCGGCAGCCGCGGCGGCATCGATGCAGGACCAGGCCGCGACCCTGGCGGAAGCGGTAAGCATCTTCAGGCTGGACACGCGTGCGGTGGCTGCCGCTGCGGCGCCGAAGCGCGTGGCGGCTCAAGCCGCGGCACCGGCGCGGACGCCGGCACCGCAGCGCGCGCGTCCCGCGCTGGTCCGTGCCGGCGCGGAAGAGTGGGAAGAGTTCTGAGTTAAACGCCGTCGTTTCCGCGACGGCGGCGGCGTCAAGGCGCCGACATCGGATCCCGGTCCAGCCGCGCATACGCATCCAGCAGCGCCGTCTTGTAGACCACGCCCAGCAGCACGGGATCTTCCTTGCTCCGCACCGCCGGCAGCCGTTCGCCGTGATGCGCCAGGAACTGCTGGAAGGCCTCGTGCAGCGACATCTCCGGCGTGACCACCGGCAGCAGGTCGCGCTGCACGAAATCGGCCGCCGTCGTGCCGGCGCGCCGGCCATCGCCCAGCAGGCCGCCCGCCAGGTCGCGCAACGCCACCACCCCCTGGTAGCGCTGCCCATCGTCGACGATGTAGATGTACTTGACCGGATGTGCGCGGAACATGTGCGCCATCTGCTCCCGTGTCGCGGCCATTGGCAGCACCGTCTCGGCCGGCTTGACGAGCTCCCGCATCTGGGTGCCGCGCAGGCGCAGCCTTTCCTGTTCCTCGCGCTGGCGGCGCAGCGTGATCTCGTACATCGGCAGTCCGCCGAGGCCGCGCGCGACGTAATAGGCCAGCACGCAGGCCAGCATCAGCGGCAGCATCACCTGGTAGCTGAGCGTCATCTCGAAGATCATCAGGATCGCCATCAGCGGCGCCCCGGTCGCGGCCGCCAGGAACGCGGCCATGCCGACGATGGCGTAGGCGGCCGGGCTGGACACCATCGACGGCATCAGCCCGTGCGCGCCGAGCCCGAACAGGTAGCCCAGCGCGGCGCCGACGAACAGGGTCGGCGTGAAGATGCCGCCCACCGCGCCCGAACCGGCGGTCAGCAGCGTCGCGATCACCTTGAACACGAGGATCGCCAGCACCGCCGTCCATACCCACGGCGTGTGCAGCAGCGAATTGACCACGCTGTAACCGTTGCCCCAGACCTGCGGCACCCATACCGAGATGATGCCCACGCCCAGGCCGCCCAGCGCCAGGCGCAGCGGCAGCGGCAGCGCGCTGGCGGCGAAGCCGCGGCGCGCGCCCGCGAGCAGGGCGATGAACTGCGGCGCCGCCAGGCCCGCCAGGATGCCGAGCGCGGCGAACAGCGGCACTTCGAGGTTGCCGATGTCGGGGAAAGCCGGCATTTCGTAGGTCGGATGGTAGCCGGGCAGGCGCCGCATGGTGATGTTGGCCACCACCGAGGCGATCATCATCGGACCCACGCTTTCCATCAGCAGCGGCCCGAGCACGATTTCGCCGACGAAGAAGGCGGCCGCGATCGGCGCATTGTAGGCCGAGGTGATGCCGGCCGCCGCGCCGCAGGCCACCAGCAGGCGCAGGCGCTCGCGGTCGAAGCGCACCACGCGCCCCAGCAGCGATGCGCCCAGCGCGGCCAGCTGCACCATCGAGCCTTCGCGCCCGATCGAGCCGCCGGACGCGATGGTGCACAGCGAGGAGGCGCTGCGCAGCAGGGTCTGCGGCCCCGAGATCCGGCCGCTGCCGCCGGCGATCGCGTCCATGTAGTCGGGCGCGGACTGGTCGCGGTAACGCCGCGCCAGCAGCAGGAAGCCGCCCGCCGCCAGGCCGCCGGCGCAGGGCAGGAT
>JAEWEK010000112.1 GCA_023389425.1 Pseudomonadota bacterium | reverse complement strand
GCGCGCGCGGCCTCGAGCGCCTGCACCTGGCGCTGCACCAACAGCAGCTTGACAGCCGCGACATCATCGCCGCATGGGAAGCCGGCGACGCCAATGCGGAACGCACCATCGCCTGCTTCATCGACCTGCTCAGCGGGCCGCTGGCCATGCTGGTCAATACGCTCGGCGCATCGATCCTGCCGGTCGGCGGCGGCCTGTCCAACAGCGCGCCGCTGATCGCACGGCTCGACCTTGCGGTGCGCGCCGCCATCCTGCGCAAGACCGATGCGCCCATCATCGTGCCTGGCCAGTCGGGCGCCGAACCGGGCCTGATCGGCGCGGCCTGGCTGGGCCTTGAAAAACTGGGGAGCGCGCATGGCTGACGCGATCACGCTGGAAGTCTGCGTCGACAACGTCGACGGGCTGGCCGCCGCGCTGGCCGGCGGCGCCGACCGAATCGAGTTGTGCAGCGCCCTGGAAGTCGGCGGCCTTACGCCAAGCTACGGCTTGCTGCGCGCCGCGTCGGCCAGCCCGGTGCCGGTGGTGGCGATGATCCGTCCGCGCGGCGGCGACTTCTGCTTCAACGACGCGGAAACCAGCCAGATGCTGGACGAGATCGACGCCGTCGCCGCCGCCGGCCTGCAAGGCGTGGTGCTCGGCGCCTCGCTGCCTGACGGCCAGCTGGACACGCGCACGCTCGACCGCCTGATCCGCCACGCCGCGGACCACGGGCTGCGCTGCACGCTGCACCGCGCCGTCGACCTCTGCCCCGATCTCGCACAGGCCACCCGGCTCGCGATCGACCTTGGCTTCGGACGCATCCTCAGCTCCGGCGCCGCCCCCAGCGCACCTGAGGGACTGGCCGGCCTGCGGCGCTGTATCGACGCCGCCGCCGGCCGCATCGCCATCATGCCTGGCGCCGGCATCAATGCCGCCAACGTGGACCAGCTGCGCGCGCGGCTGCCGCTCACCGACGTCCACGCGTCCTGCTCCGACCCGGCGGCACTGGCGTCGCCGCAGGTCCTGGCTTTCGGCTTCGACGGCGGCAACCGGCGCCAGACCAGCCGCGCTAAAGTTGCGGCCCTTAAAGCTAAACTGCTGGCCTGATCCTGGCGCCGGATTGAAATTCACCATCGTTTGTGTGAGACTCGCCGGGCTTGCAGTGAAACCGGTTTCAGTTTTAGCGGGAGCCCTTGTTTGACGTTTGACCTGAGCCTTCTTGCGCCGTATCTTGGCGACCTGGCAGCCGGCGCGCGCCTGACCGCCCTCGCCTGTGCGCTGGCACTGGTGGGCGGTCTGGTGTTGGGGATGGTGGCGGCGCTGATGCGTACCGCCGCGTCGCCGCTTGCGCGGCGCGTGTCCGAGGTCTACGTCGACATCTTCCGCAACGTCCCCTTCATCGTCCAGCTGTTCTTCCTGTTCTACGGCCTGCCCGAAATCGGCGTCGAACTGAGCGCCTTCGGTACCGGCGTGCTGGCGCTGTCGCTGGCGGGCGGCGCCTTCACCTCCGACGTGATCCGCTCCGGCATCCTGGCTGTGGATCCGGGCGTGCTGGAGGCGGCGCAGGTCAGCGGCCTGTCGCGCTTCGCAATCTACCGCCGCATCGTGCTGCCGATCGCGGTGCGCAGCTCCGTGCGTCCGCTGGGATCGGTATTCGTCAATCTCGTGCTGACCTCGTCCATCCTGTCGGCGATCACGCTCAATGAACTGACGGGAAGCGCCAAGATCGTCGCCGCCGACACCTTCCAGCCTTTCGAGGTGTACGCCCTGCTCTTGCTGCTGTATGCGGCGATGACCTGGCTGGTGTCGCTGTCGGCCGGCGCCCTGCACCGCCGCCTGAACCGGAGCCAGGGCTGATGCGCTACAGCGAGTTCGCTCCGCACGACCTGCTCCTGCTGCTGCAGGGCCTGGGGGTATCGGTCGCCCTGTTCGCTGCCACCACCGTCATCGGGCTCGTGATCGGCCTGGCCTGGGCGCTGCTGCGCTACTACCGCACGCCCCTACTGGCGCCGTTTTTCGCTGCCGTCGCCGAGCTGCTGAAGAATTCGCCGGTGCTGGTGCAGCTCTTCCTCGTGTTCTTCGGCCTGCCGGTGCTGCTCGAGACCGACCTGACGCCGGTGCAGGCTGCCGTGATCACGCTGTCCGCAAACACCGCGGCCTTCATCTACGTGATCGCGGTATCCGCCATCGAATCGGTCGGGCGCGACCAGCTGGAAGCGGCGCGTGTGTTCGGTCTGAGCCGCTGGCAAGCCATGCGCCGCATCGTCGCGCCGCAAGCGGCCGCATTCGGCCTCGGCCCGCTGGCCGGGCTGCTGGTGAACCAACTGCAGGTGACATCGCTGATTTCGGTGATCGGCGTGGTAGACCTGACCAAGGTCGGCGCGATCCTGAACCTGCGCACGCTCAAGCCCTTCATCGTCTGGACCGTGATTGGCTTGCTGTACTACCTGCTGGCGCGGCTGATCGCCCGCGCCTGCGCCCGCGCCGAAGCGCGGCTCCGCGCGCATAGCCAATGGAAGGGTTTGTAGCATGATCCAGATCGAAGGCGTGTCCAAGCGCTTCGGCAGCATCACGGTGCTCGATGGGGTCGACCTGCGCATCGCGCCCGGCGAAGTGGTGTCCATCCTCGGCGCCAGCGGCTCCGGCAAATCCACGCTGATCCGCTGCATCAATGGCCTGGAAAAGCTCGACGGCGGCGCCATCTCCGTCGACGGCCATCGGGTCGACGATCCGAAGCAGCTGCAGCTCGCGCGCCGCTGTTCCGGAACCGTGTTCCAGCTGTTTAACCTGTACCCGCACATGACGGCGCTGCAGAACATCGTGCTGGCGCCGATGGAAGTGCTGAAGGTGCCGCGCCGCCAGGCCGAAGACGAGGCGCGCGAACTGCTGGCGTCCGTGGGCCTCGCCGACCGCGCCGACGCCTACCCTGCACAGCTCTCCGGCGGCCAGCGCCAGCGCGTCGGCATCTGCCGCGCGCTCGCCATGAAGCCGCGCTACCTGTTGCTGGACGAAGTCACCAGCGCCCTCGATCCCGAGATGACGGCCGAGGTGCTGGCGATCCTCGCCAGGCTGGCGGCCGACGGCACCACGATGCTGTTCGTGACGCACGAAATTGAATTCGCCCGCCAGATCTCCAACCGCGTCGTGTTCCTCGACCAGGGCCGCCTGCTGGCCGACCTGCCGACCGCGCGCTTCTTCGCCGCGGACGGCGGCCTGGCCCAGCCGCGTATCGCCCAATTTCTTTCGAAGATGAGCAAGTCATGAAAATGCTGCTTGCGAACGCCGAGGCATGGCCCGGCTTTGACACCACCGTCGAACTGCTGAAGCGAGGTGGCGCCGCCATCGACGCCATGGTCAGCGGCATCGCCAAGGTCGAACTCGAGGCCAAGGTACGCAGCGTCGGCTACGGTGGCTGGCCCAATATGCTGGGCGAAATGGAGTTCGACGCCGGCGTCATGGATGGCACCACGCGCGACGTGGGAGCCGTCGGCGCGGTTCCGGCCACGCTGCCGGTGTCCGCATTGGCGCACGAAGTGATGAAACATCTGCCGCACGTGATGCTTACCGGCGCCGGCGCGCGCCGCTTCGCCACCGAACGCGGTTTCGCCGTCGACGAGGTGCTGCATCCGGATTCGAAGCGCGTGTGGTGGGAACGCCTGCAAAAGGAGATGTCGCCGGAACAGTTGGCGGCCTTCCCGGACATCGCGCTGGCCCCGCTCAGCAACACCATCACCGATCCCGAGCGCGTCCGCGACACCACGGTTTTCCTCGGCCGCGACGCCGGCGCGAACATCGGCGCGGTCACCTCCACCTCGGGCTGGGCGTGGAAGTATCCGGGACGCCTGGGCGATTCGCCGATCCCCGGCGCCGGCTTCTACGCCGACAGCCGCTACGGCGCCGCGGCCTGCACCCACACGGGCGAGATGACCATGCGCTGCGGGACATCGCGCAGCATCGTGCTGGCGATGCGCCTCGGTCATACGCTGGCGGACGCGATCAAGCTCGCGGTGGAAGAATTGTCCGAGCTGAAGACCGGCTTCCTGGCCGGCGTAGTCATCCACGCCATCGACGCCGGCGGCAATCACCAGGTGGTCAGCTATCGCTGCGACGAAGAGATACGCTATTGGTACTGGGACGAGCGCATGGCAGCGCCCGAATTGCGCGTCGCCGCCGCCGTCAAACCGTGAAAGGAAAGTTCATGCAGCACCAGCTGAAACGCTACGCCATCGCCACTGCCGCACTGATGCTGGTGGCGACATCCGCGATGGCCGGACGTATCGAGGACATCAAGGCGCGCGGCTATGTGCGCATCGGCGTCTCGCTCGGTGGCGAGCCGGTCGGCTTTCGCAACGCCAGCAATGAGCCGGTGGGCTATGACGTCGACGTCGCCAGACAGCTGGCCGCGAAACTGGGCGTGCCGGTGCGCTTTTCGGACGTCTCCAGCGATGCGCGCATCTCGATGCTGATGTCCAGGCAGCTCGACCTTGTCGTGGCCAACGTCTCGATCACGCCGCAGCGTGCGCGTGTCGTCGATTTTTCGATCCCCTACAATCGCGCCGGCCTGCGCGTCATCGCGCAAAAGAGCGCGCACGTGAAGACGCTCGCGGACCTGAACGGCAAGCGCGTCGTCGTCGGCCGCGGCACCACGGCGGACGCCTTCCTGCGGCAGTCGGCGCCGCAAGCGGTGTTCGTCTACACCGACAACTTCGCGCCGGACGGTGTCTTGCTGCTCCAGCAAAAGCGCGTGGATGCCGGCATCGAGGATTCGTCCCTGCTCGACTACCTGGCCAGCAGGAACGACCAGCTCGAGACCCTGCCCACCCTGTACGCCAACACGCCGATCGGCATCGCGATGGCCAAGGGCGATCCGGCGCTGCTCAAGTTCGTGAACGCCTTCGTCGCGGACTACATCAGGTCCGGCGCCTACGCCGCCAACTACAGGAAGTGGTGGGGCAGCAAAGCCGTTCCGCCTGAGCTGTCAGCCCAGTAGCTTCACCGGCTCTCGAGGCATCAGGCACGAAGAAAGCGCGCCGCGAACCGTTCGGCACTGAGCGCCGGCGACAGCAGGAAGCCCTGGATCTCCTGGCATCCCTCGCCACGCAGGAACTCCATCTGCTGCTCCGACTCCACGCCCTCGGCGATCACCTGAAGGTTCAGGTTGGACGCCATCGCCAGGATGGCGCGGACGATGGCGCAATCGTCGCTGTTTTCGGGAATGTGCGCACAAAACTCTGGTCGACTTTCAAGCGATTGACCGGCATCTGCTTCAGGTAGGACAGGGACGAATAGCCCGTGCCGAAGTCGTCTACGGCGAGCTCGACACCCATGGCCTTGATCGCATTCAGCTTGTCGAGCGCCTCGACGATATCCGAAATCAGCGCGCCCTCCGTAATCTCCAGCTCCAGGCAGTGCGGCGGCAGGCCCGCATCCTCAAGTTCGCTGCGGATCCGCTCGACGAAATCGGCCTGGCGCAACTGCACCACCGACACGTTGACGGCAATGCGCACGCGCAGCCCCAGCCGACGCCACGTCGCCGCCTGGCGACAAGCGGTGCGCAGTACCCAATTACCCAAGGGGACGATCAAGCCGCTCTCTTCGGCCACGCGGATGAACTCCTGGGTCGGGACCAGTCCAACGCCGGGACGCTCCCATCGCACCAGCGCTTCCGCGCCGATGACGTTACCCTCCCGTAGCGAGAGCTGCGGCTGGTAATACAGGCGGAACTCTTCGTTCTCGATCGCCTGCCGCAAGGCGGTTTCCATGTCCAGCCGCTGCTCGACCAGGCGCGCCATCGAACTATTGAAGAACTGCCAGCTGTTGCGCCCATCGGCCTTGGTCCGGTACAGGGCCGTGTCCGCGTTGCGGACCAGGCTCTGATAATCCTGGCCGTCCTGCGGATACAGCGCGATCCCCATGCTGATCGTCACGTACAGCTCGCGCGCATCGGTCGCGAGCTTGCGCGCGAAGGCCGCGTTGATGCGTTCGGCCAGCTGCTCCACCTTGAGCGCGAAACGGTCCACGTCCTCGAGCAGGATCGCGAATTCGTCCCCACCCATCCGCGCCAGGGTATCGGTCGGCCCGAGGCATTCCTGCAAGCGCCAGGCGATTCCAAGCAAGATCGCGTCGCCGGCTTCGTGGCCGAGGCTGTCGTTCAGGGTATTGAAGTTATCGACGTCGATCAGGACAATCGCGACCAGCGACTTGTTGCGCCGGGCCAGCGCGAGCGCGTGCCCCGTCCCCTCCACGAAGGCATGCCTGTTGGGCAGCTTGGTCAGGCTGTCGACATGAATGGCCTGGAACAGCTGGGCTTCCGACATCTTCTGCGGCGTGATGTCCACGGTGATGCCGCGCACATGGAGCTGGCCTACGCTGTCGGCGACCATGATGTTGCTGCGTAACCAGAGTTCGCTGCCATCCGGCGCCCGCAAGCGGTGCTCGATCGGCTTGAACAAGGCGCGGCTGCCGACGACCAGCACCGGCTCGACCCGCTTGCCGTCCGACGCGGTGCACAGCTTGTCGTTCCAGAAGTGCGGATCGCTGATCCATTCCTGAGCATCGTAGCCGGAGATCGCCAGGGCATTACCGCTGACATAGGTGAAGCGAAAATCCGGCAACACAGCCTCCCAGACGATGCCGTCGATCCCGTCGACCAGTTCCTGGAAGCGCCGGCGCGCCAGATCCAACTCGTCGTTGCGGCGCGCCAGGCCAGCCTGCGTCTCTTCGAGATCGCCGAGGCGGATCCAGAGCACGCTCAACAGGCCGAGCAGCAGCAGCGAGGACACGGCCCCGACGGCCGCCGTTTGCCCGCTGCGCTTGAGCCACGGTTCCAGCACTTCGCTGCGGGTAATGCTCGCGACCGCGATGACCTGGGATTGCGGAACGCTGGCGTAACCCAGGATTCGGTCGCGCTGGTCGACCACGCTGTCCGGATTGCGGAAGGCGCCACGCGGCGCGGTTTCCAGGTAGCGGAACAGCGGGCTACCGGCGAGATTCCGGTCGATCGCGGACGGTGTCATCGGTGTCGACATGATGACCCAGCCGTCCCGCCGCAACAGCAGCAGGCGGCTGGTCTCGCCCAGGCGCAGGTTGCGGTAGAAGTTGTCGAAGTAGGCCATGTCGACGGCAATCTCGACAATCATCTTCAACGATCCATCGGGATTGTCGACACGGCGCGCCAGGGGAACGCCCCACCTGCCGTTGCCGCGCGACTGGACGGGACGGGACACGTGCATGCCCGCATCGGGATGGGTCAACAGGTAGCTGTAATACTCGCGGTCGCGGACGTCGGTCTGCGGCGCCGGATACACGGCGGCACTGGCGGCAAGGCGTCCGTCCGGCGCCATCGCCCCGATGCCGGCCGCCTGCGGCACATCCCGCATTGCGGCGGCAAGAATGTCATGCAGCGCGCGCTCGTCGGCGGGGGCGGTTCCCAGGCCGCGCCGCTGGATCTCGGCGATGGCCGCACGCAGGCGCACGTCGGCCTCGCCGAACGTACGCATGGCATGCTCGCTCAGCGTCGTGGCGATATTGCGCATGTCCGACTCGGCCTGTTCCATGGTCGAGCGGTAGTCGCGCGTGATGGCAAGGACTGCGACGACAGCGTAGAGGACCGGCAGGGCAATCACGAGGGCCAGCAAGCTGCGGCGCACCTTGCGGAAGGACAGCAAGCCCATTCTGCGTCTTTTCTTGGGAATCCCGCACAGACATCTTACACCCTGGCTCCCAGGCTACAGCCGGCACGGATGCTGAGTTGTCGAGCGGCATCTTCCAGTCGAGACGCCCTGCCTCACTCCACCGTGTACAAGGGCTGCCGCATCCGCATCGGCCGCACGTCCATCCTGATCCGGTACACCGACCAGGTCTCGGCGTGCAGCGAGGCGTAGCCGACGCTGTCCGGCGTGCGGGTGAAGGTGAACTCGAAACCCAGCTCCGGCGCCTTGCTGCCTGGCCCGTCGAACGCGATGCCGACCGCGCGCTGCTGGTCGCCGTCCACAAGCTTCTCGAGCAGGTTCACGACGGCCGTGTTCCCGAGGATGTCCGGGTAGAAGATGGGGCCGCGCCACTCGGGGTCGGCGGGATCGAGGTGCTCCTTGTCGGGACCCGGGATGAAGGTACGCTTGCCGAGGTCGAAGCGGTCGCCGGCATCGATGTAGCTGATGCTCACATTGGACAGGTTGAAGCGCGGCTGCGCCTTGTCGGTGGACGCCTGGGACAGGTCGAGGATCAGCGCGCCACGGTAGCCGACCACGCTGACTTCACGCGACGGACCGACCACGGCGGCGGTATTCTCGTCGATGCCGAGTCCGAGCGTGTAGTGCCGCGCCGCCATCACGGCCAGCATGCGCGCGAAGCGCCCGCGTATCAACAGGTGCTGGTCGACGAACACGTCGTCGCCGACGAAACCGAGGCCCGGCGCAATGTCCTTGCCGTCGACCACGCCGTCCTTCAGCATCGACATGATCGGCGGTGGATCCATGAACATCGTACTGCTCATGATCGCCGCGCCCGCGCTGGTGCCGGCGATGACGCCGCCGTTCCGGTACAGGGTCCACAGTGCATCCAGAACGGCGCTGTTGCTACCATCGGGCCGGCGCAGCGTCGACACGATGCGGGCCTAGTCGCCGCCCACGATGAAAGCGCCGCCGGCGTTGCGCACCGCGGTGGCAAGTGCGGGATCGTCCGCGGCCTTGCGTGCGTCGCTACCGGGCCAACGCGGCGCCACCGGCACCACGAAGGCCTGGGCACCGAAGCGGTTCAGCTGGGCCACCACGGACTGGCCGGCCCGCTCCGGGCGTTGCGCCGCCGACGGGATCACCGCGATGCGCGCGCCCTTGCCGCCGGCGAGGTCGACGATCTTCTGCCATACCGGGGCGTTGTCCTGGCGCAGGCCGCCACCGATGATGACCAGCGAGCCTTTCGGCGCTTCGCCTGCAAACGCGGCGGCGCAGGCCAGCGCAAGCAGCAGCGCGGAGCAAATCCTTTTCAACATCCAGCCTCCTGAATGAACGGCGGGCCCGCTTCCGGGCCCGCCTGGGTAGCGCTTACTTGAACGAGTAGTTCACGCTGACGAACGCGTTGCGTCCGCGCGGGTCGGTGTAGCTCGGGTCATACCCGGCCAGGAAGAAGTAGGACTGGTTCGAGAACGGCGGGTCGACGTTGAACAGGTTGAGCACACCGGCGCGCACCTTGAGCTGCTTGGTGATCGCCCAGCTGCCGGTCAGGTCCCACAGCGAATAGTGCTTCACGTAGTTCGGCGCCAGCAGCTTGTCGGTGTACGGGTCGTAGGTCGTGTTCTGGTCGGTGTAACCGGACGAGTACTGGTTGGCCAGCGTCAGCGTCACCGGACCCTTGTCCCAGTCGAAGTTGATCCGGTGGCGCCACTTCTGGATCGCCTGGTCGTTCAGGAACACGCCGAGGTTGCTGCGGTACGGCTCCTGCGGGCCGAACTGCCGGTCGTAGCGCAGGATCAGGGTGCCGGACAGGTTGGCGCCGAAGCGTCCCCACGCGCCGCGCTCGCTGCGCCATTCGCCGCCGAAGTCGAAGCCAGACGTCTTGAGGCGCCCCTGGTTCTCTTTCATCAGCAGGATGTTCGAGATGAAGCCGTCCGAGTCGCGCTGGATGTACTTGCCGTTGTAGGCGGCCGGGTTCTCCGTGATGACCTGCTCGCCCAGCGTGCTGATGACATCCTTCTTCAGGATGTTCCAGTAGTCGATAGACAGGTTGGTGCGCTTGCCCAGCTCGAACACGGCGCCCAGCGTGAACTGCTGCGATTTCTCCGGTTTCAGGTTGGGGTTGGAGCGGCGCTCGACTGCCCACTGGTCGGTGCACAGGTCGATGCTGCCCTCTTGCTTGACGCACTGCGGATCGGTCAGGAAGCCGGCCGCGGTGCCGTAGATGGTCGGGCGCTTCAGGTCCGACAGCGACGGCGCGCGGAAGCCGGTACCCGCCGACGCGCGCAGCAGCACTTCCTTGTACGGCTGCCAGCGCAATCCGATCTTCGGGTTGGTCGTGTTGCCCACCTCGCTGTAGTGGTCGAAGCGCAGTGCGAACTGCATCTCCAGTTCCTTGGTGAACGGGGCATTCAGCTCGGTGAACACCGAAGCCACGTTGCGCGAATTGTCGGCCGTCTCGACGTCCAGCAGCTGGCCTGCCGGGACGGTGCTGTCACGGTCTCCGGCGATATTGTTCGACACGAGCAGCGCCGACGGCGAGAACTTCTGCAGCTCGCGTCGCAGTTCGCCGCCCACGGCGATGGCCAGGTCGCCGCCGGCCAGCGCGGCCAGCGCGCGCGACATCTTGCCGTCGAGCGAAGTGGAAATGCCCTTGCCGACGCGCGCTTCGTCGTTGACCTTGATGCTGTTGATGAGCGCCAGGCCGGCCGAGGACGAAGGAGCGAAGGGATTGATGACGCCGGAGCGCACGCCGGCATCGAACTTGTCGAACAGGACGTAGCCATTGACGTATTTATCGACCGCGCGGTTCTCCGAGCGCGCAAACGCGGCGTCGTAATCCCAGCCGGCCAGGGTGCCGGTCGCGCCCAGCAGCAGGCGCTGGCCGTCGCTGGTCACCTCGTTGCTGCGATTGCCCGCCTCGGTCATGCGGTAGCGGATGCCGCTGAAGGTGGCCGGCAGGCCCGGCTTCGACAGCGCGGTACGGTAGGGCTCGGGCAGCAAGGTCACCGGCAGGTTGCGGATGCGGATCGGGTTCGGCGACAGGACATACTTCGTCTTGGTCTGCGATTGCACCAGCTCCGCGTACAGCTGGTTTTCCGGATCGAGCTGGAAGGTGGCGCGGCCGACGAAACCCAGCTTGCGCGAATCCGGATAGATCTCGGTGTCTTCCATGTAGTCGTAACTGCAGGCGGCCGGACCGCCGGGGCCCTTGGCGGCATACACGGTGGCCGGCGGATTGCATTTCGGCGAAGTCGGATTGACGCGGCTGGCCGTGCTGCCCGCCGGCAGCAGGCCGGCCGCGATCAGCGCCGCGCGCTGGGCCGATGAGATATCGAAGTTGGCCGGAAAGGTATTGCCGGACATTTGCGCCGGCAGCGTGGTGGCAAGCGGACGATCGCCGATGAAGCTGCGCTGGCCAGAACGCAGCGCATCGAGCTTTTGCACGTCGAGCACGCCGAACACATTGAAGCGGTCGCGCGACAGGTCGCCCGCGCCGGCACTGAGGCTGGCGGTGCGCTTGCCGGCGCCGCCCTGCTGGGTGGCGGCGGCCGATGCGGCCAGGTCGATCCCGGTGTAGTCCTTGCGGGTGATGAAGTTGATCACGCCGCCGAACGCGTCGGTGCCGTAGATGGCGGACGCGCCGTC
>JAEWEK010000074.1 GCA_023389425.1 Pseudomonadota bacterium | reverse complement strand
GGATCGAAACCGACGAACTCAGAAAACGGCGACGACGGCGAACCGAAGAGGCAGTGACCCTAGCTAGGATGCAGCCATGCCTCTTCTGATTGTGTCAACAAAATTATTCCGGACACTAGTGCGCCTGCGCGGGGACGACGTAGTGAGGGCGGTGGTCGACGTTACGCCGCGCTGGCCGGCCTGAACCCCAGGGTCGACGAAATCTGCGCGGCCGTCGCTACCAGATCTTCCAGCCAATCATCCTGGAGCCGGTCCGCCGGCGCTGAAATCGACAAACCCGCGACCAGCTTGCCGCTGTCGTCGTGGATGCCGGCGGCCATGCAGCGCACGCCCAGTTCCAGTTCCTCGTTGTCGCGCGCATAGCCGCGTGCGCGCACCAGCGACAGCTCGCGTTCGAGCTTGGACAGGTCGGTGATCGAATTCTTGTTATGCCCTGCCAGTCCGGTACGTGTGGCGTAGGCGCGGATCGCCTTGGGCTCGTCGACGGACAGGAACAGCTTGCCGGTGGACGTCAGGTGCAGCGGACCGCGCCCGCCGATCGCGCGCACCACCTGCATGCCGGAGCGTTCCGAGAACGCACGGTCGATGTAGACGATTTCGTCGCCCTGGCGCACCGACAGGTTGACGGTCTGCTGGGTCTTCTTGTGCAGGGTGCGCATGAAGTCGAGCGCCGCTTCGCGCACCGACAGCCGGCTCTTGACCACGTTGCCCAACTCCAGCAGCCGCATGCCGAGCCGATAGGTGCCCGGCTCGACGCGATCGACGAAGCGCGTGACGACCATGTCGTTCAGGATGCGGTGGGCGGTGGAGGGGTGCAGACCCGAAACCTTCGACAATTCCTTGAGGCTTACCGGATCCGGATACGCGGCCAGTGCGTCCAGTAAAGCTACCATCCGCTCGATCACCTGGATCGAAGTCTTGGCCGGTTCAACGGTGTCCATTTTCATGATGTGGTTGGTGCACTGCAGTAAATCCGACTTCTTTATACCATATGATGAAAAGTCGTGGCAAACCCCAAGCCAGCAGCGTTGTGCAAGGCATAATGTGGATCGACGCACAACCGGAATACTTCATGGACAACCTCACCAGCGAATTCAAAAGCAAAAGCGGCCTGCGCCGGATCCTGTCGGCATTCTTCAATTCCGCCGATGGCTTCAAGGCGGCCTGGCGCCACGAACATGCATTCCGGCAGGAACTGGTGGTGGTCGTGATCGCGACCGCGGTGGCGCTGTCGCTGCCGGTGTCGGCCTTCCAGAAGCTGGTGCTGATCGGGGTGCTGGTGCTGGTGCTGATCGTCGAAATCATCAATTCCGCGCTGGAGGCAGTGGTCGACCGCATTTCGCTGGAGCGCCATCCGCTGTCCAAGAACGCCAAGGACCTCGGCAGCGCCGCGGTCGCGCTCGCAATCGGGCTGGCGGCTGCAACCTGGTGCGTGGTGCTCTACAATCGTTATTTCTAGCTGGTCCAACCCAAACCGAAGGAGTATAACCATGAGCTTACGTCTTGGCGATACCGCACCGGATTTCGAACAGGATTCGTCGATTGGCAAGTTGCATTTCTATGAGTGGGCGGGCGATTCCTGGGTGGTGCTGTTCTCGCACCCGGCGGACTTTACCCCGGTGTGCACGACCGAACTGGGCCTGACCGCCAAGCTGAAACCGGAGTTCGACAAGCGCAACGTGAAAGCGATCGCTCTGTCGGTCGATCCGGCCGAGCAGCACCGCAACTGGATCAAGGACATCGAGGACACCCAGAAGACCGTGGTCGGTTTCCCGATCGTGGCCGACCAGGACATGAAAGTGTCGAAGATGTACGACATGATCCACCCGGAACAGTCGGTCGCCGCCACGGTGCGCTCGTTGTTCATCATCGATCCGAAGAAAAAGGTGCGCCTGATTATCACCTATCCGATGAGCACCGGCCGCAACTTCGACGAAGTGCTGCGCGTGATCGATGCGCTGCAACTGACCGACGGCTACACCGTGGCCACTCCGGGCAACTGGAAGGATGGGGACGACGTCATCATTCCGCTGACGGTGCAGGATCCGGAGGAGCTGAAGAAGAAGTATCCGAAGGGCTTCACGGCGGCACGGCCGTATCTGCGGGTGACGCCGCAGCCGAACAAGTAAGCGCGAGCGCGAAGAGAGCACGTCGTTCCCGCGCTGGCGGGAATCCCATGTTCCCGATGCAGCCAGCAGAAATGGGGTCCCCGCCTTCGCGAGGACGACGGTCGATTGCTTAATAGGCTGGGCGACGGCGGGCGGCAACAGAACGTCGTTCCCGCGCAGGCGGGAATCCCATTTTCCCGATGCAGCCAGCAGAAATGGGGTTCCCGCCTTCGCGAGGACGACGGTCTATTGCTTGATACGCTGGGCGACGGCGGGCGGCAACAGAACGTCGTTCCCGCGCAGGCGGGAATCCCATTTTCCCGATGCAGCCAGCAGAAATGGGGGACGACGGTCGATTGCTTAATTGGCTGGGCGACGGCGGGCGGCAACAGAACGTCGTTCCCGCGCAGGCGGGAATCCCATTTTCCAGGCACAGCCACTACGTCTAAACGCTGGTGGTTTGCGCAGGAATGGGGTCCCCGCCTTCGCGAGGACGACGTGCTTTCCTTTAACGCTGCGTCCGCACGCCGTCGCCCAGCCATTTTCACAGCCGGCATAAGCAAATGAGTAAGCTGTCGTTTGCTTGAACGCTCCCGCCCCTTACCCTTGACCTCAAACTCAGGGGTAATCATGTCTTTCACCTACGTATTGAGCGGCTTTGCCGTGGGCTTGCTGGTCGGTATGACCGGCGTTGGCGGCGGCTCGCTGATGACGCCGCTGCTGACCTTGCTGTTCGGCGTCGCGCCTTCGGTCGCGGTCGGCACCGACCTCGCCTTCGCCTCGCTCACCAAAACCGTCGGCACCGTCACCCACCGTTCCAAGGGCAATGTGCACTGGGAGATCGTGCTGCGCCTGTGCGCCGGCGCACTGCCGGCCGCGCTGCTGGCGACCTACGGCCTGCACCGCTTCGGCGCCCTCGATCCGTCCATCGGCCACATCATCCGCTATTCGATCGCGGTGTCGGTCCTGCTGACGGTGACCGCGCTGCTGTTCCGCTCCAGGCTGCTGGCCTGGGTCCATGCCAGCCCCAGCCGCCAGCTGCAGGGCAGGGCGCTGAGCGCGGCCACGGTGTTCGCCGGCGCCGTGCTTGGCACATTGGTCACGGTGTCGTCGATCGGCGCCGGCGCCATCGGCGCGACCGTGCTGCTGATGCTGTACCCGCGCCTGTCCCCGGCCGAGATCGCCGGCACCGACATCGCCTACGCCGTGCCGCTCACCGCGATCGCCGCCGCCGGCCACTGGTGGCTGGGCTCGATCAACTGGGCGCTGCTGCTCACCTTGCTGGTCGGCTCCGTGCCCGGCATCACGCTCGGCTCCTGGATGGCGCGCGCCGTGCCGGAGCGCATCGCGCGCGGCGTGCTGGCCGCCACCCTGACCGGCGTCGCCGCCAAACTCATCTACTGAGGGCTTGCCTAAATAGCCTTCTCTTCTATGCAAATGAAGAATGCTTCGTTTGCTTCATACCTTGTGCATGCGAATATGAAGCCCTGTTAGAAGAAATTGTAATAAGGCTTCCATGTCCTCTTTCCTCAAGCCACGCGGCGCACCGGGCAGGGTCATTCCCGGATTCGGGTTGACGCTGGGCTTCACGCTGTTTTACCTGGCCCTCATCGTGCTGGTACCGATGTCGGCCATCTTCCTCAAGACCTTCACCCTGTCCTGGCAGTCGTTCTGGGCCACGGTGACCTCGGAGCGGGTGATGGCCTCGTACCGCCTGAGCTTCGGGGCTTCGCTGATCGCCGCCGTCATCAACGTCGTCTTCGGCTTCATCGTCGCCTGGGTGCTGGTGCGCTACCGCTTCCCGGGAAAGCGCCTGATCGACGCATTGGTCGACCTGCCGTTCGCGCTGCCCACCGCCGTTGCCGGCATCACGCTTACGGCGCTGTATTCGGCCAACGGCTGGATCGGCCAGTACCTCGCGCGCTTCGGCCTCAAGGTCGCGTTCACGCCGCTGGGCGTGGTGGTCGCGCTCACCTTCATCGGCCTGCCTTTCGTGGTGCGCACGGTGCAGCCGGTGCTGGAGGAATCCGAGCGCGAGCTGGAGGAAGCCGCCGCCAGCCTGGGCGCCTCGCCGCTGCAGACCTTCGTGCGCGTGATCCTGCCGTCGATCACGCCAGCCCTGCTGACCGGTTTCGCGCTGGCCTTCGCACGCGCCACCGGCGAATACGGCTCGGTGATTTTCATCGCGGGGAATATCCCGCTGGTGTCCGAGATCACGCCGCTGTTCATCGTCACCAAACTCGAACAGTACGACTACACCGGCGCCACCGCGATCGCAGTCGTGATGCTGGTCGCGTCCTTCGTGCTGCTCCTCGCGATCAACCTGCTGCAGGCGTGGACGCGCAAACGGGCGGGCAGGAAATGAGCGCGGTCCTCGACAACAAACCTGCCGTCGCTCAGCACGCGCCGGCACCCCAGGCCTCCATCAGCCACCTCGAGCCGGCATGGGTACGCTACGTGCTGATCGCCGTCGCACTGGGCTTCCTGACGCTGTTCCTGTTCGTGCCGCTGGCTGCCGTGTTCAGCGAGGCGCTCAAGAACGGCTGGCACACCTATGTCGACGCGATCCTCGACCCGGATGCGCTGTCGGCCATCAAGCTGACGCTGATCGCGGCGGTGATCGCGGTGCCGCTGAACCTCGTGTTCGGCGTGGCCGCATCGTGGGCCATCGCCAAGTTCGAATTCCGTGGCAAGAGCATCCTGCTCACGCTGATCGACCTGCCGTTCTCGGTGTCGCCGGTGATCGCCGGCCTGATGTACGTGCTGGTGTTCGGCGCGCAGGGCTGGCTCGGGCCGTGGCTGTCGGACCACGACATCAAGATCCTGTTCGCGGTGCCGGGCATTGTGCTGGCGACCGTGTTCATCACCTTCCCGTTTGTGGCGCGCGAGCTGGTGCCGCTGATGCAGGCGCAAGGTTCGGAAGAAGAGGAAGCCGCGCTGGTGCTGGGCGCATCCGGCTGGGCCACCTTCCGCAAGGTCACGCTCCCGAACATCAAGTGGGGCCTGCTGTACGGCGTCATTCTGTGCAATGCGCGGGCGATGGGCGAGTTCGGCGCGGTGTCGGTGGTGTCGGGGCACATCCGCGGCGAGACCAATACCATGCCGCTGCAGGTCGAGATCCTCTACAACGAATACAACTTCACCGCCGCGTTCGCGATCGCGTCGCTGCTGGCGCTGCTCGCGCTGGTGACGCTGGCGGTCAAGTCCTTCATCGAATGGCGCCTGCACCAGGCGCGCCAATCGAGCACTACGGAGCACTGATCATGACGATCGAAGTCAAGAACATCCAGAAGCAGTTCGGCGCCTTTACCGCGCTGGACAATGTGTCGCTGCAGTTCCCGGACGGGCAGCTGACCGCGCTGCTCGGGCCTTCCGGCTGCGGCAAGACCACGCTGTTGCGCATCATCGCGGGCCTGGAGTATCCCGATTCCGGCAGCGTCCTGCTGGACGGCGAAGACGCATCGCGCCGCCACGTGCGCGAGCGCCAGGTCGGCTTCGTGTTCCAGCACTATGCGCTGTTCAAGCACATGACCGTGTTCGAGAACGTCGCCTTCGGCCTGCGCGTGAAGCCGCGCGGCGAGCGGCCATCCGAGCAGCAGATCCGCGAGAAGGTGATGCGCCTGCTGGAGCTGGTGCAGCTGGACTGGATCGCCGACCGCTATCCGCCGCAGCTGTCGGGCGGCCAGCGGCAGCGTATCGCGCTGGCGCGTGCGCTGGCGGTGGAGCCGCGCGTGCTGTTGCTGGACGAACCCTTCGGCGCGCTCGACGCCAAGGTGCGCAAGGAGCTGCGGCGCTGGTTGCGGCGCCTGCACGACGAGCTGCACGTCACCTCGATCTTCGTCACCCACGACCAGGAAGAGGCGCTGGAAGTGGCCGACCAGGTGGTCCTGATGAACAAGGGCCACGTCGAGCAGATCGGCACCCCGGACGAGGTTTACAACCATCCGGCCTCGCCCTTCGTGTACGGCTTCCTCGGTAACGTCAACCTGTTCCACGGCCGCGTCAATGAAGGCGTGCTGGCCAGCGGCGGCGTCGAGCTGGATGTGCCGCAGCACGCTGGCGTGCGCGATTCGCAGGCGGTGGGCTACGTGCGTCCGCATGATCTCGAAGTGGACCGCTACGCGCCGGGCGCGGAAGGCATCGTCGTCAAGCTGCGCCGCGCGCACGCGATCGGCCCGCTGGCTCAGCTGGACCTGGAACGCGTCGACAACGCGGAGTTGATCGAAGCGGTGATGTCCAACGACCGCTTCGGCAAGCTGGCGCCGCAGGAAGGCGACACGCTGGTGGTGCGTCCGCGCCGCATGCACGTGTTCGTGGACGAGGGCAGCGGCATATGAACTTCCAGCAGCTGCGTTCCGTGCGCGAAGCGGTACGCCGCGGATTCAACCTGACCGAGGTCGCCACCGCGCTGTTCACGTCGCAGCCCGGCGTATCGCGCCAGATCCGCGAGCTGGAAGAGGAGCTGGGCGTGGTCATCTTCGAACGCAATGGCAAGCGCCTGACCGGGCTGACGGATCCGGGCAAGGGCATCCTGCGCATCGTCGAGCGCCTGCTGGTGGAGGCGGAGAACCTGCGCCAGGCCAGCCAGGAATATTCGGCGCAGGACAGCGGTACCTTGCGCGTCGCGGTGACGCACACGCAGGCGCGCTACGCGCTGCCGGAAGCGGTGCAGGCGTTTCGGGAGGCATTCCCCAACGTGAAGATCGCGCTGCAGCAGAGCGCACCGGAGCATATCGCGGAGTGGGTGCTGTCGGGGCGGGCGGATATCGGGATCGCAACCGAAGGCCTGGCGGCGTTTCCGGATCTCGTGTCGTTTCCCTGCTACCGCTGGAGCCACCTCGTCGTGGCGCCGGAAGGGCATCCGCTGTTGTCGAAGACGCCGCTCAGGATCGAGGACCTGGCCGAACATCCGCTTATCACCTATGACGTCGGCTATACGGGCCGGGGCCATGTGGATGCGGCCTTCGTCGAAGCCGGGCTGGCGCCGGAGATCGTGCTGACGGCGATGGATTCGGACGTCATCAAGCAGTACGTCGCGCTCGGGATGGGCGTGGGGATCATCGCGCAGATGGCGTTCGACCATGGACGTGACAAGGGCTTGCGCGCGATCGGGGCCTCGCACCTGTTTGCGCCGAACGTCACGCGGCTGGCGATAAGGCGCGGGACTTACCTGCGCAGCTATGCATACCACTTCATCGAGCGCTTTGCACCGGGGGTGACGCGCGGGGATATCGAGAGGGCGCTGCAGCCGATGGGAGAGGCGGCGTAACGTCATTCCCGCGAAGGCGGGAATCCATGGACGGCATGCGTCGCCGAATACCGCAGCGTGTCCGCACACTGAGCATGGGTCCCCGCCTGCTGCGCGGGGACGACGGCTGTCTTATTGACCGGGGTTGGTGTACCTGGCGTGGATGGCGTCGATCGCCGCGACCACTTCGTCGGACAGCTTCGCCTGCTCCGCATCGATGTTCTCCTTCAGCTGCGCGAGACTGGTCGCGCCGATGATGGTCGACGCGACGAACCAGCGCGAATAGCACCACGCCAGCGCCATCTGCGCAGGACTCATGCCGTTGGCGCGCGCCAGCGCAGCGTATTCCTTCGCCGCTTCGATCACCATCGGACGCAGGTAGCGCGGACTCCAGGTTGGCGGGAAAATCGTCAGCCGTCCCACCGCTTTCGGATCGTCGATGTACTTGGCCGACAGCTGCCCGAAGGCCAGCGGGCTGTACGCCAGCATGCTGACCTCTTCCCGATAGCACACCTCGTCCAGCAGCGTCGATTCGAAGGCGCGCGCCGTCAGGTTGTACAGGTTCTGGATGGTCGCGATGCGCGGCAGGCCACGGGTCTCGCTCTGCTTGACGAACTCGCACACGCCCCACGGTGTTTCATTCGACACGCCGATGTGGCGGATCTTGCCCGCCTTGACCATCTCGTCCAGCGCCGCCAGCGTCTCCTCGATCGCGACGTGGGCACGCTCCTTGCGCGGATCGAAGCTGTTGGCGCCGAAGATCGGCACGTTCCGGCTCGGCCAGTGGAGCTGGTACAGGTCGATGTAGTCGGTCTGCAGGCGGCGCAGGCTGTCGTCGACGGCCTGGCGGATGTTGGCGGCGTCGTGGTTGTGTTTCTCGCCGCGCATCCAGCTCATCGCCGCATTCGGTCCCGCGATCTTCGATGCGATGACGACGTCGCCGCGCCTGCCGCTCTTTTTCAGCCAGCTGCCGATGAAACGCTCGGTGCTGCCCTGGGTGTCGGGACGCGGCGGCACCGGGTACATTTCGGCGGTGTCGATGAAGTTGATGCCGCGTTCGAGCGCGTAATCGAGTTGGCTGTGGGCGTCGGCTTCGGTGTTCTGCTGGCCGAAGGTCATGGTGCCGAGGCAGACGCGGGTCACGTGCAGGCCGGTCCTGCCGAGACGGTTCTTTTGCATGCTGTGTTCCTTGCGGTTCAGGCCTTGATCGCGGCGGCGGCGTCGAGCACGAGCGCAGGGCCGGCGTAAATCAGGCCGCTGTACAGCTGCACCAGCGAAGCGCCGGCGTCGATCTTGGCTTTGGCGTCGCGGCCTTCCATGATGCCGCCGACGCCGATGATGGGGATGGCATCGCCCAGTTCCGTTTTCAGCGCGCGCACCACGGTGTTCGACAGTTCGCGCACCGGCGCGCCGGACAGGCCGCCCGTCTCGTCGCCGTGACGCATGCCCTTGACGGCGTCGCGCGAGAGCGTGGTGTTGGTGGCGATTACGCCGTCGATCCGGTGGCGCAGCAGGGCGTCGGCGATGTTGCGGGTCTGGTCGGCATCGATGTCCGGCGCGATCTTCAGCGTGATCGGCACGTAGCGCCCGTGCTGGTCGGCCAGGCGCGATTGCTCGGCCTTGAGCTGCGCGAGCAGGGCGTCGAGTTCGGACGCGCCCTGCAGCTGGCGCAGGTTCTTGGTGTTCGGCGAGGAGATATTGACCGTGACGTAGCTCGCATAGGGATACACCTTGCGCAGGCAGATCAGGTAGTCGTCGACGGCGCGCTCGATCGGCGTGTCGGCGTTCTTGCCGATGTTCAGGCCGAGCACGCCGCGCTTGTCCTGGTAGAAGCGCGAGGCCTGCACGTTGGCGACGAAGGCGTCGACGCCGCCGTTGTTGAAGCCCATGCGGTTGATGATGCCTTGCGCCTGCGGCAGGCGGAACATGCGCGGACGCGGATTGCCCGGCTGGCCGCGCGGCGTGACCGTGCCGACTTCGATGAAGCCGAAGCCCAGCGCGGCGAGGCCGTCGATGTAGGCACCGTCCTTGTCCAGGCCAGCGGCGAGGCCGACCGGGTTGGGGAAGGTGATGCCCATGACGGTGCGCGGGTCGGGGGCGGGACGCGCGTGATGACGCAGCAGTCCCATCGCCTCGGCGCGGCGCAGCGCGGGCAGGGTGGCGTTGTGGGCCGTTTCGGGATCGAGCGAAAACAGCAGCGGACGGGCGAGGGAATAAAGGAGTTTGTCGGACATGGGGGGCTCGGGAAGGATGGCCGGTATTGTAACGTCATGGCGCCTGGCTCGCTGCGCATGACTATGCCACGCCGTCGTTCCCGCGCAGGCGGGAACCCCGTTTCGTATGCCTTGCCTCTACGGCGCGCGGTAGTGGTCTGCCCAAGAATGGGGTTCCCGCCTGCGCGGGAAC
>JAEWEK010000007.1 GCA_023389425.1 Pseudomonadota bacterium | reverse complement strand
ACTATTCTCGTCTTGTATTACTCTCGCCACGGGGCAACCCGCAAACTGGCCGAACTGATCGGCCAGGGCATCGAGAGCGTCCCGGGCGCCAGCGCCCGCCTGCGCACGGTGCCGGCGGTGTCCACCGTGGCCGAGGCCACCGCCCCGGACATCCCCCGCTCGGGCGCACCCTACGTCGAATTGCAGGACCTGGCCGAGTGCGCCGGCCTCGCACTCGGTTCGCCTACGCGCTTCGGCAATATGGCGGCCGCGCTAAAATATTTTCTGGACGGGACCGCGACGGAATGGCTCGCCGGCACGCTGTCGGGCAAGCCGGCCGCCGTGTTCACCTCCACCGGCAGCCTGCACGGAGGGCAGGAAGCGACGCTGTTGTCGATGATGATCCCGCTGCTGCACCACGGGATGCTGCTGATGGGCCTGCCGTACACCCATCCGGAGTTGATGAACACCAGCGCCGGCGGCACTCCCTACGGCGCCAGCCACTGGGCTGGCATTGACGGTGACAAGCCGGTCACGGAAGATGAGAGGACATTGGCGATCGCCTTGGGGCGTCGCCTCGCAATGGCCGCGGTGAAATTGCACGGAACACAGTGATGGAAACTCAAAAGTTCTTTCACATCGGCGCGATCGGCACCCTCGTCGTGCTGATCGCCTGGCTGGTCGCGTGGGAAGTGGTGGTCGCGCCGCTGCATCCGGGCGGCTCGCTGCTGGCCCTGAAGGTGCTGCCGCTGTTGATCCCGCTGCGCGGCGTGCTCAAGCGCGAGCTCTACACGCTGCAGTGGTCATCGATGGTGATCCTGCTGTACTTTACCGAAGGCGTGGTGCGCGCCTGGGCCGACCAGGCCTTGCCGTCGCGCATCATGGCCGGCGGCGAAATCCTCCTGTCCATCCTGTACTACGCCTGCGCCCTGCTGTTCCTGCGCCCGTACAAGCAGCGCGCCAAGCGCCTCGCCAAGGAGTTGCTGGACAAAGTCAAAGTGTCGCATGACTGACGTTTTTCTCGGGCGCTGCCGCGATATCGTCGGCGCCGGCCACGTGTTGACCAGCGCGGCCGACATGGCGCCCTTCCTCACCGACTGGCGCGGCCGGTTCACCGGCAAGGCGCGCGCCGTGCTGCGCCCGGCCAATGTGTCCGAGGTGGCGCAGCTGGTCCGGGCCTGCGCCGAACAGCGCGTGCCGCTGGTGCCGCAAGGCGGCAAGACCGGCCTCGTGCTCGGCAGCGTGCCGGACGGCAGCGGCCATGAAATCGTCGTGTCGCTCACCCGCCTGAACCGCATCCTGGGCATCGACGCCACCAACCGAACCATGCTCGTGCAAGCCGGTTGCGTCCTCCAGCAGATCCAGGAAGCGGCCGCCGCGGAAGGCCTGCTGTTCCCGCTGTCGCTGGCCGCCGAGGGCAGCTGCACCATCGGCGGCAACCTGTCGACCAATGCCGGCGGCACCGCCGTCCTGCGATATGGCAACACGCGCGAATTATGCCTCGGGCTGGAAGTGGTCACGGCCCAGGGCGAGATCTGGAACGGCCTGCGCGGCCTGCGCAAGGACAACACCGGCTACGACCTGCGCGACCTGTTCATCGGCGCCGAAGGCACGCTCGGCATCATTACCGCAGCCGTGGTCAAGCTCTACCCCATGCCACGCGCCTCGATCACGGCGCTGGTGGCACTGGGCTCGCCGCGCCATGCGCTGGAATTGCTGACGCTGATGCAAGACCATTGCGGCGCCAGCCTGACCGCCTACGAACTGATGTCCGATTTTTGCCTGCGCCTGGTCGGGCAGCACTTCCCGCAACTGCCCCGGCCATTCCAGGCCGCGCACAGGCAATACGTGCTGTTGGAGGTGTCCAGCGCCGAATCCGAGCACCACGCCATCGCCTTGCTCGAATCCGCCATCGCCGACGCCATCGAACGGGGCCTGGCCGACGACGCGGCGGTCGCCACCTCGGTCGCGCAGTCGCTCGGACTGTGGCAGATCCGCGAGCATATTCCCTTGGCGCAGGCGGCCACCGGCAAGAACATCAAGCACGATATTTCGCTGCCCATTTCGCGCATCGCCGACTTCATCGACAAGACCGACGCCCAGTTGCTGTCCGCCTACCCCGGCTGCCAGGTCGTATGCTTCGGCCATCTGGGCGACGGCAACCTGCACTACAACGTGGCGCCCGCCATGGGCGAATCGCACGACAGCTTCCTCGCCAACCAGCCGGCCATCAACCGCATCGTGCACGACAACGCCCATGCATTCGGCGGCTCCATTTCCGCCGAACACGGCATCGGCGCCCTCAAGCGCGGCGAGCTCAGCCGCTACAAATCGCCCGTCGAGCTGAACATGATGCGTGCCATCAAAGCCGCCCTCGACCCGCTCGGCATTATGAACCCTGGCAAAATTCTATGAATCCAGGAGGCGGGCATGGTTCGAATCGTGTTGCTGCTGGCTGTGTGGGCGCTGGTCCAGCCGGCGCTGGGGCAAGCCGTTTTCAAGTGCACGGATGCAGGCAAGGTCGAGTACCGCGACCGGCCCTGCGCCGGTGGCGTGGCGCTCAAGGTTGCGCCCGCGCCGGCCGTGGCGCCGGCGCATGGCGACCGTGAAATGCTGCTCGAAATGGAGAAGCTGCGCGTGAGCCAGGAACTGCGCGCCGAACGCCATCGCGCCGCCGCCGAGCGCGAGGCCCGCGCCCAGGCCCGCGAACAACGCGCCGAGGATGCCCTGCACAAGCGCTGCGCGAAACTGCGGCTGAAGCAGAAATGGGCCGCCGAAGACCGCTCCCACCTGACGGGTGCGACCGCCAGCGATGCGCTGCGCAAGGCCCGGCGCGAAGCCGAGACCATGGCGGTGGAATGTCCGGCCTGAGACTGCTCTCGCGCTGGCTGCTGCTGGGCGAATGGCGCGCCCATCCGGTACGCGCGCTGCTCGCCATCGCCGCCATCGCGGTCGGGGTGGCGATGGGCTTCGCCATCCACCTCATCAACGCGGCGGCCTTCAACGAGTTCTCGGCCGCGGTCAAGAGCCTGGCGGGCCAGGCCGACGTGCAGGTGGCGGGCCGCGAAGCCTTGTTCGATGAAGCGATCTACCCCAGGCTCGCGACACACGCCAGCGTCGCCGCCGCCTCACCCATCCTCGACATCGACGCCGCCATCCCGGATGCGCAAGGCGCCCTGAAAATCGTCGGCATCGATGCCCTGCGCGCCGGCTTCGTGGAACCTGGCCTGGTCGGCAGATCCGAGACGGGCCGCATGACCGACGTGCTGGCCGACGACGCCGTATTCCTGTCGCTGGCCGCGCAATCCTGGCTCGGCACGCGCGCGGGAGACACCCTGACGGTCCGCAGCGGCACCGGCGAGCTGCGCCTGCGCGTGGCGGGGTCCGTCCAGGCCCGCGCCGGCCAGCGCATCGGCGTCATGGACATCGGCGCGCTGCAATGGCGATTCCAGCGCCTCGGCAAGCTGTCGCGCGTCGACCTGAAACTGCGCGACGGCGTCGACCGCGCGGCGTTCGAGCAGTCGCTGGCGGCGGAACTGGAACGCAGCTACCCAGGCCGCTTTCGCGTCGGCCAGCCAAACGACGAACAGCAGCAAAGCCGCACCAGCAATATGAGCCGCGCCTACCGCGTCAACCTGACCGTGCTGGCACTGGTCGCCTTGTTCACCGGCGCCTTCCTCGTGTTTTCCACGCAGGCGCTCTCGGTGCTGCGGCGGCGCAGCCAGTTTGCCCTGCTGCGCGTTCTGGGACTGGAGCGGCGCGGCCTGCTGCGCCAGGTCCTGGCCGAAGGCGCGGTCCTGGGCGTGCTCGGCTCCCTGCTCGGCATCGGCGGCGGCTACGCGCTGGCTGCCTTGGCGCTTCGCTATTTCGGCGGCGATCTCGGCGCCGGCTACTTCCCCGGCGTGCGGCCCCAGGTGACGTTCGCGCCGGCGGCTGCGGCGGTGTTCTTCGCGCTGGGGCTCGCGGTGGCGCTGCTCGGCTGCCTCGCGCCCGCACTCGAAGCGGCGCGCGCCCGGCCCGCTGTCGCGCTCAAGTCCGGCAATGACGAGGCGCCGCTGTCGCGCCTTTCGCGCGTGTGGCCGGCGCTGGTGTGCCTTGCGCTCGGCGCCGCATTCTCCTTTGCGCCTCCGGTGATGGGGCTGCCCCTGTTCGGCTACGTCGCCATCGCGATGCTGCTGGTCGGCGGGATCGGACTGATGCCGCGCCTTGCGGCCATCGCCTTCCGCATTCTCGACCGCGCGCTCCAGCAACGAAGGGCAAAGCCACCCGTGCTGACGCTGGCGCTCGCGCGGTTGGCCAACGCACCGGGGCAAGCCTCCATCGCGCTGGGGGGCGTGCTGGCCAGCTTCAGCCTGATGGTCGCCATGGGGATCATGGTCGCCAGCTTCCGCGTGTCGGTCGACGACTGGATGATGCACATCCTGCCGGCCGACCTGTACGTGCGCACGGCCCGGGTTGGGAACAGCGGCGCGCTGTCGCCGTTCGACCAGCAGGCACTGGCGCACGTTCCGGGCGCCGCACGCATCCAGTTCCTGCGTACGCGCCCCCTGTCGCTCCGTGCCGACCGCGCCGATGTCACGCTGATCGCGCGCGACATCGACCCGCAGGCTCCCGGCAAGCTGCTCGCGATGATCGGCGCCGAACTGCCGGTGCCGGCGGGCGAACGCCCCATCTGGATTTCCGAAGCGATGCAGGATCTGTACAAGGTGCAGCCCGGCGCACACCTGTCGATTCCGCTCGGAGGTGCGCCGCGCCAGTTCTACGCTGCCGGCGTCTGGCGCGATTACGTCAGCCAGTCAGGATCGCTGGTCATCCGGCTGGCCGACTACCGCGCGCTCACCGGCGATACCGACGTCACCGATGCCGCGCTGTGGGTGGAACCCGGGACGAGCACGGACCAACTGGTACACGCTATCCGCCAGCTCCCCTTCGGCGCCGGTCTCACGCTCGCCCAGCCAGGCGAGATCCGCGCCATCAGCCTGCAGATCTTCGACCGCAGCTTCGCCGTCACCTACCTGCTGGAAGCGATCGCCATCGCCATCGGCCTGTCCGGCGTTGCCGCAACCTTCTCGGCGCAGACTCTGGCGCGTGCCAAGGAATTCGGCATGCTGCGCCATGTCGGCGTCACCCGCGGACAGGTGCTGCGCATCCTCGCTTGCGAGGGCGGCCTGCTCACGGCGCTCGGCGTCGGCTGCGGTTTCGCCCTCGGCCTCGTCATCAGCCTGATCCTTGTTTTCGTCGTCAACCCGCAGTCCTTTCACTGGACCATGCAGTTGCACCTGCCCTGGCCCCTGCTCGCCACCGTGGCGGCGGTGCTCGTGGCCGCCTCCATCCTCACCGCGCTGGCTTCCGGGCGTTATGCGCTGTCCGGCGGCCCGGTGCGCGCAGTCAGGGAGGACTGGTGAAGCGGCTGCTGCTCATCTTCCTCACCCTGATCGCGATGGTGGCGCCGGCCGCCGCGCCGGCCGTTGCGCCGGTGCTGCCCGGCCGCGTCCTCGCCTTCCCGCGCGATTTCGGCGCGCATCCGGAGTTTCGCACCGAATGGTGGTACGTCACCGGCTGGCTGCACACGGCCGACGGCAAGCCGCTCGGCTTCCAGGTCACCTTCTTCCGCAGCCGCCTCGACAACGACGACAGCAATCCCAGCGCCTTCGCCGCCAGACAGCTCGTGATCGGCCACGCGGCACTGTCCGACCAAACGCTCGGCCACCTGCTGCACGACGAGCGCAATGCCCGCGAGGGCTTCGGGCTGGCCTGGGCACGCCAGGGCGACACCGACATCAAGCTCGACGACTGGCGCATGCTGCGCGCCGCCGATGGCAGCTACCAGGTGACGGTGCGCGCCCGCGACCTGTCCTTCGACCTGCGCCTCGAACCTTCGCAGCCGCCGCTGCTGCAGGGCGATGCCGGCTACTCGCAAAAGGGTCCGTCGCCGCGCAATGCCAGCTATTACTACAGCCAGCCGCAGCTCAAGGTCAGCGGCGCGGTGTCCCATGCCGGCGCCGGGCCGGCGCCGGTGACGGGAAGCGCCTGGCTGGACCACGAATGGTCGAGCGAGGCGCTGCAGCCGGATGCAGCAGGATGGGACTGGCTGGGCGCGAATCTCGACGACGGATCGGCCCTGATGGCCTTCCAAATTCGCTCGAAGCAAGGTGGTACACTGTGGGCGCACGCGACGGTCCGCGACCCGGCCGGCAAAGTCCGTAAATACGCGCCCGCCGAGATCCGTTTCAGCCCGCAGTCGCGCTGGCGTTCGCCGCGCACCGACGCGGTGTACCCGGTGGCCACCGATATCACGCTGGGCGGCGCGACGTGGCAGGTGCGCCCGCTGCAGCCAGACCAGGAACTCGACTCGCGCCGCTCGACCGGCGCCGTGTACTGGGAGGGCGCCGTCAGTGTGGCACGCGACGGCAAGCCCGCCGGCCACGGCTACCTTGAACTGACCGGCTACGTCGCCCCGCTCAAACTCTGAAACGAATAATGACTGACCGCTCCAATACCAATAACGACACTCCGGCCAGCCGCAAAGGCAGCCTCGCCGCCTTCCGCGGCCTGTTCCCCTTCCTCAAGCCCTACCGCAAGCAGTTCGCCATGGCCGGCATCGCACTGGTGGTGGCAGCCGCCGCCACGCTCGCCATCCCTGCCGCCTTCAAGCAGATGATCGACCTCGGCTTCGGCGCGGCGGCCGGGCCACGCAGCATCCGCCACGTGGACGCAACCTTCCTCGCCCTGTTCGGCGTCGCCACCATCCTGGCGCTGGCGACCGCGGCGCGCTACTACACGGTGTCGTGGCTGGGCGAGCGCGTCACCGCCGACCTGCGCGCGGCCGTCTACCGCCATGTGGTCCAGCAGAGTCCCGAATTCTTCGAGACCACCCAGACCGGCGAAGTGCTGTCGCGCCTGACCACCGACACCACGCTGATCCAGAGCGTGGTCGGCAGCAGCATCTCGGTCGCGCTGCGCAATGTGCTGCTGTTCGTCGGCGGCCTGGCGATGCTGTTCGTGACCAGCGCCAGGCTGTCCTCCATCATCCTCGGCCTGCTGGTGCTGGTCATCGTGCCGATCGTGCTGTTCGGCCGCCGCGTGCGCAAGCTGTCGCGCGCCTCGCAGGACAGCATCGCCGACGCCTCCGCGCTGGCCGGCGAAATGCTCAATGCGATGCCGACCGTGCAGGCCTTCACCCACGAGCACATCGAGGCGCGGCGCTTCGGCACATCGGTCGAAGGCGCGTTCAGCACGGCGATGCGCCGCATCCGTGCCCGCGCCCTCCTCACCATGCTGGCCATCGTGCTGGTGTTCGGCACCATCGTCTTCGTGCTCTGGCTGGGCGCGCACGCGGTGCTGTCGGGTGACATGACCGGCGGCGACCTGGGTCAGTTCATCCTGTATGCCTCCATCGTCGCAGGCGCCATCGGCGCGCTGTCCGAAGTGGTGGGCGAGGCGCAACGGGCCGCCGGCGCCACCGAGCGCCTGCTCGAGCTGCTGGCCGCACGTTCGGACATCCAGAACCCGGCCCATCCCCGGCAACTGCCGCAACGTACCGCCGGCGGCGCCGCGGTCGCGCTCGCGGACGTCAGCTTCTCCTACCCGTCGCGCCCGGATACTGCCGCGCTGGCCCATCTCGACCTGACGGTCCGCCCCGGCGAGACGGTGGCCGTGGTCGGCCCGTCCGGCGCCGGCAAGAGCACGCTGTTCCAGCTGCTTCTGCGCTTCTACGATCCGCAGTCCGGATCGATAACGCTGGACGGTGTCGACGTGCGCGACCTCGACCTGCACGCGCTGCGCGGGGCCATCGGCATCGTCCCGCAGGACACCATCATCTTCTCCGCCGACGCGATGGAAAACATCCGCTACGGCCGCGAAGGCGCCAGCGACGAGGAAGTGATCGCCGCCGCGAAGATGGCCGCCGCCCATGAATTCATCGAGCGCCTGCCGCAGGGCTACCGCTCCTTCCTCGGCGAGCGCGGCGTGCGCCTGTCCGGCGGCCAGCGGCAGCGCATCGCGATTGCCCGCGCGCTCCTCAAGAACCCGCCGCTGCTGCTGCTCGACGAAGCCACCAGCGCACTCGACGCCGAATCGGAACGCCTGGTGCAGGCCGCGCTAGAGGCCGCGATGGTCGGCCGCACCACGCTCATCATCGCTCACCGCCTTGCCACCGTGCAGCGCGCCGACCGCATCATCGTGATGGAGGACGGCCGCATCGTCGAAACCGGCACCCACGCTTCGCTGGTCGCGCTGGGCGGCATCTACGCCAACCTCGCCGCGCTGCAGTTCCACCACGTGCAGGTCCCGCACACCATACCCGGAGCTTGAATTGACCGACAACGAACTGCTGGCGCGCTGCCACACTGTCTTCCCCAGCCACCGCGCCCGCCGACCCGCCGAGATGTTCGCCGCGATGTCGGCGTGGTGCGAAGCGAACGGCATCGAGCACGATGTCTACGGCAGCGGCGCACTGATCGAAGCTTTCGAACAGAAGATCGCGGCGCTGCTCGGATTCGAAGCCGCCGTGTTCTGCGTCAGCGGCACCATGACGCAGGTGACCGCGCTGCGCCTCGCCTGCGCGGACCGCGGCCGTCCGCTGGCGGCGCTGCATCCGACCTCGCACATCTTCGTGCACGAACGTTCCAACTACCAGCTGCTCGGCCATTTCAACGCGCTGGCCGTGGGCGACCGCAACCTGCCGTGGACGGTCGACGACCTCAAGGCGGTGCCGGACCGCCTCGGCGCCGTCGGCCTCGAGATCCCGATGCGCGAGATCGGCGGCCAACTGTCGCCGTGGGCCCAGCTGGAAGCGATCAAGGCGCATTGCCACGAACGCGGGGCCCACCTGCACATGGACGGCGCGCGCCTGTGGGAAGCGCAGGCCGGCTATGGCAGGAGCGCGGCCGAGATCGCGGCCGGTTTCGATTCGGTCTACGTTTCGCTGTACAAGGGTATCGGCGGACTGGGTGGCGCCATGCTGGCCGGCAGCCGCGAGTTCGTCGCGCGGGCGTCGGAATGGATGAAGCGCCAGGGCGGCAACGTGGTCCACCGTTCGCCCTATGTCGTCGCGGCGGCGATGCAGTTCGACGAGCGCCTTGCCGCCATGCCGGCTTATTTCGAACGCACCCGGTTCTTCTGCGAGGCGCTGGCCGCGCATCCCGAGATCCGCGTCAACCCGGCAACTCCGCAGGCAAACATGCTGCATCTTCACCTGCCCGTGAGCCGCGAGCGCGCTCTGGCGATCCGCAAGCAGCTGGCCGAAGAACATGGAATCTGGATGTACAACCGCGCATCCACCGGCGTCCTGGCGGACACCAGTTACGTCGAGATCTACGTCGGCGACAACCTGCTCGGCATGTCGAACCAGCAGCTGCGCGATGCGCTCGCGCTGTTCGCGCAAGCCCTGACCCGATAGAATACCGAGAGAACCCACGACTACACTCCGATGCGCCAATACCTCGACTTCATGCGCCATGTGAAAGACCATGGCACCGTCAAGACCGACCGCACCGGCACCGGCACCGTCTCGGTGTTCGGCTACCAGATGCGCTTCAACCTGCAGGACGGCTTCCCGCTGGTGACCACCAAGAAGGTCCACCTGAAGTCGGTGATCCACGAGCTGCTGTGGTTCCTGCAAGGCTCGACCAATATCGCCTACCTCAAGGAAAACGGCGTCAGCATCTGGGACGAATGGGCCGACGCCAACGGCGAGCTCGGTCCGATCTACGGCTACCAGTGGCGCAGCTGGCCCGCGCCCGGCGGCGAGCATATCGACCAGGTGACCCAGGTCCTCGACCAGATCAGGAACAACCCTGATTCGCGCCGCATGATCGTCTCGGCCTGGAACGTGGCCGACGTGCCGAGGATGAAGCTGCCGCCCTGCCACGCCTTCTTCCAGTTCTACGTCGCCGACGGCAAGCTGTCCTGCCAGCTGTACCAGCGCAGCGCCGACATCTTCCTCGGCGTGCCCTTCAACATCGCCTCCTACGCTCTGCTGACCCACATGATGGCGCAGCAGGCCGGGCTCGACGTCGGCGATTTCGTCTGGACCGGCGGCGACTGCCACCTGTACAGCAACCACATGGAGCAGGTCGAGCTGCAGCTCTCCCGCGACGAGAAACCGCTGCCCAGGCTGCTCATCAAGCGCAAGCCGGACTCGCTGTTCGACTACAAGTTCGAGGACTTCGAGGTCGTCGGCTACGAGCCGCACCCCGGCATCAAGGCGCCGGTGGCCGTATGACCAGGCAGATCTCCCTGGTGGTCGCGATGGATGCCCGGCGCGGCATCGGCATCGACAACAAGCTGCCCTGGCACCTTCCCGAAGACCTCGCGCACTTCAAGCGCGTCACGCTCGGACACCCGATCATCATGGGCCGCAAGACCTTCGATTCGATCGGCCGCCCCCTGCCGCAGCGCCGCAATATCGTCGTCACCCGCAACCCGGGATGGCGCCACGAGGGCGTCGACGTCGCGCTGTCGCTGTCGGACGCCCTTGCGCTGGTCGGCAACGGACAAGCCAGCATCATCGGTGGCGCCCAGATTTTCGGCGAATCGCTAGACTTGGCGGACCGCCTGATCGTGACGGAGATCGACCGCGTCTTCGAATGCGACACCTTCTTCCCACCGATCGATCCGGCGCAGTGGGTCGAAGCCGCGCGCGAAAGTCATCATTCCGACGCAAACGCCTGCGACTATTCCTTTGTCACTTACGAAAAGCGAAGGTAGGAAACGATGTCCGAGGAAGGCTTTCACGTGCACGGCCCGCACGACCACGCGGTCGAGCATGCGGGCCACGGCACCGACGATTTCTCCAGCCGCATCGCGGTGATGACCGCCGTGCTGGCGACGGTCGGCGCGCTGTTCGGCTACCTGGGCGGCGCCACCCAGAACGACGCGGCGCTCTACAAGAACAACGCCGCCATCGACAAGACCACGGCGGCCAACGCCTGGAACTACTACCAGGCCAAGTCCAACAAGCAGAACCTGGCCGAACTGGCGACCAGCCTTCCGGGCGTGGATCACGCCAAATACGCCTCGGAGGTGGCGCGCTACCAGTCCGAAAAGGCCGACATCAAAAAGGACGCCGAAAAGTGGGAGGCCTCGTCCGAGGCATGGAACAAGAAGTCCGAGGAAGCCATGCACCGCCACCACCAGTGGGCCTTGGCCACGACCACCGAGCAGATCGCGATCTCGCTGGCGGCCATCACCTTGCTCACGCGCCGCCGCTGGCTGCTGCGCGCGACCTGGGTGGTCGCCCTGGTCGGCATCGCGCTGGGCGCCTTCGCGGGCTTCCACGTCGATCCGCTCGGCGCCATCTTCGCCGGCGAAGCAGTCGCGCACCATTGACGCATCGTTTTCACCGCAATCACCACGTCGTCCCCGCGAAGGCGGGGACCCATAGACAGTATGCGAATGCGCCGACGCCCGCATTAACGCGAGCGTTCCATGGGTCCCCGCCTCCGCGGGAACGACGGTACGGCGTCCAGTGGTGTTTGTTTATCGACAACAGCGCGCCCCTCCCGCCCCCTGTCTGGTTAACTTTGCAAAAAAGTTCCACCCTGCCGCCGATTTTCTGCGAAAATCCGCACTTCATTTTTCCGGTGCCGTGCGCGGTGGCCTTCCCTGACCGGGACGGCCGCTTCCACGGCGCTTCGCTTTGGAGCTGTCCATGAAATTTCGTTTCCCTATCGTCATCATCGACGAGGATTTCCGTTCCGAGAACACCTCCGGCCTGGGCATTCGCGCCCTTGCCGCGGCGATGGAGAAGGAAGGCATGGAAGTGCTCGGCCTGACCAGCTACGGCGACCTGTCCCAGTTCGCCCAGCAGCAGTCGCGCGCCTCGGCTTTCGTGCTGTCGATCGACGACGAGGAGTTCGGCGAAGGCACGGTCGAGG
>JAEWEK010000404.1 GCA_023389425.1 Pseudomonadota bacterium | reverse complement strand
GCGCTGGCCGGGACACTGCTCGACGGCGGCCTGCGCCGCGCCCGCGACGCGCAGGCCGTCGCCGCCTACGACGCCACGGTGGCGCAGTACAAACAAACCGTGCTCGCCGCCTTCCAGGAAGTCGAGGACAACCTCGCCACGCTGGCCGTGCTGGACGCCGAGATCGCCCAGCAGCAGCAGGCCAGCAATGCGGCGCGCGTGTCGCAGGACCTCGCGCTGAAGCAGTACGAGGCCGGCACCTCGACCTACATCACGGTGGTGACCGCACAGACCGCACTGCTGTCCAGCGAGCGCACCGTGGCGCAACTGCTGGCGCGCCGCCTGGTGGCCAGCAGCGCACTCATCACCGGCCTCGGCGGCGGCTGGACCGGCTGACATCACATCCGGGTGCCATCATGCAGATCCTGTTTCTTCGCCCTGTCCTGCTTGCGCTCCTGCTGGGCGCCCTCGCCGGCTGCCACCGCAATAGCGACGACAAGAAGCCGGTCGCGCCCGCGATCCAGGTGCAGACCGCGCTGGCCGCGCAGCAGGATGTGCCGGTTTACCTCACCGGCGTCGGCACCGTGACCGCCAACGCCACCGTCACGGTCAAGCCACGCATCGACGGCGCGCTCGACAAGCTGTACTACGTCGAGGGACAGGACGTGAAGGCCGGCCAGCTGCTGGCCGAACTCGACGCCCGCGCCTTGCGCGCCCAGCTCGCGCAGCAGCAGGCCGCGCGCGCCAAGGACGCCGCCCAGCTGGCCAATGCGCGCAACGACCTTGGCCGCTACACCCGCCTGCGCGCCGACGACGCCGCGACCCAGCAGACGCTGGACGCGCAGAAGGCGCAGGTGGCGCAGCTGGAGGCCGCGGTGCAGGGCGACGACGCCCAGATCAACTACTACCGCGTGCAGATCGACTACACCCGCATCACCGCGCCGATCAGCGGCCGCACCGGCGCGCGCCTCGTCGATGCCGGCAATATCGTGCACGCGGCCGATCCCAACGGGCTGGTCGTCATCAACCAGATCGACCCGGTCACGGTAATGTTCACGCTGCCGGAGGACGACGTGCAGCGCATCGGCGCGGCCACGGGCGACAAGACGCTGCCGGTGAAGGCGATGACGCGCGACGGCAAGGCCACGCTGGCGACGGGCGAACTGGTCCTGCTGAACAACGCCGTCGACCCGGCCACCGGCACCATCCAGCTCAAGGGCCGCTTCCCCAATCCGAAGCATGTGCTGTGGCCGGGCCAGTACGTCGACATGCGCCTGCAACTGGGCACGCTGGCCGGCGCCGTGACCGTGCCCTCGCCGGCCGTGCAGCGCGGGCCCAACGGCACTTTCGTCTATGTGGTCGACGCCGGCAATGTGGCCGCCATGCAGAAGGTCGACGTCGGCCAGGAGCAGGATGGCATTAGCGTCATCAGGAGCGGCCTGCGGGCGGGCCAGCGCGTGGTGGTGGACGGGCAGTTCAAGCTCAAGCCCGGCTCGAAGGTGGTCGAAGCCGGCAAGACGGCCGCGCCGGCGGCCAAAGCCGGGGCATGAGATGTCGGTCTCGGCGACCTTCATCAAGCGGCCGATCGGCACCACGCTGCTGGCGATCGCGCTGCTGTTGATCGGCCTGGCGTCGTGGCCGCTGCTGCCGGTGGCGCCGCTGCCGCAGGTCGACTTCCCGACCATCCAGGTGAGCGCGCGGCTGCCCGGCGCCAATCCGGAAACCATGGCGTCCAGCGTGGCGCAACCGCTCGAGCGCCAGTTCTCGCTGATCCCCGGCCTGGCGCAGATGACGTCCACCAGTTCGGTCGGCAGTTCCCAGATCACGCTGCAGTTCGAATTGAACCGCCAGATCGACGCCGCCGCCCTCGACGTGCAGGCCGCGATCACGGCCGCCGCCGGCCAGTTGCCGAACAACCTGCCTTCGCCGCCGAGCTTCCGCAAGATCAATCCGGCCGACGCGCCGATCATGATCATGGCGGTGCAGTCGGACGTGCTGCCGCTCACCCGCGTCAACGACGCCGCCGACAATATCGTCGCGCAGCAGATCTCGCAGCTGGACGGCGTCGGCTTCGTCAACGTCGGCGGCCAGCAGAAGCCGGCCGTGAGGGTGCAGGTGGATCCGGTGAAGATCGCCGCGCTGGGCATCAGCCTGGAAGACATCCGCACCGTGATCTCGACCACCACGGTCAACGCGCCGAAAGGCAGCATCGACGGCCCCGACAAGAGCTTCACGGTCTACACCAACGACCAGCTGCTGGCGGCCGCGCCGTGGAACGACACGCTGCTGGGCTACAAGAACGGCGCGCCGGTGCGCGTGCGCGACATCGGCGTGGCGGTCGAGGGGCCGGAAGACACCCGCGTCGGCGCCTGGGCTTTCCGCGGTGCGGCGGCGCCGGCCGACATGGACGTGAGCAACGGCCGCTCGATCCTGCTCATCATCTTCAAGCAGACCGGCGCCAACGTGATCGGCACCGTGCAGGGCATCAAGGACGCGCTGCCGCGCCTGCGCGCCTCGCTGCCGCAGTCGATCAAGGTGAACACCATGGTCGACCGCACCCAGACCATCCGCGCCTCGGTGCACGACGTCGAGTTCACGCTGATGCTCACCGTCGCGCTGGTGGTGATGGTGATCTTCCTGTTCCTGCGCAGCCTTCCCGCCACCATCATCCCCAGCGTGACGGTGCCGCTGGCACTGCTGGGCACCGCGGGCCTGATGTACGTGGCCGGCTACAGCCTGGACAACCTGTCGCTGATGGCGCTGACGATCGCGGTCGGCTTCGTGGTCGACGACGCCATCGTCATGCTCGAAAATATCTACCGCCACGTCGAAGGCGGCATGGAGCCGCACGAGGCCGCGCTCACGGGCGCGGCCGAGATCAGCTTCACCATCATCTCGATCTCGGTGTCGCTGGTGGCGGTGTTCATTCCGCTGCTGCTGATGGGCGGGATCGTCGGCCGCCTGTTCCGCGAGTTCGCCGTCACGGTCACCATGACCATCGCGCTGTCGGTCATCATTTCGCTGACGCTGACGCCGATGCTGTGCTCGCGCTTTCTGAAGGACGAGCGCGAGGTCCGCCACGGCCGCGTGTACCGCTTCACCGAACAGCTGTTCGACAAGATGGCCGGCGCCTACCGGAAGGGGCTGGACGTGGTGCTGCACCACCAGTTCGTCACCCTGCTTACCTTCATCGCCACGGTCGCGCTGACGGTGCTGCTGTTCGTGATGATCCCCAAGGGCTTCTTCCCGCAACAGGACATCGGCTTCATCCAGGGCGTGGCCGAGACGGCGCAGGATTCGTCCTTCGCCTCGACCAGCCGGCGCCTGCAGGCGGTGGCCGACATCGTGCGCCAGGACCCGGCGGTGGCGGCCTTCGTCATCTACGCGGGCGGCACCACCGCCAACACCGCCAACTTCAACATCGCGCTCAAGCCCAAGGACGAGGGCCGCAAGGCCAATGCCGACGAGATCATCGCCCGCCTGCGGCCGAAGGTGGCCCAGGTGCGCGGGCTGAACCTGTTCATGCAGGCGGCGCAGGACGTCAACGTCGGCGGCCGCCCGGCGCGCACCCAGTACCAGTACACGCTGACCGACGCCAACCTCGACGAGCTGAACGAATGGGCGCCGAAGATGCTGGAGCGCCTGCGCGGCCTGAAGCAGCTGGTGGACGTCGCCTCCGACCAGCAGAACGCCGCCGGCACCGCCAACCTGACCATCGACCGCGCGCGCGCCGCATCGTTCGGCATTTCGCCGGCGCTGATCGACGCCACCATCTACGACGCCATCGGCCAGCGCCAGGTCGCGCAGTACTTCACGCAGCTGAACAGCTATCACGTGGTGATGGAAGTGACGCCGGAGATGCAGGCCGATCCTTCGCTGTTCCAGCGCCTGTACCTCACCTCGCCGCTGACCGGCCAGCAGGTGCCGCTGTCGAACTTCGTCAAGGTCGACACCAGCAAGACCAGCTACCTGCTCATCAGCCACCAGGGCCAGTTCCCGGCCGTGACGATCTCCTTCAACCTGGCGCCCGGCACCGCGCTGGGCGACGCGGTGGACGCGATCAACCAGGTCAAGCAGGAGATGGGCACGCCGCAGGCCCTGACCGGCAATTTCCAGGGCACGGCCAAGGCCTTCAAGGAATCGCTGGCCACCCAGCCCTACCTGATCGCGGCGGCGCTGGTCGCCGTCTACATCGTGCTCGGCCTGCTGTACGAGAGCTACATTCATCCGCTGACCATCCTCTCGACCCTGCCGTCGGCCGGCGTCGGCGCGCTGCTGATCCTGATGGCGGGCGGCTACGACCTGTCGGTGATCGCGCTGATCGGCATCATCCTCCTGATCGGCATCGTCAAGAAG
>JAEWEK010000365.1 GCA_023389425.1 Pseudomonadota bacterium | reverse complement strand
CATGCGGAAACCGTGCCGCGCAGGCCCTTCATCAGGCGCATGTGCAGCCAGGCCGCGTAGTTGAGCCAGACGATCAGGGCCCAGGTTTCCTTCGGGTCCCACGACCAGTAGCCGCCCCAGGCTTCGGCCGCCCACAGCGCGCCGAGGATGGTGGCGACGGTGAAGAAGGCGAAGCCGACCGAGATGGCCTTGTACATCACGTCGTCCAGCACTTCCAGCGCAGGCAGGCGGTCGGCCAGGATGCCGTGCGACTTCAGCAGGTAGGCGGCGCCGACCATGGCGGCCAGCGCGAAGGTGCCGTAGCCGATGAAGTTGGCCGGCACGTGGATCTTCATCCACCAGCTCTGCAGGGCCGGCACCAGCGGCTGGATGTCGGCGGCATCGCGCGACACCGTGTACCACAGCAGGAAGCCGACGGCGGCCGAGATCACCAGCAGCACGAAGGGGCCCAGCTGGCGGGTCGCGTAGCGCTGTTCGTAGTACAGGTAGAACAGGGCCGTGATCATCGAGAACAGGATGAACACTTCGTACAGGTTGGACACCGGGATGTGGCCGACGTCGGCGCCGATCAGGTAGGACTCGTACCAGCGCACCATCATGCCGGTGAAGCCGAGCACCACGGCGGCCCAGCACAGCTTGGAGCCGACCGAGAAGCCGAACGGCGAGCGCGCCAGCAGGCCGAGCCAGTAGAAGCCGGTCGAGAACACGAAGAAGGCGCTCATCCACAGGATCGCGGACTGGCTCGACAGCATGTACTTGAGCAGGAACTTTTGATTGGCTGCATCGAGCGTGCCGCCGTACTGGGCGATGGCCAGCAGCGCCAGCGCGGCCACCAGCGGGATCAGCCAGCGCACCGGCTTGAAATGCCAGCCCAGCGCGGCGAAGGTGGGGGCCGCGGCCAGCAGGATGCCCTGCTCGTACACGTCCATGTAGGCGCCGAAACGGTTCAGCGCGAACAGCGCCGCCGCCAGCAGCGCGATGCCGTACAGCCAGTCGAAAGCCTTCAGGCGCTTGAAATAGCCCGGCTCTGCGACATAGCTGGTGCTGGCTTGGGATTGCGAAATTTCCATCGTTTCCTCCTGGTTCGCGACTGAAAGCTTACGCCGATTGCGGCAGCTTTGTCTTCAGTTCGCTGAACTCCCTTTCAAAATCGAGCGTCTTGCGCTGGGTGCTCATCGCCATCATCGCATGGCTGCCATCGCCGCTGCCGCGGAGCCAGATCCACAGGCGGCGCTCGCGGATATAGAACATCGAGAACACGCCGGCCACCAGCAGCAGGCAGCCGAGATAGACGAACTTCTTGCCCGGCGAGCGGGTCAGCTGCAGCACGGAGGCCTTCACTTCGACGAAGTCGTCCAGCTGCAGGTAGACCGGCGCGCCGTAGAAGAAACTGTCGGACAGGGCATTGGTGGCGATCTGCAGGAAATGGCCGTGGGCCTCGCTGGCCTCGACCGGCGGCAAGCCCGCATGCGCGTGCGCCACTTGCCACAGCTCCCACATCGTACCGTTAAGCATCTTCATGAAAATGGTGGCGGCCTTTTCCTGTTCGGCCGGCGGGATCTTCTCGAGGAAGCGCGAGACCGCCACGAAGCCGCCCTGCTGGCCGTCGCCGGCGAAAATGCCGAGCGAGCGCTGGGCCGATTCCTCCAGCTGCCGGGCCAGCGTCGGGCTGTCGTCGCCCTTGGGCATGGCGCGCTGGACGTAGCGGCGGGCGGCCTCGGCGCGCAGGGCCGGGTCGGCCAGCGCCGCGCGCAGCAGCATCCATTCGTGGACCGTGTGCTGGTCGTCGGCCGGGATGCGCAGGAAGCTGAAGGCATCGTCCGGATTGGCGCGCACGCCGGACAGGAAGACTTGGGCGCCATCGAGCGTCACCGGCTGCATGTAGTTCATGAATTCGCGCGCCTGGCCGGTGGCATCGCGCAGCTTGTATTGCACCGAGGGGCCGACGTTCTTCAGGTCCTTGTTGTTGGCGTTCTTGCCCGCCGAACCGGAGTGCTTGTCGAGGCTGGCCGCGAGCTGTTCCTCCAGCGACTTGCCCTTGGTGACGGCGCGGGCGTCGTTGCCGCCCATGTTCTCGACGTTGAAGGGGCGGAAGCCCGACCACTCGACCGCATAGGACGCATTGCCCCGCTTGAGGTCGGTCGAGCTGCCCACTTCCCCGCTGATCTGGAAGGCGCTGGCATCGGTGCCGCTCATCGGGAAGCCCGTCAGCTTGAGCTTGCTGCCGCCATCCTCGAAGCTGGACTGGTAGATCGCGATGCCCTTGTAGATCAGCGGCTGGTTGACCTTGATGGTGCCGGGGAAGCTCTTGCCGGTTTCGTTATCGCGGATCACCACCTCGCTGGCGAACAGCTTGGGCATGCCGGTCGAGTAAAAGTCGATGATGAATTTGTTCAGGTGGATGCTGAACGGCAGGTCCTGGATCAGCACGCCGGAGGCTTGCGGCAGGATGGCGGTCGCGCTGGTCTGGCCTTCCGCGATCAGGGTATTGCCGCGGAAGGTAGGATTGCCGAGGCCGAGGCGATGCCTGGCCGGCACGTCGGAAATCAGCACGCCGCTGCCCTTGAAGGGCGTCTTGCCGAACACCCATTCCTGTAAGCGGATCGGCAATTCGGAATCGAGCATGCCGCCCAGCAGGATCACGATGATGGCGGTGTGCGCGAAGATATAGCCGAACTTGTTGCCTGCGCCCTTCTTCGCAGCCACCAACAAGCCTTTTTCTTTCTCGACGATCTTGACGCCGTAGCCCGCATGCCTGAGGCGCGCGGCCAGCACCGGCGCCAGCGCGGCCGGGGCCTGGCCGGCGGCGGTCCATTCGGCCTTGTGGTGGAAATTGCGCAGCGACTCCTCGCGCACGTGCTCGCGCCAGCTGCGCATATCCTTGAGCATCTTGGGCGTATTGCGCACGATGCACAGGCCGGTCGACACGATCAGCACCGACAGAATGGCGAGGAACCACCAGGCCGAATACACGGCGTACAGGCCGAGACGGGCGAAAATTTCATACCAGAACGGGCCGAACTGGTTGATGTAGTTCGGCATCGCCTCGTTCTGCTTCATGACGGTGCCGATGATCGACGCGATGGCGATGATGACCAGCAGGCTGATCGCAAAACGCATCGACGAGACCAGTTCGACCGCTTCGGCCAGGCCGCGGCGGCGGGTGCGCAGTTCGATGCCGGTGGTCGTCGTTTCGGTGGGGGGACTGCCTAAGGTGGTACTCATCGTTGAAGCTTCCTGGGCGCACGGCTCATCTGCCGAGCATACAACAAAAAGGGCAGCCGCTTGCGCTGCTGCCCCTTGCTTTCTACCGCAATGCCAAGTTGATTACTTGAGGCCAGCGACGTAGTCGGCCACCGCTTTCATTTCGTCGGTGGTCAGGCGCTTGGCCAGCGCGGTCATTTCCACGCTGTTGCCGCGGGCGCCGCTCTTGAAGGCTTCGAGCTGGGCCACGGCGTAATCCTGGTGCTGGCCGGCCAGGCGCGGATACTTGCTGGGGATGCCGCCGCCGGTGGCGCCGTGGCAGCTGGCGCAGGCCGCGACGCCCTTCTCGGCGATGCCGCCGCGATAGATCTTGCGACCCAGTTCCACGGTGTCCTTGTTGCGCGCGGCCCCAAGGCCCGGCTTCTGCGCGGCCAGGTAGGCGGCCAGATTCCTCTTGTCCTCGTCCGACAGCGCCTTGGCGTAGGTGGTCATGATCGGCTGGTTGCGCTGCGGGGTGGTAAAGTCCGCCAGCTGCTTGTAGATGTAGGCTTCGGCCTGGCCGCCCAGCTTGGGGTTGGTGGCGATGGTCGAATTGCCCGCCGCGCCGTGGCAGGAAGCGCAGGCCGGGACACCTTTGGCGGCGTCGCCGCCGTCGTACAGCGTCGCGCCTTTCGCGGGATCGGCCTTGGCGGCCGGTGCTGGCGCGGCAGCGCTCGCGAGGCCGGACACGGCAAGCGAAGCAACTACCAGGGATTTCAACAACGATAACGACACACGATTCATTCAAGCACCCTGTAAAGTCAAAAAAACAAAACCTGTTCGATGGGCCTTGCTGAGGCGTCCCGCGGGGGCGTCGCAACAATCGGTAACCCCTTATTGTACAATAGCTTGTTTCCTCATAGCTTCATTTTGTTGTTCATTCCCCATGTCCAAGCTCTGGCAAGCCCGCTTCTTCACCACCGTTAATCACTTGCGCGATTTGCCGAGCACGCAGGTGCCGGAAATCGCCTTCGCCGGCCGCTCCAACGCCGGCAAGTCGACCGCGATCAACCTGCTCACCAACCAGAACCGCCTGGCCTTCGCATCGAAGACGCCGGGCCGCACCCAGCACATCAATTATTTCTCGATCGGCGGCGCCCATGTGGCCCAGCACCGGCACGATCCGGTCATCGTCGACGAGATCCGCGCGATGCTGGTCGACCTGCCGGGCTATGGCTACGCGGAAGTGTCGGGCTCGGCCAAGCTGCACTGGCAGCGCCTGCTGGGCGACTACGTGCAGCAGCGCGAGCAACTGGCCGCGCTGGTACTGATCATGGACTCGCGCCGTCCCTTCACCGATCTCGACGTCCAGATGCTCGAGTGGTTCGCGCCCACCGGCAAGTCGATCCACTGCCTGCTGACCAAGGCCGACAAGCTCAACCGAAACGACCAGGCCAATGTGCTGCGCCAGGCGCAGAAAATCCTCGACAGCTATGTCGACGAGGATGGCGAAGGCTTCCCGTTCACCGTGCAGCTGTTCTCGAGCCTGAAGCGCATCGGGCTGGACGAGGCGGATGCCAGGATCTGCGAACTGCTCGGTTTGCAGGACGACGCGCCTGGCGCCGACTGACCATTTTTCCAGGACACGAACATGCCCATCATTACTCCCGTCCAGTTCCCCGCTGCCCGCATGCGCCGCATGCGCCGCGATCCTTTCTCGCGCAACCTGATGCGCGAAAACGTCGTCACCGCGCACGACCTGATCTATCCGGTGTTCATCCTCGACGGCGTCAACCAGCGCCAGCAGGTCGCGTCGATGCCGGGCGTGGAGCGGGTGTCGGTCGACCTGCTGCTGCAGGTGGCGGAAGAATGCGTGGCGCTGGGGATTCCGGTGCTGGCGCTGTTCCCGGTGGTCGACCAGTCGCTCAAGACCTATGACGGCATCGAGGCGACCAATCCGGACGGGCTGGTGCCGCGCGCCGTGCGCGAACTGAAGCGCCGCTTCCCGGAGCTGGGCATCCTGACCGACGTCGCGCTCGATCCCTACACCACCCACGGCCAGGACGGCATCCCGGACGAGGAAACCGGTTACATCGTCAACGAGCGCACCGTGGACATGCTGACGCGCCAGGCGCTGGCCCAGGCCGAAGCCGGCGTGGACGTGGTGGCGCCGTCGGACATGATGGACGGGCGCATCGGCACCATCCGCGGCGCGCTGGAACAGCGCGGCTTCATCCACACCCGCATCATGGCCTACTCGGCCAAGTATGCATCGGCCTTCTACGGCCCGTTCCGCGACGCGGTGGGTTCGAGCAGCAACCTCGGCAAGGCCGACAAGAATACCTACCAGATGGATCCGGCCAATACCGACGAGGCGCTGCGCGAAGTGGCGCTCGACATCGCCGAGGGTGCGGACATGGTGATGGTCAAGCCCGGCATGCCCTACCTGGACGTGGTGCGCCGCGTGAAGGACGAGTTCAAGGTGCCCACGTTCGCCTACCAGGTCAGCGGCGAATACGCGATGCTGAAGGCGGCCGCGCAGAACGGCTGGCTGGATCACGACAAGGTGATGATGGAGTCGATGATGGCGTTCAAGCGGGCCGGCGCGGACGGCGTGCTGACGTATTTTGCGCTGGAGGTGGCGCGCAAGCTGAAGGCGGGCTGAGCGCTTCGTCGAGCCGACAAAAAACCGCGCTTCGGCGCGGTTTTTTCATTGTCGATCACGACCTCGGCGGCGTGTAATCCTTGAACATTTCCTTGTACAGGAAATCCATCAGCGCCTGGGTATCCTGCGGCCGCGCGCTCAAGGTGACCACCTTGTTCAGCCGGTGCGAGTCCCACTCGAAATCACCCTTCTTTTCTTTGCGGATCAGCTCGATCATCTTCTTGACGATCGCGGTCTCGATGTCGCGCTCGCCGCCCAGCTCGACGTTCACCTGGGTCAGCCAGGTGCGCTTGAAGTTGGGGTTGAAGCCGCGGAACTTGACGGTCGCGCTGGAGAAGCTCTTGTTGGTGACCGAGAACACGCCGCCGGTATTGTTGCTGTCGTCGTTGGCGCGGCTGTTGACGCCCGCCACGTTGGCCAGCGCCTGGCGCGTGGCGCGCGCCTCCTCGCTCTCGCCGGTATTGTCGACCGGGGTGCGGGCGCCGCGCTGCTTGCGGCGCGCCTCGATATAGGCCTGCATGTCGACTTCCTGCGGCTGTTCCTTCTTCGGCTCGACCTTGGGCGGCTGCTCCACCGGTTTCTCGTCCGGGACGGTGATGGTGTTCGGCAGGCGCTGGACCAGGATCCGCTCCGGCGCGCTCTTCTTGGGCGTGCGCACCTTCTTGGGCGCCTGTTCCTGCGGCTTGGGCTTGGCCTTGCCCGGCAGCGGCGCGATGTACATGATCTCCTGCTCGCCCGATGCAGCCTTGCGCGCCGGCAGCAGGTTCTTGGGCTGGAAGAACCAGACCGCGACCAGCAACAGGTGCAGCAGGATCGTGACGATCAGGCCGGTCCGGTTGCTGCTCCGTTTGTCGTAATGCGGCTCGACCGCGTGCAAGGGCTGCCCGCAATGGCTGCAGACGTCGCCGTTGTCCACGGAGTGATGGGAGTGATCGCGCAAGATGCTTACAGTCTGTAAATGGGCCTGAAACAAGGTACCGCAGCCAATGCGGCAGTCTATACGCTTTAGACTGCACGTGCACGGCTGTGTTGCAGCGCACAGCTTACCGTTTGTCGGTCTTGACGCCTGTTACAGAATGTTTCCTTTGACTGTTGTTGAGCGGTCCCATCGGGCTTGACGGGACCGCCGTGGGACGGCTTACACGACCGCGTGCAGGGCGGTGCGCGCTTCCGGCTCCGCCTCGTCCGCGTCCAGTTGCACATCCGTCATCGGACCGCTGCCGCTGAAACGGTCGAGCAGCAGGTAGATGACCGGCGTGATGTACAGCGTGATCACTTGCGAGAAGATCAGGCCGCCGCACACGGCCAGGCCCAGCGGCTGGCGCAGTTCGGCGCCGGCGCCCAGGCCGAGGGCGATCGGCAGCGCGCCCATCAGCGCGGCCATGGTGGTCATCAGGATCGGGCGGAAGCGCAGGATGCAGGCCTCGCGGATCGCGGCGGCCGGCGCCATGCCATGGGTGCGCTGGGCTTCGAGCGCGAAGTCGATCATCATGATCGCGTTCTTCTTCACGATACCGATCAGCATCAGGATGCCGATGATGGCGATCATGGTCAGATCCAGCCCGAAGATGCGCAGCGTGAGCAGCGCGCCCACCGCCGCCGACGGCAGGCCGGCCAGGATGGTGATCGGGTGGATGAAGCTCTCGTACAGCACGCCCAGCAGCACGTAGATCACGGCCACCGCGGCGACGATCAGGATCAGCTGGCTCGACTGCGAATCCTGGAACACCGCGGCGTCGCCGCCGTACTTGGTGATGATCGAGGCCGGCAGCTTCATGTCCACGCCCATCTGGTCGATGGCCTTGGTCGCCTCGCCCAGCGGCACCCCCGGCGCCAGGTTGAACGACAGTGTGATCGCCTGCAGCTGGCCCTGGTGGTTGACCGCCAGCGGACCCACGGTGCGCTTGATGTTCGCGATCGACGACAGCTGCACCAGCTGGCCGTTTTTGGAGCGCACCGAGATGCGCGCCAGCGCGTCCTCGAACTGGCGGTCGGCGTCGGCCGCCTCCAGGATCACGAAGTAGCTGGCGGCGGTCGAGTAGATGGTCGAGACCTGGCGCTCGCCGAAGGAGCCGTACAGAGCGGTGCGCACGTCGGCCATCGACACGCCCAGGAGGTTGGCCTTGTCGCGGTCGATGTCCAGGCGCGCCTGCAGGCCCTTGTCCTGCGAGTCGCTGGTGACGTCGCGGAACATCGGATTGGCCTTCATGCGGTCCATGAACTGCTTGGACCAGCCGCTGATGTCGCCGCCCGACACGCTCTGCAAGGTGTACTGGAAGCGGCTCTTGGACTGGCGCCCGCCCAGCTGCAGGTTCTGCACCGGCGACAGGTAGACCGCGATGCCAGGCACCTTGCGCACCGCCTTGCGCAGGCGGTCCAGCACTTCCGGCATCTTGGGCCGCTGGTCGCGCGGCTTGAGCACCATGAACATGCGCCCGCCATTGCCGCCGCCGGAGAAGGAGGTCACGTCCTGCACCGCCGGATCGGCCTTCAGGATGGCCGCCACCTGCTCCTGCAGCTTGACCATCGCGAACGAGGAGATGTCCTCGGAGGCTTCGGTGGAGACGCGGATCTGGCCGATGTCTTCCTCCGGGAAGAAGCCTTTCGGGATGGTGGTGTACAGCACCACCGTGAGCGCGAAGGTGCCCAGCGCGACCAGCAGCACGATGTAGCGGTGGCGCAGCGCGACGTCGAGCGTGCGCGCATAGCCGTTGCGCAGGCGGTGGAAGCCGGCCTCGAACCAGCGTCCGACCAGCGACAGCTTCTGCTCGTCGTGGCCGCCGTGGGCCGGCAGCAGGCGCGAGGCCAGCATCGGCACCAGGGTCAGCGACACCGCCGCCGACACCAGGATCGACAGGCCGACGATGACGGCGAATTCGTGGAACAGCAGGCCGATCACGCCCGGCATGAAGAAGATGGGGATGAACACCGCCACCAGCGACACCGAGATCGAGACGATGGTGAAGCCCATCTCGCGCGAGCCTTCGAGCGCGGCGCGCAGCGGCTTCTTGCCCATCTCGATGTGGCGCACGATGTTTTCGAGGACCACGATGGCGTCGTCCACCACCAGGCCCACCGCCAGCGTGATGCCGAGCAGGGAGACGTTGTCCAGGCTGTAGCCGAGCCAGAACAGCAGCGCCAGCGCGCCCAGCAGCGAGATCGGCATCGTGATCGCCGGGATGAAGGTGGCCGAGGCGCGGTGCAGGAACAGGAAGATCACCAGCACCACCAGCCCGACGGTCAGCGCCAGCGTCACGTTGACGTCGTGGATGGCTTCGCGGATCGAGATCGAGCGGTCGTTGACGAGGTTGATCTTGATCGAGCTGGGCAGCTGCGCCTGCAGGCGCGGCAGCAGCTGGCGCGCGGCGTCCACCACCTGCACCGTGTTGGCGTTGGGCTGGCGCTGCAGCAGCAGCACGATCGAGCGCTCGCCGTTGTAGGAACCGTAGGCCTTGACCGACTGGTAGCTGTCCTGCACCTCGGCGACATCCTTCAGGCGCACCGGCTGGCCGTTGCGGGTGGCGACGATCAGGTCCTGGAAGTCGGCCGCGCGCATCAGCTGGGCGTTGCCCTGGATGGTCAGGCTCTGGTCGGGGCCGTCGAGGATGCCCAGCGGGGTGTTGGAATTGGCCGCGCGCAGGGCCGTGGCCAGCTCGTCCATCGTGATGTTGCGCTGGTTGAGCAGGTCGATCCTGGCGCGCACCCGCACCGCGTACTTCTTGCCGCCGTTGACCGATACCTGGGCCACGCCCGGCAGGGTCGACAGCGCCGGCGACACCAGGTTCTCGGCGTAGTCGTCGAGCTCCGACAGGTTCATCGACGGCGAGTTCATGGTCATGAACAGCACCGGCGCGTCGGCCGGGTTGACCTTGCGGTAGGACGGCAGGTCGGTCATCTCCTGCGGCAGCTGGCGCTGCGCGCCGAGCAGCGCGGCCTGCACGTCGACGGCGGCGGCGTTGATGTCGATCGACGGGTCGAACTCCAGCGTCAGGCTGGTATTGCCCTGGGTGCTGGTGGAGGTGATGAGGTTGATGCCGGCGATGGTCGAGAACTGCTTCTCGAGCGGCAGCGCGACCGACGAGGCCATCGCCTCCGGGCTGGCGCCGGCCAGGTTGGCGTTGACGTTGATGACCGGGGTGTTATAGCTCGGCAGCGCCGCGACCGGGATGTGGGTGTAGGCCAGGATGCCGACCAGGATCAGGCTGATCGACAGCAGGATCACCATCACCGGCCGGCGGATGCACAGTTCGGACAGGTTCATGCGTCGCCGCCCTTCTTGCCTTCCTCGGCCAGCGCGCCCTTGCGCTTGTCGCCTTCGGCCATGCGGATCTTGCCGCCCGGGCGCAGGTTCTGCTTGCCTTCGGTGATGACCTGCTCGCTGCCGGCGAGGCCGGTGACGGCGGCATTGGCGCCGAAGGCGTAGACGGTCGACACCGGGACCATGCGCGCGGTCTTGTCCGCTTCGGCCACGTAGACGAAGGTGCCCTTGACGTTGGTGATGATCGCATTCTGCGGGATCACGGTGGCGTCCTTCAGGGTGCGCACGGTGACGCGGGTGTTCACGTACTGGCCCGGCCACAGGCTGCTGTCGCCGTTGCCGAATTCGGCCTTGACGCGGATCGTGCCCGAGGTCGGGTCGACCGTATTGTCGACGAAGGACAGGTAGCCCTTGACCGCCTTGCCCTCATTGCCGGCGCGCGCCTCGACTTCGACCTTGCCCGCCTTCTGCGCCTGCAGCAGCGCGGCCAGCGCCGATTCCGGCAGCGTAAACGCGACCGTGATCGGATCGAGCTGGGTGATGGTGGTCAGCGAGCTGGCCGGCTGCACCAGGCTGCCCGGATAGACGTTGATGGCGCCGACGCGGCCGGACATCGGGGCGCGGATCTCGTTGTAGCTGGCCGAGACGTGGTTGGCGCGGGCCGCGGCGGTATCGGCCTGCAGCAGCGCGCGCGCGGCGTCGACCTGGCTCTTGAGCGAATCGACCGCGCTCTGGGCGATGAACTTCTGGGCGAACAGCTCCTGGCTGCGCTTGTACTGGCGTTCGAGGTCGGCCAGGGTGGCTTCGTCGCGCGCGACCTGGGCCCTGGCCTTGTCGACATTGGCGCGGTCGGCGCGGTCGTCCAGCGAGAACAGCAGCTGCCCTGCTTTGACG
>JAEWEK010000067.1 GCA_023389425.1 Pseudomonadota bacterium | reverse complement strand
CAGGCCGTCGCGCCGCAACCTTCGAACCCGCCGCCGTGGGAGCAGGGCCAGCCGGGCGCCGCGATGCGCCAGGCGCCGCAGGCCGCCGCGCAACAGTATGAAGACGCCGACATCATGACCGACGAACCGCCGTCATGGGTCACCGAATTCTCGGACGACAGCGCGGTCGCCGTCGAATCGCAAGCCGTCGCCGCTGCGCCGGCGCCGGTGCGCGCGCCGGCCAAGGCGCCATACCCGTACACGATCACGCCGGTCGCCGACATCGGCTGGGACGGCAACTGGCCCGCACTGGCCGGCAGCCTGCCGCTGCGCGGCGTGGCCCAGCAGCTCGCGCTCCAGACCGAACTGGTCGACTGCGTGGTCGACGGCAAGGCCGCCACCTTCCGCCTGCGCGTGCCGGTCGATACCCTGCGCGCCAGCGGCAACAGCGAGAAGCTGTGCGCCGCGCTGCAGGAATGCTTCCCGCAGATCCGCATCAACGTCGATACCGAGATCGCGCCCGTCTGGTACACCGCCAGCGCCGAACAGAAGGCCGAACGCGAGCGCCGCCAGCGCGAGGCCGAGGCCACGGTCGATGCCGACCCTGACGTCATCAAGCTGGTGGCGAAGTTCAACGCCTTCGTGGTGCCCGGCTCGGTGCGCCCGAAAGCGGCCTGAAGCGCCCGCCCTGGCACGGAATTTATCCCTACAATTATTGTCTATTGCAGACTTATCGGAGAATCACACCATGATGAAGAACCAGCTCGCAGGCCTGATGAAGCAGGCGCAAGCCATGCAGGACAACATGAAGAAGGCGCAGGAGCAGCTGGCCCTGATCGAAGTCGAAGGCCAGTCCGGCGCCGGCATGGTCAAGGTCGTCATGACCTGCAAGAACGACGTCAAGCGCGTGTCGATCGACCCGTCGCTGCTGGCGGACGACAAGGACATGCTGGAAGACCTGGTCGCCGCCGCCTTCAATGACGCCGTGCGCAAGGCCGAAGCCACCGCCGCGGAAAAGATGAGCGGCCTTACCGCCGGCATGCCGCTGCCGCCGGGTTTCAAGATGCCGTTCTAAGCAACACGCCTGAATGTTCATCATTTCGCTGACCTACGTCGCGCCGCTCGAGCAGATCGACGCGCACTTGCCCGCGCACCGCGCCTTCCTGGCCGAGCAGTACGCGTCGGGCGTGTTCCTCATGTCCGGCCGCAAGGTGCCGCGCGATGGCGGCATCATCATCGCCCAGGGCAAGACCCGCGCCGAGGTCGAAGACGTGGTGCAGCAAGATCCCTTGTGGCAGGCCAAGGTCGCGCGCTACGACATCATCGAGTTCGCGCCGACCATGACCGCGGCGGCGCTCGCTGCCTACCGCGCCGAGTGATCGCATGGCTTCCAAGTCGCTCGACTTCCTGACCGAGGCGCTGCGGCGCCTGCCCGGCGTCGGGCCGAAATCGGCGCAGCGCATGGCCTTCCACCTGCTGCAGCACGACCGCGAAGGCGCGGCCATGCTGTCGCGCGCGCTGTACCAGGCGGTCGACCAGGTGCACCACTGCGCCCTCTGCAATACCTTCACCGAATCCGAGGTCTGCGACCTGTGCCTCGACGAACAGCGCGACCGTTCGCTGCTGTGCGTGGTCGAAACCCCTGCCGATCAATTGATGATCGAGCAGACCATGACCTACAAGGGCCTGTATTTCGTGCTGATGGGGCGCCTGTCCCCGCTCGACGGCATCGGCCCCAAGGACCTGCACCTGGACAAGCTCGTCAACCGGGCCGCCGATGGCGAGGTCGTCGAAGTGGTGCTCGCCACCAATTTCACCAACGAGGGCGAAGCCACCGCCCATTACATCAGCGAAATGCTGAAAGCGCGCGGGCTCAAAGTCAGCCGGCTGGCGCGCGGCGTCCCCGTCGGGGGCGAACTGGAGTACGTGGACGCGGGCACCATAGCGCGCGCCATGCTGGACCGTCGCAGCGCATAATTCGACCCTGGCCACCCGCCGGCGCGGCGCGGGCGCCTGTTTGAGTGTGCGCAAGCTAGGCCCACGGTCGACTGCTATCGTGGGCGAACTTTGAGCGGACCCCAGCATGCATCTCGTCGATATCACCATGTTCTATGCGCCCGAGGGGGGCGGCGTCAGCACCTATCTCAATGCCAAGGCGCGCTGGCTGGCAAGGCATAGCCGCATCCGCCACACCATCCTCAGCCCCAATGTGCAGGGACACCGGCGCGGCGGTCCGGCGCTGGTGCGCATTCCCGCGGTCTCGGTGCCGGGCATCAGCGGCTACCGCATGCCGCTGTCGGTGGCCGGCTGCGCGCGGCAACTTCAGGATGTCGAGGCCGACCTGGTGGAAGCGGGCGATGCCGGGCAATGCGCGTGGGCGGCGCTGCGCATGCAGCAAAAGCGCGGCGTGCCGGCCGTGGCCTTCTATCATTCCGACCTGCCGCGCCTGGTCGAGCACCGGCTCGGGCGTGTGTCGGCGGCCGTGGTTCGTAAATACATCGCCCGCCTGTACGGCCAGTTCGACCTCGTGCTCGCGCCCAGCAGGCTGATGGTGCAGCAACTGGCGGACATGGACATTCCCGGCGCCATCCACCAGCCGCTCGGCATCGACAGTTCGGTGTTCCGGCCGGAACGCCGCGTCGACACCTTGCGCGAGCATCTGCGGCTGCCGTCCAATGCGCGCTTGCTGGTCTACGCGGGCCGCTTCACGCCCGAGAAAAAGCTGCACCTGCTGGTCGATGCCGTGCGCAAGCTGGGGCGGCCCTACCACCTGGTGCTGATCGGCAGCGGCGACGACATGCCGCGCTATCCGCAGATCACCTACGTGCCCTTCAAGCGCGACCAGCGCCAGCTCGCGCGCCTGCTCGCCAGCTGCGACGTGCTCGTGCATCCGGGCGATTGCGAAACCTTCGGCCTGATCGTGCTCGAAGCGATGGCCTGCGGCTTGCCGGTGGTCGGCACGGACGCCGGCGGCGTGGCCGAACTGGTGGACGACGACACCGGCGTGCTGGCCAGGCCCAACGACGTCGACAGCCTGGCCGAGGCCATCGCCGCCATCTATGGCCGCGACCGCGAGCAGATCGGCGCCAGGGCGCGCGCCAAGGCGGTGGCCGTGTACGACTGGGACCAGGTCATGCCGCAACTGCTGCAACGCTACGGCAGCCTGCTCGCGCATGGCGACACCGCGCTGCTGCCCGGAGGGCGCGCCTGTGTCACCGACTGAGCCGCCGTTCCTGTGCGTGTCCATCCACGACGTTGCGCCTTCCACCTGGGATGGCTGCGAGCGGCTCGCGCGTGCGATCCGCGAAGTGGCCGACATCCCGCTCACCTGGCTGGTGGTGCCGCAGTATCACGGCCAGCTCCAGCGCTCGCCCGAGATGGAAGCGGCGCTCGGCGAACTGCTCGCGCGGGGGCATGAAACGGCGCTGCACGGCTACACGCATCTCGATCCCGTGCCCGTGCGCGGCAGCTTCTCCAGCCGCTTCTGGCGCAGCGTCTACACCACGCGCGAAGGCGAGTTCTCCGCGCTGGCGGAAGACGAGGCAAGGCGCCGCATCCGGCTCGGGCTGGACTGGTTCGCCGAGCGCGGCTGGCCGGTGTCCGGCTTCGTCGCGCCGGCCTGGCTGCTGGGCGAGGGCGCATGGCGCGCCGTGCGCTCCTTCGCCTTCGACTACACCACCACCTTCGCGCGCTTCCACTTGCTGCATGACGGCGGCTCGGTGTTCACGCCGTCGATGGTGTACTCGGCCCGCAACCGCACCGGGCGCACGTTTTCGCCGCTGGTGGCGGACGCGCTGGCGCCGCTGCTGTCGCGCGCGCCGCTGGTGCGCCTGAGCCTGCATCCGCCGGATGCGCGCCACCCGCGCTTGCTGCTGCACGCCCAGCGCAGCATCGAGCGCCTGCTGGCGCACCGCACCGCGGCCACCAAGGCCGCCAGTGCCCGCGCATTGGCCGGCACCGTCACCAGCGCGGACCGCGCCAGAATCCCGGACCGTCGCCGTAGAAATACGGATAGCTGAGGTAGTTGCGCATTTCCTCCTGGCTGTTCAGGTGTAGTACGCAGCCGCGCCACTGGTCGGTGTTGGGTGAGTAGCCGAGCCGTTCGCAGGCCGGGCCGTACACCGTGACCATGTCGTCCGCTTGCCGCTGCATGTAAGCGGCGCGCTCCTGTGGCGTGCTGCAGGCGGCCAGCAGCAGCGCTGCCAGCAATAAAGGCAGGGGTCGCATATCGCCTCCTCGTTCGCCGTGCTTGCAATCGTCCGGCATCGGGGCCGGACGCGCACAATCTATGATCTGCCTCAATCAAGACCTTGCGGCGCACGCTTGACGGCTCCAAAGTCCACTTTCTCGTGTGCAGCTTCCGGGCTCGGCGCTTTTCTGGCAGACTTGCGCGAATTCTTTTGGGCGAAGGATGGCGATGCGCAAGCGCTGGACGAGCTGGGCTCTGGGGGTGTTTGCAGTGCTGCTGGCGCTGGTCGTGCTGGCCGCCGTGGCCGCCTGGCTGTTCCTGCGGGCGAGCCTCGCCCAGCTCGATGGCACGCGCACCGTGCGCGGCCTGCACGCGGCCGTGACGATCGCGCGCGACGCCGACGGCGTGCCGACCATCGCCGGCAAGGACCGCGACGATGTCGCCTACGCCACCGGCTTCGTGCACGCGCAGGAGCGCTTTTTCCAGATGGACCTGCTGCGCCGCTCCGGCGCCGGCGAGCTGGCCGAGCTGTTCGGGCCGAAGGCGCTGCCGCTCGACCGCGCGCGCCGGCTGCACCGCTTTCGCGCCCGTGCCGCGACGATGCTGGCGAATATGCCGGCGCAGGACCGCAGCTTCATCGACCGCTACGTCGCCGGCGTCAACGACGGCCTGAACGCGCTGCGTGCGCGTCCCTTCGAATATGCGCTGACCGGCACCATGCCGCGCGCGTGGACCGCCGAAGATTCGCTGCTGGCCGTGTGGGCCATTTTCTTCGACCTGCAGGGCGGCCAGGAAGCGCGCGAGCTGGCGCGCGGCTGGCTGCGCGCC
>JAEWEK010000292.1 GCA_023389425.1 Pseudomonadota bacterium | reverse complement strand
CTCTAATTCCACGCAATCCCCGCCCTGCCTGCGCTAAGATGCCCGTTCAGTTGCCCACCCGGCAACACCACGACATCACAGGAGCACCTATGAGTTTGCAGGACCAGTTCACCCAAGCCCAGATCGATTCGAAGAACCTGTCCGAGCGCCCCGACAACATGACGCTGCTGAAGATCTACGCCCTGTACAAGCAGGCGTCCAGCGGCGACGTCGGCGGCGAGCGCCCCGGCTTCACCGACATGATCGGCCGCGCCAAGTTCGACGCCTGGGACCAGCTCAAGGGCACCAGCGCGGACGACGCCATGCAGCAGTACATCGACCTGATCGACAGCCTGAAAGACTGATTCAGGCCGTACCGAATACCTTGCGCATATTCTGCGTCACCTTCGCCTCGATCGCCGCGGCGAAGGGCATCGCGAACAGTCCCAGCTTGATGCGCATCGCCGCTGTCTGATCGTCCAGCGTCAACGCGCCTTCCACGCCGCTGCGCGCAAAGCGCAGCACGTCGCCGTCCCAGCGGCACCCCAATCCGTACTCGCCGGCCAGCTTGTCCGCCACCTGCTGCGCCGCCGAGCGCGCCGCGTCCTTGCCCAGCGTGTGTTCCTGGACGATATGGATGTCCGCCATCGGTCCCTTCCTGTTCGCAAACGAAAAGCCGCAATGATGCCAGCCCCGTTGAGCGCTATCAATGCCAGATTTGTAAGGCAGCGGAGTATTTCCTATCGAGCCATCGACCTGGAGGAGCCGCAAATGGAAGCACGCGCCCAGCTGCCGCAAGAGACGATCCCGACCGAACGTGTACGCGAAGGCGGCGGCCAGCCCCCGGTCGGATTCGTGCCCACCCCGAGCGCCGCCTATCGCCGCCACCGCAAGGCCGCCAAGTTGCTCGACCAGCCCGGCCTGCCGCAAGCCCAGCCCGCTTCGGACGTGCCGCTGCCTTACGCCTTCGGGGCGCGCGTGCTGATGTGGAAGCAGGACCCGGCGGTCGACGAAATCGGCACCCGCAAGGCCTTCCTGCCCGGTATCGTGCTGGCCGGCCCGCGCGACGCCCGCATCGTGTCCGGCGACGGCATCCCGCCGGTCAGCCCCAACGCGTTCGGCGATTTCGTCGCCCAGCCCGACACGCCCCAGTTCGACGCCGTCCACACCTTCGCGGTGGTGCGCCAGACGCTGACCATGTACCAGCGCGCCCTGTCCGCCGCTGGCGCCGAGATGCCGCTGCCCTGGCAGTGGAACAGCAGCGCCGACACTTCCCCGCTGCAGGTCTTCCCCTACGGCCTGCCGAACGTGATGAACGCCTTCTACAGCCGCTCGCAGAACTGCCTGAAATTCGGCGACTTCGTCCCGTCCGGCCAGGGCGAGCGCATCTATACCTGCCGCTCCTTCGACATCGTGTCGCATGAAACCGGACACGCCGTGCTCGACGGACTCAAGCCGCTGTGGCTGATGTCCGACAACCCGCCCCAGACCGGCGGCCTGCACGAATCCTTCGGCGACCTGACCGCCATTTTCCTGGCCCTCTCCCAGCTCGACCAGTGCGAAGCGGTGATCGCCCAGACCAAGGCCAGGCTGCACGACAAAACCTTTTTGTCCGACATCGCCGAGCAATTCGGCCTGGCGCTGGGCAGCACCACCGGCCTGCGCAACGCCGACAACGACCTGACCCTGTCGCAGGCCGGCACCGAGGTACATGCGATCTCGCAGGTGTTCACCGGCGCCGTCTACGACATCCTGGCCGATTTGTTCGCATTCGAGCGCAAGCCGGCCCTGGAGGATGACGCCGCCGTGCTGCACAAGGTCGGGGCCTACCTGCGCGGCGTGGTGCTGCGCGCCCTGATCGCCGCGCCCGACAGCGCCGCCACCTATGCCGACGTGGCCAACGAAATGCTGCGCATCGTGGCGCAGGACGACAAGCCGATCGACTACGCCAATGTCATCCGCAATGCCTTCGTGCTGCGTGAGGTGCTGGAGTCGCCGGTGCCGCTGTCCGAAGACCACGAGCCCGCGCTGCGCCTGGCGGCCCGGGTGCGCGACGCGGCCGGCGCCGTCCAGGACCGCCGCGCCTGCTGCGGCACCATGAACCTGGCCGAATATTACCGGCTCGACCACGTGCTCGACGCCGAAACCCAGGCGCTGGCCCGCTGGTGCGCCGCGCACGGCCGCCATGCGCCGGCCGGTGAAAAGGCCCCCGCCGCCGGCCACCCCGGCCCGTTCGAGGGCAGCGGCCTGCCCGCGCCCGGCACCAAGCCGCCGGCATGAAGATCAAGGCCATCACCCACGGCGGCCTGGCCGGCCGCGCCGCCTGCTACGAGCTGGACACCGCCTGCGCCGCCGACGGCCAGGCAGTCGAGGAGCTGCTGCGGCGCCTGGATTTTTTCGGCGCCGAGCCCCTGTGCGGCATCGGCGCCGACATCCCGCGCTGGGACATCACCGTCGACGCCGGCGCGCGCCGGCGCACCGTGACGGTACTGGACGATGGCGCCTCCGGAGGCCCCGGATGGCAGAAACTGCTGGAGCATCTGCGCAACAGTGCCTGAGAAATTGCAGCCCGCGATCCGCGTTAAATAAGGAAAAACCCCAGGAAAAACAGATAATTCGTCATCAACAAAACGAAAAAGCCCTCATTTACTTATGTGTATTGTGTATAAGGCTGATTTGTGAGAAAGGCGGAATTGCCCTAAAATACAGTGCTTTGCAAAAGAAGATAGCCGGGCCGCAGGTAATGCGACAGACGCCCACGGCTCCTCACCTCTGATAGGACTGTTATGACCCACGTTGTCACCGAATCGTGCATCCGCTGCCGTTACACTGACTGCGTCGATGTATGCCCGGTAGATTGTTTCCGGGAAGGCCCGAATTTCCTCGCGATTGACCCGGACGAGTGCATCGACTGCGCCGTCTGCGTGGCCGAGTGCCCGGTGAACGCCATTTTCGCCGAGGAAGACGTGCCGTCGGACCAGCAGCAATTCATCAAGCTGAACGTCGAACTGGCCCGCGGCTGGCCGTCGATCACCAAGACCAAGGCAGCGCTCCCCGACGCGGACGAGTGGAAAGACGTTAAGGACAAGCTGGACCAGCTGGCGCGCTAATATTTCTTCAAGGCGCCGGGTGTCCGGCGCCAGTCGTGTGCATGACCCGCCTTCGCGCGGCAGCTTTCCGCACCAATTCAAAAATACACAGGATGTAAGAGCATGACTATCAGTGCCACCCACGATGCGGGCAGCATCGCCCCCAACAGCTCGTTTGCCGGCGCCATCGATGCCGATGCCGTGATTATCGGCGCGGGTCCGGTCGGCCTGTTCCAGGTGTTCGAACTGGGCCTGCTCGAGATCAAGGCCCACGTGATCGACTCGCTGCCGGCCGTCGGCGGCCAGTGCGTCGAACTGTATCCGGACAAGCCGATCTACGACATCCCGGCGGTGCCCGTCTGCACCGGCCAGGAACTGACCGACAACCTGCTCAAGCAGATCGAACCGTTCGACCCGACCTTCCACCTGGGCCAGGAAGTGACCACCGTCCAGCGTCGCGAAGACGGCCGCTTCAACGTCGAGACCTCGATCGGCACCCGCTTCATCACCAAGACCATCTTCATCGCGGCCGGCGTCGGCTCGTTCCAGGCGCGCACGATCAAGGTCGACGGCATCGACAAGTTCGACAACAGCCAGCTGCACTACCGCGTCAAGGATCCGGCACTGTTCGAAGGCAAGAACCTGGTCATCTGCGGCGGCGGCGACTCCGCGCTGGACTGGGCCCTGAACTTCGTCGGCAAGGCCGAGTCGGTCGTCCTGGTGCACCGCCGCGAAGATTTCCGCGCCGCGCCCGCTTCCGTGGCCAAAATGAAGGCCCTGTGCGACGAATACGAGATGCAGCTGATTATCGGCCAGGTCACCGGCTTCGATGAAAAAGACGGCCAGCTGTCCGAAGTGAAAGTCACCGGCGCCGACGGCGTCACCCGCCGCGTGCCGCTGGACATGCTGCTGGTCTTCTTCGGCCTGTCGCCGAAGCTGGGCCCGATCGCCGAGTGGGGCCTGGACATCGAGCGCCGCCAGCTGAAGGTCGTGGACACCGAAAAGTTCGAGACCAACGTGCCCGGCATCTTCGCCGTGGGCGACATCAACACCTATCCGGGCAAGAAGAAGCTGATCCTGTCGGGCTTCCACGAGGCCGCGCTGGCCGCCTTCGGCGCCGCGCCCTACATCTTCCCGGACAAGAAGATCCACATGCAGTACACCACCACCTCGCCGAAGCTGCACAAGATCCTCGGCGTCGAGACCCCGGTCTTCGACTAAGTGTCTGGTTTCCTCACACCAAAATGCCCCGCATCCGCGGGGCGTTTTTTTTTGCCTTGCCAGTTCGCCCATTGAGCTTCTGCAACGTTCCGTAAGTTGTACGCCACGGTGCCGGACCGATGCGCTGCATTTCATTTTTTGTGTGGCGCACTGCACCAACGATGGCCTCGAATCGGTGGTACAACGGGTAGAGGAGGCACGGATTTTCCCGAAAGGTCAGGAGATTTTCCCAACCGAAATCAAATAACCCTATAATTGATCTAGATCTGTTTTGCGCTCGTACAGACGCGCGAAGTTCAACACGAAGGACTATTTATGCTTTACCAACTGCACGAGATGCAACGTTCCTTCTTGACGCCGTTGATGCAGTGGGCCGACGCTTCGTCCAAGCTGTTCTCGAATCCGGTCTCGCCTTTCGCACACACGCCGTTCTCCCAGAGGATCGCTGCAGGGTACGAACTGATGTACCGCCTCGGCAAGGAATACGACAAGCCGGCTTTCGGCATCGACGCCACCACCATCAATGGCGAGCAGGTCGGCATCATGGAGCGCACCGTCGCGACCAAGCCCTTCTGCAAGCTCCTGCATTTCAAGAAAGACCTCAGCGACGCCAGGTTCAAGGCCCTCAAGCAGCCGAAAGTGCTGCTGGTGGCGCCCCTGTCCGGCCACCACGCAACGCTGCTGCGCGACACCGTACGCGGCCTGCTGCCGGAACATGACGTCTACATCACCGACTGGACCGACGCGCGCATGGTGCCGCTGGCGGACGGCCCCTTCCACCTCGACGACTACATCTACTACGTCCAGGACTTCATGCGCCAGCTGGCGCCGGACCTGCACGTGATTTCGGTCTGCCAGCCGACGGTGCCGGTGCTGGCGGCCATCTCGCTCATGGCCAGCAACAAGGATCCCAAGCTGCCCAAGACCATGACGATGATGGGCGGCCCGATCGACCCGCGCAAATCGCCGACCGCGGTCAACGACCTGGCCGTGGAAAAGCCCTACTCCTGGTTCGAGAACACGGTGATCTATTCGGTGCCGGGCAACTACCCCGGCTTCGGCCGCAAGGTGTATCCCGGCTTCCTGCAGCATGCCGGCTTCATCGCGATGAACCCGGGCCGCCACGCGCAAAGCCACCGTGAGTTCTACCAGCACCTGGTGCGCGGCGACGACAGTTCGGCGGAAAGCCACCGCCAGTTCTACGACGAGTACAACGCGGTGCTGGACATGCCGGCGGAATACTACCTGGACACCATCAAGACCGTGTTCCAGGAGCACCGCCTGCCGAAGGGCACCTGGGAAGTCGGCGGCCAGCTGGTGCGTCCGCAGGACATCAAGACCGTGGCCCTGTTCACCGTCGAAGGCGAGCTGGACGACATCTCCGGCGCCGGCCAGACCCAGGCAGCGCACGAGCTGTGCAGCGGCATTCCATCCGAGATGCACCAGGACTTCGTGGCGCCGAAATGCGGTCACTACGGCATCTTCTCGGGCCGCCGCTGGCGCGAGCAGGTATGTCCGCGGATTGGTGAGTTCATCAAGAAGTACTCCTGATTCGTGAAATGAAAAATGCCGCAGACTCCCTGCGGCATTTTTCTTGTTACCCTTCAAACCGTCGCTCCGGCGCCTTCGCCGGGATGACGGCTTCACTTTGATCGGTACTAAGCGCGCATCACTGCCCCGACACCGCCTGCATGATCAGCCCGGTCGCAATCCCCACCAGCACGTAATCGGCGCCAACCTGCACCCACTGCTGCCCGCGCGGAGGCGCATGGAGGTGGTGCGAACGCCAGTCGTTCACCACATACTGGTGATTGCGATACCGGCCTGGCAGATGCCCGCCACGACGCAGGTCGTGATCCGGGCCGTAACCGTCGTAGCCCGCATTGAAATTTTCAGTGCGGCCGTAGTTGCCCTGCGTGCGGTCGTGGCGACGGTCATCGCGACGGTCATTCTGATACCGATTGTCGCGACGGTCGTTCTGCTGATAGCGATCGTCGCCGCGGTCATCGCGCTGGGTATAGCCATTGCGATCGTTGCGGTCCTGGTAGTTGCGATCCTGCGCCAGGGCCGGAATCGCAGCCGCCAAGGCTGCGGCCAGCAATGTCGGCACGAAAATGTTCTTGCTCATGATGCCCTCCCGTAATAGGTAAGCTCGTGCTACCTAGTAGACCATCAAACCCCACTCTACTCTGTTCGATAAAACACTTACTTCCTGAAAGGCCGAACGTCGCCCCGGCCGCGCTTTTGACGGATAATGTTGTCTTTCACATCCGTGTTTCGCCGTGACCAAGACCCTCGCCGACCAGATCGAAGACCTGCTGCCGCAGACCCAGTGCACCAAATGCGGCTATGCTGCCTGCCGCCCCTACGCGGAAGCGATCGCATCGGGCGAGGCCGACATCAACCAGTGCCCGCCCGGCGGCATCGAGGGCGTGCGCCGGCTGTCGGCGCTGACGGGGCGGCCCGTCATCCCGATCAATCCTGCCAACGGCGTCGAACGTCCGCGTCCGGTGGCCTTCATCGACGAATCGCTGTGCATCGGCTGCACCCTGTGCATCCAGGCCTGCCCGGTCGACGCGATCCTCGGTGCCGCCAAGCAGATGCACAGCATCCTGCCCAGCCTGTGCACCGGCTGCGACCTGTGCGTGGCGCCCTGCCCGGTCGATTGCATCAGCATGATCCCGGTCACCGGCGAGCGGACCGGCTGGGCCGCCTGGTCGCAACAGGATGCCGATGCCGCGCGCGCGCGCCACGACTTCCGCAGCGAACGCCTGAAGCGCGAGAAGGAAGAAAACGATGCCCGCCTGGCCGCCAAGGCGATCGAGAAGATGCGCGCGGTGACGGCCGAGGAAACCAATACGGCCGAGGAACTGGCCGAGAAGGAACGCAAGCGCGCCATCATCGCGGCCGCGATGGAACGCGCCCGCCAGCGCGCCGCCGCCAATCCGCCACCTGACAAACAAGACTGACCGTCGTTCCCGCGAAGGCGGGAACCCCATTTCGCGAGAGCAGACGCGCCGATAAAAAGAATCCGCCGCATGAACCCCGCCAAACGCCTCGAAATTTTCCGCCGCTTTCACGAAGCGAACCCGCACCCGACCACCGAGTTGGAATACACGACCCCGTTCGAGCTGCTGATCGCCGTGCTGCTGTCCGCGCAATCGACCGACGTCGGCGTCAACAAGGCGACGCGCCGCCTTTACCCGGTGGCGAACACGCCGCAACAGATACTCGACCTCGGCATCGACGAACTGAAAACCTACATCTCCACCATTGGCCTGTACAACACCAAGGCCAAGAACGTGATCGCGACCTGCCAGATCCTCGTCGACCAGTACGGCGGCGAGGTGCCCGCATCGCGCGAAGCGCTCGAAGCGCTGCCGGGCGTGGGCCGCAAGACCGCCAACGTGGTGCTGAACACTGCCTTCGGCCAGCCGACCATGGCCGTCGATACGCACATCTTCCGGGTCTCCAATCGAACCAAGATCGCACCAGGCAAAAACGTCGACGAAGTCGAACAGAAGCTGCTGAAGTTCGTGCCGAAGGAATACCTGCACGACGCCCACCACTGGCTGATCCTGCACGGCCGCTACACCTGTGTCGCGCGCACGCCCAAATGCTGGAACTGCCTGATCGCCGACCTGTGCGAATTCAAGCAGAAGACGCCGCCGCCGACGGGGCTCGTTCCCGAGATGCCCTACTGATCGTTGCGGCTGGACGCTGGCGCCGCCTGCCGCGTTCATGTACGATCAGAAAGATTGGCAGCTAAATTCAACCGAAAGTCGACATCGATGGGCGCACTGGGAATTTGCACGCTGGGCAGGGAAAACTGGGCACAGTTCAAGGCCTTGCGCCTGAAGGCAATCGAGAGCGCACCGTTCGCGCTGTGGCCGACTTACCAGGAAGAGAATGCGCTGACGGCGGAGCAAGTGCAATCCCGCATCGAACCAGGCCCTTACCAGATCGTGTTCGGCGCCTTTGATGGCGGCAAGCTGGTTGGCATCGCCGGGCTGCGCCGCGAAAAGCTGGAGCAGCTTTCGCATCGCGCCACCGTGTGGGGCGTGGCGGTCGATCCGGCGCGGCGCCAGGAAGGCATCGGCAAAAAACTGCTGCAGCGCTTGATTACCCATGCGCGTGACGAAGGCCTGCTCCAGATCCAGCTCGGCGTCGCCGTCGAAAATCCCGGCGCACAAGCCCTTTACCGCTCACTCGGCTTCAAGTCCTACGGTATCGAACCGCGTTCCATGCGTGTCGGCGAACGCTTTTATGACGAAGAGCTGATGGTGCTTTCGCTGGATGCCTGAACCAGACAAGACTGGCGCTTCATCAGAAGGTCGGCAAGAAGCGCGCAAGCAGAACTGATGTCACTACCCAGAACACAATCTGGTTCTTCGCTCGGGAGATTTCAGTTCTCAGATCCTGCCGCACACCGTTGATCTCGGTCCGCAACCCGGACTCCACACCGTTGATCTCGGTCCGCAGCTTGGACTCCACACCGTTGATCTCAGTCCGCAGCGCGGACTCAACACCGTTGATCTCGGTCCGCAACGTGGACTCCAAACCGTTGATCTCAGTCCGCAGCCTCGACTCCACATCGTTGATCTCGGAATGCAGCCTTGACTCCACATCCTTGATCTCGATCTTCAGCTCGCATTTCACACCATTAATCTCGTTCCGCAACTTCCCTTCGGTTTCCGCGAGCTTCACCATAATTTCGGATTTGGCTTCTGACAGATCGGACTTCTTCACGCACGTCTTCTTCAGGACGCTGACGTCCTGTTCCAGCGCCAGCAGACGCTCTGAAGTCTCTTCCGACGATGCCTCAAGCTTTACAACACGTTCTTCAAGCTGGTCCATGGTTTGACCCGCGCGGTGGTTGACTCGATGTTCCAAGTATATTCACCCGCGACCGCGCACGTTTGGATCTCACTCACAGCCTCAGGCGGAACTAATCATCGTGGTCGCCCCGCCGCAAGCGAGGCCCGCTGGATGCGCCCGTTCCCCCATCACCGCATGTTCGTTCACCGTCTGGTTGATAAAGGAAGCAAACCGTTTATAACAAAACCAGGTTATCCCTGTGGATCAGTTCCGGCCCCTCGACGTAGCCGAGGATGGCCTCGATCTCGCTGGACGAATGGCGCATGATCCGGCGCACCTCGCTGGCCGTATAGTTGGTCAGCCCACGCGCCACCGGCTTGCCGTTTTCGTCCATGCAGGTGATGACTTCACCGCGCCGGAAAGAGCCGTTCACGGCGGTCACGCCGATCGGCAGCAGCGACTTGCCTTCGCGCGTCAGCTTCTGCACCGCGCCCGCGTCCAGCACCACTTCGCCGGAAGTATGCAGGTGATCGATCATCCACTGGCGCCGTGCCGTCAGTCGCGCCGTCGGCGCCGTCAGCTGCGTCCCGATCGCATCGCCGTGCGCCAGGCGCACCAGCACGTCCTCTTCGCGCCCCCAGGCGATCACGGTATGCGCGCCGGAACGCGCCGCGCGCTTGGCCGCCAGCACCTTGGTCAGCATGCCGCCGCGCCCGATGCTGCTGCCGGCGCCGCCCGCCATCGCCTCCAGCGATGCGTCGCCCGCCTGCGCTTCCTGGATCAGGCAGGCCGCCGGGTCCTTGCGCGGATCGGCCGAGTACAGGCCGCGCTGGTCGGTGAGGATCACGAGCGCATCGGCCTCGATCAGGTTGGCCACCAGCGCGCCCAGGGTGTCGTTGTCGCCGAACTTGATCTCGTCGGTGACCACGGTGTCGTTCTCGTTGATGATCGGGACCACGCCCAGGCGCAGCAGCGTGGTCAGCGTCGACCGCGCATTGAGGTAGCGCTCGCGGTCGGCCAGGTCGGCGTGCGTGAGCAGCACCTGTGCCGTGCCGATGCCGTGCTGGCGGAAGCTGGTTTCGTAGATCTGCGCGAGTCCCATCTGGCCGACGGCCGCGCAGGCCTGCAGCTCGTGGATGTCGGTTGGCCGCGCGCCGAACTGCAGGCGCAGCATGCCCTCGGCGATCGCGCCGGAGGACACCAGCACGACTTCCTTGCCGAGCGCACGCAGCGCGGAGATTTGCGCGGCCCAGCGCGCGATGGCGGAATGATCGAGGCCCCTGCCCTCGTTGGTGACGAGCGAGGAACCGACTTTGACGATGATGCGCGAGGCTTGCTGGATGACGGATTTCATGGAGACGCGATTTTCCCACGCGGGCGCAACGCCAACAGGGAAAGTCCCGCCAGCAGTTCGACTCCGCACACGGCCAATAATAACCCGGACGGCAGTCCGATCGCGAAAGCCGCGACCAGCCGACCGGCGGGTTGAGCGAGGAGGAACAACGCGGTAACGTCGCCGAGCACCGCCGGGGCATCGGGTGCCGACGCCTTCAGTGCGAGATACGCGGTAGCCAGTCGGATACCCACGTAGATGGCGTAGAACTGGCTGTAGCCGTTCACGCCGACGAGGAACAGGCCCATGCCCGCGGCGAAGCGGTCAGGGTCGAGCATGGCCGCGAGGGCGGCCAGCGAGGATGCTGTCGCGACCAGCTTGAGCAGCCGGGCGCGCAGCGCGGCACGAGTCAGGATCGATGCCGCCACTTGCTTAGTCTTCGATGATCTTGAAACGTGGATCGTCCGGATCGATCGACAGGATGCCCTGCGCCTCTTCGATCATCTGCGTCTCCTGCGCGCGGTGTTCCAGCGCGCGGGTCTCTTCCAGATGCTTGTAGATCGCGTTGACCAGGTCCTGGCAGCCTTCGCGGTTGAGCGCCGAAATCTCGAACACGGGGCCCTTCCACTGCATGCGCTTGATGAAGTCCTTGACGCGCTTGGCGCGCTCGTCTTCCGGCACCATATCCAGCTTGTTCAGCACCAGCCAGCGCGGCTTGTTGACCAGCTCCTCGTCGTACTTGGCCAGTTCCTTGACCAGCGCCTTCGCTTCCTTCACCGGATCGACGGTGGCCTCGAACGGCGCCAGGTCGACGATGTGCAGCAGCAGGCCGGTACGCGACAGGTGGCGCAGGAACTGGTGGCCCAGGCCCGCGCCTTCGGCCGCGCCTTCGATCAGGCCCGGGATATCGGCGATCACGAAGCTCTTCTCGTGCGACACGCGCACCACGCCCAGGTTGGGGTGCAGCGTCGTGAACGGATAGTCGGCGATCTTCGGGCGCGCGTTCGACACGGCCGTGATGAAGGTCGACTTGCCGGCGTTGGGCATGCCCAGCAGGCCGACGTCGGCCAGCACCTTCAGCTCCAGGCGCAGCTCGCGGCGCTCGCCGGCCTTGCCGTCGGTCTTCTGGCGCGGCGCGCGGTTGGTCGAGGTCTTGAAGTGGATGTTGCCCCAGCCGCCCTCGCCGCCCTTGGCCAGCAGTTCGGTCTGGTTATGCTCGGTCAGGTCGGCGATGACTTCGCCGTTGACGTTGTCCACGATCAGGGTGCCGACCGGCATGCGCAGGTAGACGTCCTCCGCGCCCTTGCCGTAGCAATCCGAGCCGCGACCGGATTCGCCGTTGCGGGCGTGGTGGGTCTTGGAGTAGCGGAAGTCGACCAGGGTGTTGATGTTGCGGTCGGCCACAACAAAGATGGAGCCGCCCTTGCCGCCGTCGCCGCCGTCCGGACCGCCGAACGGCCGGAACTTCTCGCGCCGGAACGACGCGCAGCCGTTGCCACCGTCGCCGGCAATGACTTCAATTCTTGCTTCGTCAATAAACTTCATGTTGTGACCGCCAAAAAAACTAAAGGCCCTGCGTGAGGGCAGAGCCTTGGATCAAAAGGCTCGCGCCTTTCAACATTGCGCTGCCGGGCAGCGCCTTGCGTGCTTACGCTGCGACCGCTTCGTTAGCGACGACGGTGACGTACTGCTTCGAGCCGACGCCTTGCTTGACGAACTTGACGGTACCGTTGACCAGCGCGAACAGGGTGTGATCCTTGCCCATGCCGACGTTGGTGCCCGGACGCACGGTGGTGCCGCGCTGACGCACGATGATGCTGCCGGCGTTGATCGCCTGGCCGCCGTAGATCTTCACGCCGAGGCGTTTGCTTTCTGAGTCACGGCCGTTGCGTGTAGTGCCGCCGCCTTTTTTGTGTGCCATTTAGATGCTCCTTTGAATGACTGGGGGACCGGCGGCAATTAGCCGTTGATCGCAACCACTTGGATTTCGGTGTAGTTCTGGCGATGGCCCTGACGCTTCTGGTAGTGCTTACGACGGCGCATCTTGAAAATGCGAACCTTGTCGTGACGACCGTGCGAAACAACAGTCACGCGAACCGAAGCACCTTCCACCAGCGGAGCACCAAACTTGATGCTCTCGCCCTCGCCTACTGCGAGAACCTGGTCGATAGTGAGTTCGGAACCAATGTCTGCCGGTATCTGTTCTACTTTAAGTTTTTCGCCAGCGACAACTTTGTATTGCTTGCCACCGGTTTTTATGACCGCGTACATGATTTGAAACCTCATCAATTGTTTGAAAGAATCCCTCGGCGACTCGCGTCGAGACGTGGGCACATCCGGGGGAACACACGATTATACATGGAATGGGCTGTCGGGTCAAAAGCCCACTTCTGGCGGGAAATGCCGTGGCGCAGAGGCAACGCAAGCGCCCCCCCCCAACCGCGAAGCCGTCGTTCCGGCGCAGGCCGGAACCCATAAAACAGTTGCTCTGCAGCAAATACCGCCGTGGACGCCAGCTCAGCATAGGCCTCGGCCTCCGCCGGGGCGACGGCGTGTACGGCTGGCTGCCTTGCCGCCCTCGCTGATCCGGGACGCCGCGCCCTTGCATGTCGTATAATCGCGCCACTTAACGAAACGACTCTTGCAGGTTTGCCTTGTCAGCCGCCACTCCCGCCCAACAAAACAACATCACCCACGCCATCGCCACCGACATGGAGGCCGTCAACCGGGTGATCCGCCAGCGCCTGCACTCGGAAGTGAGCCTGGTGAACCAGATTGCCGAATATATCATCAGCGCGGGCGGCAAGCGCATCCGTCCGGTACTGGTGCTGCTGCTGGCCAACGCCTACGGCTACAAGGGCGCGGCCCACCACGAGCTGGCCGCAGTGGTCGAGTTCATCCACACCGCCACCCTGCTGCACGACGACGTGGTCGACGAATCGTCGATGCGCCGCGGCCGCCAGACCGCCAACGCCATGTTCGGCAACGCGGCGTCGGTGCTGGTCGGCGACTTCCTGTACTCGCGCTCGTTCCAGATGATGGTCAGCCTGGACAATATGCGCGTGATGCGGATCCTGTCCGACGCCACCAACGTGATCGCGGAAGGCGAAGTGCTGCAACTGCTGAACATGCACGACCCGGACGTCAGCCAGGAAAGCTACCTCAAGGTCATCCGCTCGAAGACGGCCAAGCTGTTCGAAGCCGCGGCCGAACTGGGCGCGCTGGTGGCCGGCGCCAACGATGCGCAGATCGACGCCGCCGGCGAATACGGGCGCTCGCTCGGCACCGCCTTCCAGCTGATCGACGACGTGCTCGACTATGCCGGCGACGCCGCCGAAATCGGCAAGAACGTCGGCGACGACCTGCGCGAAGGGAAGCCGACGCTGCCGCTGATTTATCTGATGGAACGCGGCACGCCCGAGCAGCGCGAGCTGATCCGCTCGTGCATCGAGAACGGCGACGAGCAGCATTTCGACGCCGTGCTGGCCGCCGTCACCTCAAGCGGCGCGCTCGATTACACGCGCCGCGAAGCCATCGTCGCCGCCGAGCGCGCAGCGGCCGCCATCGCCGACCTCCCGGAGAGCGAATACAAGCAAAGCCTGCTCCAACTCTGCCGTTTTGCAGTTGACAGGAACCACTAGACCCACTATAGTCATGCCTTCCCGAGATTTGGCATCGCCGAAATCTCAAACAGTCGGGGTGTAGCTTAGCCCGGTAGAGCGCTACGTTCGGGACGTAGAGGCCGGAGGTTCGAATCCTCTCACCCCGACCACGAATTCTAAAGCCAGATAAATCAAAAGATTGTCTGGCTTTTTCGTTTTTTGAGTTGCATTAACGAGAAACGTCGTTCCCGCGCAGGCGGGAACCCCATTTCTTGCACTGAATGGGCTTCGTATTTACTGTTGGGTTACTTCGGTTTCGGCTAACAGCTTACGGATTTCCGGAACGCACGAACCGCAATTCCCGCCCGCTTTCACACAGGCTGTCACGGCCGCGACATCGCACAGCGCATGCTCGCGAATCGCGATGCGAATCGTCTCGCGGCCTACTCCGAAGCATGAGCACACCGTCGGCCCAGTCGGCGCACCGCCTGCACGGGCGCGCCCGGAAAGCAGGCTGGCACGGTCGCCCGTATCCAGCTGCTCCGCCAGGAACAGGCCGCCCAGCCATTCGCGCGCCGGCAAATCCGGAAGGCGCGAAACGAACAGGCAGGACTCGAGCCGTCCGTCGACGATATGGGCCGCGCGGAACATGCCGCTGCCCTGGTCCTCGTACTCGAGCCAGTCCGCGTCATCATCCTGCACCTCGAGCAGCGTGCGCGCCCAGCCGGCAGCGCGCGCAATCTGCGAACGCCCCGCGACTTCGTAGCGCTGGTACGAGCCGCCTTCGATACGCGTCCAGTTCGCCGCATCTTCCAGCGCGAGTTCGCGCCGGCTCAGGATGAAGCCGTGCCAGGCCACCGCGAAGGGCTGCACGCAAACCGGCGTGTGCTTGAACTCCGGTTCGCCGGACACCGGATCGACCACCGGGTTGACCAGCGCCCCCACCCGCGCATGCGACGCGGTCTGTCCGTTCCAGTGGATCGGCACGAACACGCTGCCGCGCGCGATGCCGCCGCCGTGCTGCACGCGCGCCACCATTTCGCCCCAACGGCTGGTCACGCGCGCCAGCTCGCCTTCGCGCACGCCACTCGCCAGCGCATCCTGCGGATGCATGTCGACGAAGGGCTCGGGCACGTGGCTCGACAGGCGCGGCGCCTTGCCGGTGCGCGTCATCGTGTGCCACTGGTCGCGTACGCGGCCGGTGTTCAGCGCCAGCGGATAGTCTTCATCGGTCGCGTTGGCCGGCCCGCGCGGCACGATCGGCACGAAGCGCGCGCGGCCATCCCTGTTCGCGAAGCGGCCGTCGCCAAACAGCCGGGCCGTCCCCTTCTCCGTCACCGGCCACTGCACTGGTTCCAGCTCGTCGTATTCGCGGCGGTTCATGCCCGCCAGTCCGTCGAGCCGGAACATGCGTTCGCCGTCGTTGCGCCACGCGGACAGCCGCGCGTGCTCATCGAATACTTCGTGCACGCCGGCGTAGTCGAAGCCGTGGAATCCCATGCGCCGCGCGACGCCGCACAGGATCCGCCAGTCAGCCCGGGCCGCGCCCGGCGCAGGCAGGAAGGAGCGTTGGCGCGAGATGCGGCGCTCGGAATTGGTCACCGTGCCATCCTTCTCGCCCCACGCCAGAGCGGGCAGCAGCACGTCGGCATAGGAATTGGTATCACTGCTTGCGACGACGTCGGACACCACGACCAGTTCGCAGCGCTCGAGCGCGCGCCTTGCCTGGTCCGCGTCCGGCAGGCTGACCACGGGATTGGTCGCGATGATCCACACCGCCTTCACGCTGCCATCTTCAACCGCGCGAAACAGGTCCACCGCCTTCAGACCCGGCCTGTCGGCGACACGAGGCGCATCCCAAAAGCTGCGCACCGCATCGCGATGTGCGGCATTGTCCAGGTCCATGTGCGCAGCCAGCATATTCGCCAGGCCGCCCACTTCGCGGCCACCCATCGCATTCGGCTGGCCGGTCAGCGAGAACGGTCCCATGCCCGGCTTGCCGATGCGGCCGGTCAGCAGGTGGCAGTTGATGATGCTGTTGACCTTGTCGGTGCCGGCTGACGATTGGTTCACGCCTTGCGAATACGCCGTCACGACTTTTTCAGTCGCCGCGAACAGTTCGAAGAACTCGACCAGCAGCGCCGCATCGACGCGGCAGGCGCGTGCGACAGCCACCGGATCCGCGCAATCACCGGCCGCCACGATCGCCTCGGCAAAGCCTGTGGTGTGCCGTCCGACGAAGCCGGGATCCACCGCGCCATTGCGCTCGAGGTAAGCCAGCAGGCCATTGAACAGCCAGGTGTCGGTTCCCGGCTTGATCGGCAGGTGCAAGTCCGCCAGTTCGACCGTGGCCGTGCGGCGCGGGTCGATCACTACCACTTTCATCCGCGGCCGCTCGGCCTTGGCGGCGAGGATGCGCTGGTACAGCGTCGGATGGCACCACGCGGCGTTCGACCCGACCAGCACGATCAGGTCGGCCAGCTCGAAGTCCTCATAGCAGCCGGGGACGATATCTTCGCCGAACGCGCGCTTGTGCCCGGCCACGCTGGAGGACATGCACAGGCGCGAGTTGGTGTCGATGTTGGCGCTGCCGATGAAGCCCTTCATCAGCTTGTTGGCGACGTAGTAGTCCTCGGTCAGCATCTGGCCGGAGACGTACAGCGCCACCGCATCGGGCCCGTGTTCGGCGATGATGCGGCTGAAGCCGTCCGCCACCCGGCCGAGCGCTTCATCCCAGCCCGCTTCGCGCAGCTTGCCTTGTTCGCGCAGCGCGGGCTGCAGCAAGCGTCCGCGCAAGTCGACGGTTTCGCCGAGCGCTGCACCTTTCACGCACAGCCTTCCAAGACTGGCCGGATGTGCCTTGTCGCCGCTGATGGCGAGCGTGCCGTCGTTCTGCGGAGTCGCGTTCACGCCGCAGCCGACGCCGCAGTAAGGGCAAGTGGTACGTACCGCAAGCGCGGGCGAGGACATCTTCAAACCAGGCTCCTTCTCAGGCCGCGCACAAACCCGGCCCGAACAACAACTGCTGGCGCATCCGCGAAATATCGGCGCGCTGCTGGATCAAATCGAAATACCACGGGCCATCCTGCACGTCGCCGTACAGCACCGCGCCCGCCAGCCGGTTGCCGCTGACGACCAGGCGCTTGTACACGCCGGCGCCGCGGTCGCGCAGCACAAGATCCTCGCTGCCTTCGCCGCCGGCGATATCGCCCGCCGAGAACAGGTCGATGCCGGTCACCTTGAGGCGCGTGGCCGTCGCCTGCTGTACGTAGCGCCGGTGCCCGGCCCCGGCCAGGTGCGCCGCGCATACGCGGGCCTGGTCCCAGATTGGTGCAACCAGTCCGAAGGTGGCGCGGCGGTGCTGCACGCATTCGCCGACGGCATAGACGCGGGGATCGTAGGTTTGCAGCGTGTCGTCCACCACGATGGCGCGCTCGCAATGCAGCCCGGCCGCCTGCGCCAGCGCGATGTTGGGACGCACGCCCGCGGCCATCACCACCAGGTCGGCCGGGATCTCGCCACCGTCCGCAAAGCGCAGCGCCTGCACCCGGCCTTCGCCGAGGATGGCGGCCGTCTGCTTCCCCAGCAGGATGCGCAAGCCCTTGGCTTCCAGCGATTCCCTGAGCAGGGCGCCGGCCCGGCGGTCGAGCTGCTGGTTCATCAGGCTGTCGGTGACATGCACCACCGTCACGTCCATGGCGCGCCGCTGCAAGCCGTTGGCTGCTTCCAGCCCGAGCAGGCCGCCGCCGATCACCACCGCGCGCCCGCCTCGCTGCGCCGCGGCCAGCATCGTGTCGACGTCATCGAGGTCGCGAAAGCCGATCACGCCGGGCAGCTCGTGTCCCGGCACCGGCAGGATGAAAGGCCGCGATCCGGTCGCCAGCAGCAGGCGGTCGTAGCGGACCTTGACGCCGGACGCAGCCTCCACGGTGCGGCGCGAGCGGTCGATACGCGTCACCGGATCGCCCGCATGCAGGGCGATGCCGTGCTCGCGGTACCACTCGCGGGTGTGCAGCATGATGTCGGCCACCGTCTTTTCGCCCGCCAGTACGGGAGAAAGCAGGATGCGGTTGTAGTTCCCGTGCGGCTCCGCGCCGAACACGGTGACGTCGTAAGCGTCAGGCGCGAGCTTGAGCAGCTCCTCCACCGTGCGCATGCCGGCCATGCCGTTGCCGATCACGACCAGCGACGGCTTCATGCGGCCACCCACACCTTGCCGTCCGACAGGCGCGCCGGATAGCACGGCACCGCGTGTTCCGGCGCTTCCAGGCATTCGCCGGTGCCGAGGTCGAAGTGCTGCTTGTAGATTGGTGACGCGACCACCACGCGCTCGCCCAGGCTGCCGACGATGCCGCGCGAAAGTACCGCTGCACGCGAGTTCGGGTCCAGGTTCCCGATCGCGAACACGCGCGGATCGCGCGAGCCGACGCGGAACACGGCCACCTGTTCGCCGTTCAGCAGCGCGCAGACGCCGGTGTCGGGCACGATGTCGTCCAGGGCGCAGACGGCGGTCCATTGCTTCAGTTGGATATCACGGTGCATGGCGGTTCTCCTTTGATCAAGCCGAACGGACGGCGATGGGAATGGTGCGATGGCTGCGTTCGTCGGGCGAGGCCGGGCGGATCTGGCCGCGCTCCGGCATGAACACGACGTTGTCGTCGCCCGCGTCGCTGTTGACGAAGTGGCGGAAACGCTTGCGCGTCTCGGGATCGGTGACCGCCTTCTTCCATTCGCAAGCGTAGGCATCCACCACACGCTGCATGTCGGCTTCCAGCTCGGCGCCGATGGCCAGCTTGTCGTCGACGATCACCTGCTTCAGGTAATCGAGGCCGCCTTCGAGATTTTCGCGCCAGGTGCTGGTGCGCTGCAGGCGGTCGGCGGTACGCACGTAGAACATCAGGAAGCGGTCGGTCAGGCGGATCACTTCTTCCTCGCTCAGGTTCGATGCCAGCAGCTCGGCGTGGCGCGGCTTCATGCCGCCGTTGCCGCACACGTAGAGGTTCCAGCCCTTGTCGGTGGCGATCAGGCCGACGTCCTTGCCCTGCGCCTCCGCGCATTCGCGGGTGCAGCCGGACACGCCGAACTTCACCTTGTGCGGCGTGCGCAGGCCCTTGTAGCGGTTTTCCAGCGCGATGGCGAAGCCGACGCTGTCGCCGACACCGTAGCGGCACCAGGTCGAGCCGACGCAGGACTTCACCGTGCGCAGCGCCTTGCCGTAGGCGTGGCCGGATTCGAAGCCGGCCGCGATCAGCTCCTCCCAGATCTGCGGAAGCTGTTCGACGCGCGCGCCGAACAGGTCGACACGCTGCCCGCCGGTGATCTTGGTGTACAGGCCGTACTTCTTGGCGACCTGGCCGACCGCGATCAGGCCATCGGCCGTCACTTCGCCGCCCGGCATGCGCGGCACCACGGAGTAGGTGCCGTCCTTCTGGATATTCCCGAGGAAGTAGTCGTTCGAATCCTGCAGGCCTGCGTGCTCGGGTTTGAGCACGAAGTCGTTCCAGGTCGAAGCGAGGATGTTGCCGACCGTCGGTTTGCAGACGTCGCAGCCCAGGCCCGTGCCGTGCTTGTGCAGCAGTTCGGCGAAGGTCTGGATCGAGCCGACGCGCACCAGATGGTGCAGCTCCTGGCGCGAATAGGCAAAGTGCTCGCAGATGTGGTTGGACACGGCCACGCCCTGCTTCGTCAGCTCCGCGTTCAGCACCTGCGTCACCAGCGGCACGCAGCCGCCGCAGGTGGTGCCGGCACCGGTGCAGGACTTGAGTGCGCCGATGGTCGTCGCGCCGCCTTCCACCGCCGCACACAGCGCGCCCTTGGACACGTCATTGCACGAGCAAACCTGTGCGCTGGCAGGCAGCGCTTCAACGCCGACAGCAACGCGCGGCTTGCCGTCGGCCTGCGGCAGGATCATGAATTCCGGCGCCTCCGGCAGCTCGATCTTGTTCAGCACCGCCTGCAGCAGGCTGCCGTAGTCGCCGGCGTCGCCCACCAGCACCGCCCCGAGCAGCTGCTTGCCGCAATCGGAGACGACGATCTTCTTGTACACCCGCTTGCGCTCGTCGAGGAACTGGTAGCTGCGCGCACCCGGCGCCGCGCCGTGGGCGTCGCCGATGCTGGCCACGTCCACGCCGAGCAGCTTGAGCTTGGTCGACATGTCCGCGCCTTTGAAGACGCCCTGTTCGCCGCACAGGTGCCGTGCCGCCGTCCGCGCCATGTCGTAGCCCGGCGCCACCAGGCCGTACAGCTGGCCGTTCCAAGCGGCACACTCGCCGATGGCGTAAATGTCCGGGTCGGAGGTGCGGCAGTGGTCATCGATCGCGATGCCGCCGCGCGCGCCAAGCTCCAGGCCAGCCGCACGCGCCAACTCGTCACGCGGGCGGATACCGGCAGAGAACACGATCATGTCCGTGTCCAGTTGCGTGCCGTCGGCGAAGCGCATCCGGTGCTTGCCGTCCTCGCCATCCACGATCTCCCGCGTGTTCTTGTGCGTGTGCACGGTCACCCCGAGTTCCTGGATGCGGCCGCGCAGCACGCGGGCGCCGGGATCGTCGACCTGCACGGCCATCAGGCGCGGTGCGAATTCGACGACGTGCGCGGCCAGGCCCATGTCGCGCAGCGCCTTGGCGCATTCGAGGCCCAGCAGGCCGCCGCCGATCACGACGCCGGAACGGGAACGCGCACCGCATTCCCGCATCGCTTCCAGATCATCGATGGTGCGGTAGACGAAGCAGTCCTCGCGTTCGCGGCCCGGGATCGGCGGCACGAACGGGACGGAGCCCGTAGCCAGCACCAGTTTGTCGTAGCCGACCACTTCGCCGTCCGCCAGCGTGACGGAGCGTGCGATGCGGTCGATGGCGACAGCGCGCGCATTCAGTTTGAGCGTGAGCTGTTCGCGCTCGAAGAACCCGGCAGGCACCAGCGACAGGTCGTCGGCCGATTTCCCGGCAAAGAATTCGGACAGGTGCACACGGTCGTAAGCCGGGCGCGGCTCCTCGCACAGGACGGTGATGCGGGCCGCCGGCGCCAATGCCGACAGCGTTTCGATGAATTTGTGGCCAACCATGCCATGGCCGATGACGACGATATTCATGATTTTCCTCCTCAAACGCCGGCCGCGACGGCATCGGTACGGCTGGCCGTGAAGCGCGCAGCCAGCGCGCACACGCTCGCGGCCACGACAAACGCGCTCAGGATCACCAGGGTGCGGTGCGCATCGCCGGTCCCTTTCATCAGGAATCCCGCCAGCACGCCGCCCACATTGCCGCCGGCGCCGACGATGCCGGCCACGCCGCCCAGCGCCTTCGGCTCGACGAAGGGCACCAGCGCGTAGGTCGCGCCGCAGGCCATGTGGGTGAACAGGCCGAAGCACAGCATCGCGACGATCGCGCCCGGCACCGCGCCGGCATTGGCGAACCACAGCAGGCCCAGGCCCTCGCCCAGCATCAGCGCGAACAGCACGACGACGCGGCTGTTGAGGTCACCGCGCGCGGCGACGCGGTCCGACAGCCAGCCGCCGAGCGCACGGGCGAACAGCGCCAGCAGGCCGAAGGCGCCGACCGCCATGCCGGCGTGGCCCAGCGACAGGCCGTAATGGTCGACGTAGTAGGACGCGGCCATGTTGTGGATGAAGAGTTCGATGCCGAAGCAGGCGCCGTAGGTGACGAACAGGAGCCAGGCGCGATGGCTGCCGCAGGCCGCCTTGAAGCTCGCCCAGCCGCCCTTGCCGGCGCCGCCGGCGTGCTTGCCGGCCGCGCGCAGCGCATCGTAATTGCCCTCGGGGCAGTCCTGCGTCAGGAACCAGTAGGCAGCGCCGGCCAGCAGCATCAGCACGCCCGGCACCAGCAGCGCGAGGCGCCAGCCGAGGCTTTCGCTCACGCCCAGCATCACCAGCGCGCCCAGCAGCAGCGGCATCGCGGCCTGCGCGGTGCCGCCGCCGCTGTTGCCCCAGCCGGCGCTGGCGGCGTTGGCGGTGCCGACGATCTTCGGCGCGAACATCACCGAGGTGTGGTACTGCGTGATCACGAAGCTGGCGCCGATCGCGCCGATCCCCAGGCGGAACAGCAGGAAGCTCTCGTAGCTCTGCGACAGGCCCACGCCCAGCACCGGGATCGCGCCTAGCAGCAGGAGCGCGGTGTAGGTCTTGCGCGGACCGAAGCGGTCGCACAGCGGCCCGACGACGAGGCGCACCAGGATCGTGATCGCGACGGCGGCGATGTTGATGTTTGCGATCTGGTCCGGCGTCAGGTGCAGGTCGCCTTTAATCACCGGCATCAGCGGGGCGCAGGCGAACCAAGCGAAAAAGCAGACGAAGAAGGCGAACCACGACAGGTGGAACGCGCGCATCTGCGGCGTGCGGAAGGAGAACAGGTCGATGCTGTGGGCCTTGCTGGTCATGAGTCATCCCTTCGAAAAACAAAAAGGCGTCCGCGCGGCCTGGCGCTTTAAAAGCCAGGCTGTGCGGACGCCGTTGTCCGGTGGCAGCCCGCCGTTGGGCCACCGATCTGTTTGAGGGATCGCCGTTGATCCGATTACGTCCCTGTAGGTGCAAGAGCCGTGCCAGCGCTTTCGGGGCGAATCGGGCCGGCTAACGCCGCATTGCGGTGCACCATGCGCAAAAATGATGCGGCCAGCCGCACCAGCGGCGGGAGTCAGGCGCGGCTGCGCGTCTTGAACGAGTCTGCGTACGCCGCGGGATCGCGGCCGTCCCACACGCTGCCGTCGACCAGCGTGGAACTGCGCATCTCGCTGCGCGGCAGCGGCGTACCGCTGAGTTCCGCCGCTTCGCGGTACAGTCCTACCCGGTTCACGCGCGCCGCCACCGCGCGGTAATCGGGATCGTGCTGCAGCAGTCCCCAGCGCCGGTGCTGGGTCATGAACCACATCCCATCCGACAGATAGGGGAAGGTCGCGGCGCCGTCGCCGTAGAAGCGCAGGCGGTGGCGGTCGTGCCAGCGTTTGCCGAGTCCATCGTCGTAGCGGCCGAGCATGCGCTCGCGGATCAGCTCGAGCGGCGCGTCCACGAACGCCGGGCTGGCGATGACCTGCGATGCCGCGTCGCGGTTGGCGGCCGACGCATCGATCCAGCGGCTCGCTTCCAGCACCGCCGCGACCAGCGCCCGGCAGGTGTTGGGGTGCCGGTCCACGAAGCCCGCGGTGGCGGCAAGCGCCTTGCCCGGATGGTCGGGCCACACCTGCTGGCTGGTCGCCACCGTCACGCCCGCGCCCTCGCGCAGCGCACGCGCGCTCCACGGTTCGCCGGCGCAGAAGCCGTCGACGTGGCCAGCCGCCAGGCTCTGCGCCATCTGGCTGGGCGGGACAGTGGCGAGCTTGGCGTCCGCCAGCGGATCGATGCCGGCCGCCGCGAGCCAATAGTACAGCCACAGCGCGTGGTTCCCGGTCGGGAAAGTGTGGGCGAAAGTGAAGCGCCGCTGCGCGCCGGCCATCAGCGCGGCCAGCGCCGGGCCGTCCACCGCGCCCTGTCCGGCGAGTTTGCGCGACAAGGTGATTGCCTGCCCGTTCTGGTTCAGGTTCATCAGCACTGCCATATCCATGCGCATGCTGCCGATGCCCAGCTCCACCGCGTACGCCATCGCGTACAGCAGCTGCGCGCAATCCAGGTCGCCGCGCGCGAGCCGGTCGCGCATGGCGGACCACGACTGTTCGCGGCTCAGCACGATGCGGATGCCGTATTTCTCGTCCAATCCCAATACCGACGCCATCACCAGCGATGCGCAGTCGGTAAGCGGCATGAAGCCGACGCGCACGGTGGCGCGCTCCGGTTTATCCGATCCGGCGACCAACGCGCCGCTGCCTGCCAAGCCTGTCATTACGCTTCCTTGTCCGAGGGCGTTCAGCCCAGCAGATCCTCGACGTCGAGAATGCGCTGGGCGATCTCCGCCAGTTTGAGTTTCTTGTTCATCGCCATGCCGCGCAGCTTCTGGTAGGCCTCTTGCTCGCCGAGGCGATAGCGCGTCATCAGCAGTCCCTTGGCACGCTCGACCACCTTGCGCTCGGCGAGCTTCTGGCGCGTCTCGGACAGCTCATTGAGCAGCTTGCGTTCGTGCCGGAAGCGCGCCAGCGCCACGTCGAGCACCGGCTTGACGCGCTCCGGCTGCAGCCCGGCCACGATGTAGGCCGACACGCCCGCCTCCAGCGCCGCTTCCATGCTCGACGGCGCATGGTCGTCGGTGAACAGCACGATCGGGCGTGGCGCCTCGCGAGTGGCGAGGACGATGTGTTCGAGGACGTCGCGCGCATCGGATTCACTGTCGACGATGATGAGGTCAGGCTGCAGCTGCCCGATACGCTCGGGCAGGAAGACGTCGGCCGGCAACGAGGCGACGATGTCGTAGCCCGATTCCAGCAGGCCGATGCGCAGGGCCGCGCCGCGCCGGGACTGCGCGGCCTGGGCGCAGTCGTCGGCCGCGGCCGCAACGGGATTGATGACGACGATGCGCAAGCTGGGCGGAGCACGAGCTGGTTTCATGACGATTCATGAAGCAAGCAACGTACCAGCTCGTCCCGCGAACTAAATCGATATAATTTTTAGAACGAATTTACGTAAGCCGAACCTTGAGCAGCAGCCAGCGCGCGCCATACAGCACGATGGCCTTGCCCGGCAAGGGCAAACAGGAACAGGGTCACCGCGGTGGCGACCATCGCCAGCCTAAGTCTGAGTTGATTCATTATGCATAAAGGCTGCATTACAATCCGGTACGGCCGTGCAGCCGCACAGCTTAGCGCACGCTTAACACATTGACCACCCGTCCATGACCAAGCCAAACCGCCCCGCCGACGTCTTCCTGCGCTTCCTCCAGCTGGCCGAGGCTGTCCGCGGCCTGCCGCCGCTGCCGGCGCTCGATCCGCTGGAAGAACGCATCCTGATGCTGGTTGCACGCGTCGGCAGCGAGCACGAGCGCCTGTCGGTACGCGACATGATGGCCAAGCACGAGCTGGGCGCGCCGGCCACCGTGCATTCGCGGCTGAAGTCGATGCGCGAAAAAGGCTGGATCACGCTGGCCGACACCGAGGACGGGCGGCGCAAGCAGGTCGAGCTGACGCAGGAAGCCTTGCAGCACTTCGACAAGCTGTCGCAGTGTATGGTGAAGGCGGCGAAGGCCGGCGCATGAGGCCTCGTCAGGCGTCCGCCGGCGCCGCGCGGCGCCCCCACAGATACGCCAGCACCTGCCTGAGCGTGTGTTCGTCGAACGGTTTCGGCAGCACGCGCAGGTGCAGCGCTTCGGCGTCGTCCAGGCGCTCGGCGTAGCCGGTCATCAGCGCCACCGGCAGGTTCGGGTAGCGCTCGCGCAGGTGGCGCGCCAGCGCGATGCCGTCCATCGTGCCGGGCATCGTGATATCCGACAGCACTGCCTGCGGCAGCGGGTTCGCATATTCCAGCCAGGCCGCCGCCTCGTCCGCATTCGGGAAGCGCCGCACCGAGCAGCCCAGCGACTCGAGCGCGAGCTGCGCCGCCGCGGCGATCTCGTGGTTGTCCTCGACCAGCATGATCCGCAGCGGATAGCTGCGTTCCAGCGGCGGCACATCCGCCGCCACCTCGGCCATGCCCGGCGCGGCCGGGAAGCGCAGGTGCACCGTGGTGCCCTCTCCCGGGCTGCTTTCGATGCGCACCACGCCGCCGGCGCGCTGGCACATCGTGCTCACCTGCGACAGCCCCAGGCCGGTGCCTTCGCCCTGCGGCCGGGTCGAGAAGAAGGGCTCGGTCACGTGCGGCAGCACGTCCGGCGCGATGCCGCAGCCGCTGTCGCGCACGGCGATTTCGAGCTGGCGGTCCGGCAGCGGCCGCGCCCTCACTTCGAACACGCCGCCGCCCGGCATCGCATGGCGCGCATTGATCGCCAGGTTGATCAGGGACAGCTCGAGCTCCGCGCGGTCGATCACCAGCGGCGGCGTGCCCTCGGCCACGTCGACCGACATCTCCACCGTCTTGCCCAGCACCGGCGCGCACAGCTCCACCATCGCCTCCAGTTCGTGCGCGAGGTCGAGCGTCGCCGGCACCAGCGGCTGGCGCCGCGAGAAGCTCAGCATCTGGCGCGTCAGCTTGGCGCCGTTGGACACCGAGCGCGTGATCGCTTCCAGCCGCGGATGCTCGCGCATGCCGGGCACGGTCCTGCCGATCAGCTGCGCGTTCATGCCGATCACCATCAGCAGGTTGTTGAAGTCGTGCGCCACGCCGCCGGTCAGGTGGCCCAGCGCTTCCAGCTTCTGCGCGTGCAGCAGCGCGTGTTCGACCTGCTTGCGCTGCATGCTTTCCTCGTACAGGCAGTTGGCCAGCTCCAGCTCGCGCCGCGTCTTGCGCAGCGCGAACCAGCCGAGGATGCCCAGCGCGGCGGAGGCGCACACGGTGAGCACGGCGGGCCACAGCAGGTCGCGCATCCAGCCCGCGTGCATCGCCGACACCCGCTCGCTGGCGGCCACCATCACCGGATAAGCGCCTACCCTGCGGAAGGTGATCAGGCGCAGCGCATGGTCCACCAGCGAAGTGACCACCAGCGTGGCGCTGTTGCCGTTCTGCGCCAGCGCCTTGCGCACTTCGGGCGAGGGCTTGAACCTGGCGCCGGTCGGCACCTGCGGGAAGCGTGCGATCAGGTTGCCCTCGTCCGACAGCATCGTCACCGCCATATTGTCTTCCGACAGGCCGACTTCGCGATAAAAGCCGTCGAGGTACTGCGGGTCCAGGCTGACCTGCACGATGCCGTTGAAGCTGCCGTCCGGATTGTGCCGCGCATGCGACAGCGTGAAGAAGGGTTCGCCGGTGCGCTTGCCGAGCAGGGCGCCGCTGACGTAGATGCCGGGCAGTCCCTTGCGCAGCGCGATGAAGGAGTCGCGGTCGGACAGGTCGACGTCGGACGGCGCGGGGAAATGCAGGCTGGTCAGCAGCGGATAGCCGCGCGCATCGAGCACCGACACCGAATGCACCTGCGGCAGGCCGGCCACCAGCCGCGCCGCCTGCGCGTGCAGGTCTTCCTTATTGGCGATGTCGGCGTCGCTGCGGCCGGCCACCAGGTGATCCAGCTGCTGCATCAGCACCGTGCTGGTATCGAACAGCTTGAGCGCGTGCTCGCTGAGGATGCGGGTGGTGCGCTGGGTCGCGGTGGACGCCTCCTCCCACACTTCGCTGTAGTGCAGGGCGGCGGTCAGCGCGAACAGCAGCAGCGGCAAGGCGGTGCCGAGGATCACCCCGGTGCGCAGCCAGCCCAGCGTGCGGCGCTGGTCCTGGCTGAGACCGGGCGAGACCGCTTGCGTTGGGGTGCCGTTCTGCATGGATGTTGTCAGCCACAAAATGCGCAGTGAAGTTCACCATAACAATATCACCAACTCCCACGGCGCCGACGTATTTTCCTTCCAGCATATGCTTTCTTTATGGCCGCTATCACAAACCAAAAGTTTCGTTATAGCTCCGAGGCACCTATACTGCAAAGCAACAAATCGCACTTCATCGGAGAACGACATGTCTGCAGCAACGATCACCCAGGCGCACAACACGGGCGCGCGCCACCAACTCAGCGCACTGGTGAGCAATGTGCGTGCTTTCGCCACCGAGCTGTTTGCGGCACACGGCGGCTGGCTGGCCCCGGCCACCAAGACCAAGTTCCTGGGCGCCAAGCCGGAAACCCGCGGCCTGACCGCCATCGAAGCCGGCATCGAAGCGACCTCGGCCGGCATCCACGCCCTGGCCAAAGGCGCCGAGGCGCACTCGCCGAGCCTGGCCATCGAACTGCGTTTCATCGCTTCGCGGGGTTAATCATGACCGTCATCGAATACGTCTCCATCGGCTTCGCCATCGTCGGCATCGTGGCGCGCATCGCACTGTTCATCCCGCGCGTCGCGGACAGCGTCACCAAGCAAGCAGCCTGAACCTGCTGCGCGCCTGAAAGAGAACCCGGCCCCGTGCCGGGTTTTTTGTTTGTATCAATATGCCCGGTGGCATGTGGCCTGAGCTAGAATGCTTTCGCTTTCTTTTGGGAAAGCCACCCCTTCACTCACCACATGCATATACCGATGCGACTACCTGCACTGACCATTCTCGCCGCGTTCGCTACCGCGACGCTGCCGGCGGCGGCAAGCACCCCGATCACCCTCGACCAGGCCATGGCCAACCCGGACTGGATCGGCAACCCGGTCGAAGCGGCCTGGTGGAGCTGGGATGGCAAGCAGGCCTACTACAAGCAAAAGCGCGCAGGTTCGCCGGTGCGCGACACCTGGGCAGCGCTGCCCAAGCCGCACCTGGTGCCGGAAGCCGAACTGGCCAGGCTGGACAGCCAGCGCCTCGAATTCAACCGCGCCCGCACCCGCGCCATCGTGGTGCGCAACGGCGACCTGTTCGAGCGCGACCTGAAGAACGGCGCGCTGGTCCAGATCAACAAGGGCACGACGCCGGTGTCGAGCGTGCAGTATTCGGCCGACGAAAACAGCGTCCAGTTCCGCATCGGCGACGACTGGTACAGCTGGAGCCGCGCCGAGCGCCTGGTGTCGCCGGTGGCGCTGCCGCGCGCGGCCAAGGATCCGGGCGCGGTCGACAGCGACGCCCAGCGCGACATGCAGCTGCGCCTGTTCTCCACCCTCAAGCGCAACAAGGACGAACGCGACGAACTGCGCGCCAATGGCGACGCGCTGCGCGGGCTCGACCCGACCCGCGCGCCGAACCCGATCTACCTCGGCGACAAGATCACCATGCGCGGCAGCGCGCTGTCGCCGGACGGCCGCTGGCTGCTGCTGGTGGTCGGACCGAAGGAAGCGGACCGCGGCAAGACCGCCAAGATCGACCACTTCGTCACCGAATCCGGCTACCAGGACTTCCAGGATGAGCGCACCCGCGTCGGCCGCAACTCGCCGACCGGCCAGTCGCTCAAGCTGGTCGACCTGGCGACCAACAAGGTGCAGGACCTGTCCTTCGACGTCCTGCCCGGCATCGGCGACGACCCGCTGGCCGCGCTGCGCGCGCAAAACAAGCAGCCGGCGCTGAAGGGCAGCCGCCCGGTGCGCGTGGTGTCCGAAGAAGGCCAGGGCATCCAGTTCGGCACCGACGGCAAGCACGCCGCCGTCATGGTGCGCTCGATCGACAACAAGGACCGCTGGATCGCGACCGTCGACTTCGGCGCGGCCAAGCTGGTGCCGGTGCATCGCCTGAGCGACGCCGCCTGGGTCAACTACGACAACAGCGAATTCGGCTGGCTGCCGGACAGCCGCACCCTGTGGTACCTGTCGGAAGAAGCCGGCCACTCCAACCTGTACACGCTCGACGCGCCGTTCAAGCCGCACGCTGTCACGCAGGGCAGCTGGGAGACTTCGAGCGTGAAGTGGTCGGCCGACGGTGCGACCGCCTGGTTCCTCTGCAACCGCAAGCAGCCCGGCACTTACGAGGTCTGCTCGGCCTCGGCCAAGGGTGGCGACGTGCGCGAAGTGACGGCGCTGGAAGGCGGCGTCGAGGCCTACGCGATCTCGCCGGACCAGCGCAAGCTGCTGGTGCGCCACTCGTCGGCCTACCTGCCGGCGCAGCTGGCAATCGTGCCGGCTGCAGGCGGCGCGGCGACCAGACTGACCGACACCCGCACCGCCGAATTCAAGGCGCGCGAGTGGATCACGCCGCAGTTCGTGGCCGTGCCGTCGACGCATGGCGGCGAGCCGATCTGGGCCAAGATGTACCGCCCGGCCCAGCTCGAGCCGGGCAAGAAGTACCCGATCGTGATGTTCGTGCACGGCGCCGGCTACCTGCAGGAAGTCGACCACCGCTACACCAACTACTTCCGCGAGCAAATGTTCAACAACCTGCTGGTGCAGAGCGGCTTCGTGGTGCTCGACATGGACTATCGCGGCTCGAAGGGCTACGGCAGCAAGTGGCGCACCGCGATCTACCGCAACATGGGCCATCCGGAGCTGGACGACTACATCGACGGCGTGAACTACATGGTCGCCAATTCGCAGGGCGATACGAAGAACGTCGGCATCTACGGCGGCAGCTACGGCGGCTTCATGTCGCTGATGGCCTTGTTCCGCGCGCCGGAAGTGTTCAAGTCGGGCGCGGCGCTGCGTCCGGTGACCGACTGGACCACCTACAACCACGGCTACACTTCCAACATCCTCAACACGCCGGACGTCGATCCGGAAGCGTACAAGGCCTCGTCGCCGATCGAGTATGCCGAGAACCTGCGCGGCAACCTGCTGATCGCGCACGGCATGATCGACGATAACGTGTTCTTCCAGGATTCGGTGCGCCTGTCGCAGCGCCTGATCGAACTGAAAAAGGACAACTGGGAGCTGGCCGGGTATCCGATGGAACGCCACGGTTTCGTGAATCCGGAATCGTGGTACGACGAGTACCGCCGCATCTACCAGCTGTTCCAGCGCACGCTGAAGCAGCAATAACACCGTCGTTCCCGCGGAGGCGGGAACCCCATTTTCACCGCGCGCCGCAGCAATCAAGCGCAGTGGCGCACGTACGAAATGGGGTTCCCGCTTCCGCGGGAACGACGACTTCGCTTATGCCGGCGAACCTTCGGTAAGCCAGTACTCCAGCGATCATCGCACCGGCCGTGCCGTACTGCTGAAGCCACAATAACGCCGTCGTTCCCGCGGAGGCGGGAACCCCATTTTCACCGCGCGCCGCAGCAATCAAGCGCAGTGGCGCACGTACGAAATGGAGTTCCCGCTTCCACGGGAACGACGTACTTGCTTATGCCGGCGAACCTTCGGTAAGCCAGTACTCCCGCGCCGATGCCGGTCTCGCTGATGTACCGCGACATCCGGCCGGCATCGCCCAGGGTGCGCGCGTTCGCGGAATGGGTGGAAGGATTGTTCAAGGCTGCGCGGCTCATCAATGCGCGCGCCACCAAAACACGGCGCGCTGTACGCTGGTGGTTTGTCCTGCAACCAAGCCCGCCGATGACACCAGCGTTTCGCCATATCCTCGCCCTCTTCGCATTGCTGCCGGTCCTCGCGCGCGCCGATGCGCCCGACGGCCAGCGCAAACCGGTCGCGCTGCCATCCGGCGGCCAGCTCGACCCGGAGCGCGTCATCGCCGCGCGGTATGGCAACGCGCCCGCCCCGGCCAGCCCGGCGGAGGCGAAGCTGAAGCTGCCGGAAGGCGGCATCGCGACCGTCATCGTCGACGGCGACCGCAAGCAGCACGCAGTGCCCGTCACCTTCGGCCAGGTATTCGCGCGCGGCGACCTCAAGCCGTCGGAGGGATTGGCGGGCAAGCTGGCGGATGGCGGCACTGTCCCGCTGCAGGTCGACGTCAAGGCGCGCCATGCCGATGGCTCGGTGCGGCATGCAATCATCTCCGCGATCCTGCCGCAGTCCTCCGGTCCGCTGGCGATGGCGCTGGTGAAGGCGCCTCGCGCGACGACGCGCGACGATGTCACGACCGCAGCACTGCTGGCGAAGGGATTCAGCGCATCCGTCTCGGCGGTGGTCGATGGACGCTCGTACAGCGCATTGGCAGACAAGCTGCTGGCGCAGGCCAAGCCGCATCCGTGGCTGGCGGGTCCGATCGTGCACGAGTGGCTGGTTGATGCGCCGCTGCGGACCAGCGACGGAGCGGCGCACCCTCACCTGCAGGCGCACTTCGCGATCCGCTGGTACCCGGCTGCGGGCAAGGCGCGCGTCGATGTCGCGGTCGAGAATGACTGGGCCTACGAACCCGGGCCGCGCAACTTCACCTACGACGCGACAGTCACCGTCGGCGGAACGAAGATGTACACCAAGTCCGGCCTCACGCATTTTCACCACGCGCGCTGGCGCAAGGTGTTCTGGTGGGGCGGAACGCCGGACGTGCGCGTGCGCCACGATACGGCCTACCTGATCGCCTCGCGCGCCCTGCCCAATTACGATCGCTCGGTCATGGTGAAGCCATCGGCTATTGCCGCTTTCGAGGCCAACTGGAAGGGCGACCGGATCGAGCCGATGGGATCGGGCCTGGCGACGCCGGTGATGCCGACGACGGGCGGCCGGCCGGACATCGGCCTGCTGCCCTCATGGGCCGCGATGTACCTGCTGTCGATGGACCGCAACGCGCAGCAGATGACGCTGGGGACGGCGGATCTTGCCGGCAGCTGGTCCGCGCATTACCGTGACCGCGCCACCGGCCGTCCGGTCAGCGTGATCGACCATCCCTACATGACAGTGCTCGGCCAGGCGAGCGACACCGTCAACCCGGCGACGCGCAAGAGCGAGGCCTTCCCGGCGTGCGCGGGCCCGCAGGCTTGCGACACGCCCTACAACGCCGATGTCGCGCACCAGCCCGCGTTCGCCTACCTGCCCTACCTGGTGACTGGCGACTACTACTATCTCGAAGAGCTGCAGTTCTGGGCGATGTACGACGCCTTCTATTCCAATCCCGGCTACCGCGAACATGCGAAGGGATTGATGAAGGCCGACGAAGTCCGCGCACAGGCGTGGGGCTTGCGCACGCTGGCCGAAGCGGCCTACGTCACGCCGGACGACGATCCGCTCAAGGCGCATTTCAGGCGCATCGTCGACGCCAACCTGGACTGGTACAACGCCACGTATTCGAACAACCCGCGCGCCAATGCACTGGGCGCGCTGGTCAATGGACATGCCCTGTCCTACTTCGACCAGACCGGGCTCGCGCCGTGGCAGGACGACTTCTTCACGTCCGCGGTCGGCCACGCGTGGGAGCTCGGATTCGACAAGGCGGCGCCGCTGCTGGCATGGAAGGCGCGCTTTCCGATTACGCGCATGACCGGCGAGGGCACATGCTGGATCGATGGCGCGATCTACTCGCTGAAGGTGCGCGACACTGCGAACAGCCCGTTCTACGGCGATATGGGACGCGCGTGGCGTGCCAGCCGCAAACCTGGTCTGGACGGACTGGCCTGCGGCAGCGGCGAGATGGCGGCGGTGCTGAAGCTGAAGGCGGGCGAGATGGCAGGGTATTCGTCGACTGAGACCGGGTTCCCGTCGAATATGCAGCCCGCGCTGGCGTATGCGGCCGACGTCGGCGGCGAGGCGGGCAAGAAAGCGTGGAAGGCATTCATGTCGCGCAGCGTGAAGCCTGACTACGGCGACGGCCCGCAGTTCGCGATCGTACCGCGCGACTGAACCGGCTCTCCCCCTTCATGTAAAACCGTCGTCCCGGCGAAGGCCGGGACCCATGCTGAGTGTGCGATCACGCGACTGTTCCATGGCCCCCGGCCTTCGTCGGGGTGATGAACTTGCGCGGTGCGTGCCTTACTTGCCTGTCTTCGCCCCACCCTCGAACCACGCCCCCACCTGCGCGCGCTCGGCATCGCTCATCTGCGTCAGGTTCCCCAGCGGCATAGCCTTCAGCTGCACCGCCTGCTGATAAATGCGTTCCGCGTTCTGGCTGATCCCCTGCGCGCTATCCAGCACCACGCCTGCCGGCGCGGTCGGGAATCCCTGCTGCGTCGGATGCGTCGCATGGCAGCTCACGCAGCGCTGGTTGACGATCGCTTGCACCTGTGCGAACTGCGCGGCCGGATCGGCACCCGCCGCAAGCACCGCAGGCCGCGGCGGCGCGATCGCAACCGCCAACGCCAGCAGCAGCGCCGAACCCGCGATCGGATAGCGCCACTCGATGCGCCCCTTGTGCTTCAGGTTGAAGAAGTGCCGGATCAGCACACCCGCCGCCATGATCACGGCGAGCACCGCCCACGCGTGCTCGTTCCGGTAGGTCATCGCGTAGTGATTGCTGATCATGATGAACAGGACCGGCAGCGTGAAGTAGTTGTTGTGGACGCTGCGCTGCTTGCCGCGCAATCCATACACCGGGTCCGGCTTCTGCCCCGCGATCATCGCGTCGACCATCTTGCGCTGGCCGGGAATGATCACCATCGCGACGTTCGCCACCATGATCGTGCCGATCATCGCGCCAACCTGGATATACGCCGCGCGTCCCGACAGCAAATGCGTCAGCACATAAGCGGATGCACTCAGCAAGGCCCACATCGCCACGCCGAACGCGAGATCATGCTTGCCCAGCTTCGACCGGCACAGCAGGTCATACACGACCCACGCCAGCACCAGGCTCCCGATACCGATGCCGATTGCCTGCCAGCTCGTCAGGTTCGCGACCGACGGGTCGACCATCATCGCCTGCGCGTTGAGGTAGTAGACGATGGTGAGCAGCGCCACGCCGGATAGCCAGGTCGAGTACGCCTCCCACTTAAACCAGTGCAGCTCCTTGGGCAGCTGCGCCGGCGCGACGAGATACTTCTGCGGGTTGTAGAAACCGCCGCCGTGCACCGCCCACAGTTCGCCGGCCACGCCCTTGTTGGACAGCTCCGAGCCCGGCGCCGGCGCGCGCAGCGAATTATCGAGCCAGACGAAATAGAACGAGGCGCCGATCCAGGCGATGCCCGTGATGATGTGCAGCCAGCGCACGAGCAGGTTGAGCCAATCGAGCCCGTAGGGGGCGAGGTATGCAATCGCGTCCATGCGCTTTCCTTCCAGCTGAATTATCGGACGATAAACCGATTTCCATTTCTACAACATGAAAAATCCAGTATATTCGACATACTCGATGAATTATATTTACAGATGGCCAACCTGCCCCGCAACCTCGACCTGCACCTGATCCGCATCCTCTACCTGCTGCTGGTGGAAAAGAACGTGTCGCGTGTCGCCCTGAAGCTGAACCAGCCGCAGCCCTCGATCTCGGCCTCGCTGCGCAAGCTGCGCGAGCTGACCGGCGATCCGCTGCTGGTGCGTGGCGCGCGCGGCATGGTGCCGACCGAGCATGGCGAAAGCCTGCTCAAGCCGGCCAAGCGCATCCTCGACGAAGCCGAGAGCCTGTTCGTGAAGAAGACGCCGTTCGTGCCCGACCAGGCGGCGCGCACCTTCCGCATCGCCGCGCCGGATTATCTCGACACCCAGTTCCTGCCCAGCGTCGTGGCCGCGCTGCGGCGCGGTTCGCCCAACAGCCGCGTGTCGATCCACAGCCTGGGCGCCGGCACCGACTACCTGCGCATGCTGTCGGACGGCGAGATGGATCTCGTGATCGCCAACTGGGACGAACCGCCCGCGCACCTGCACATCTCCAAATTGTTCGAGGACCCGATCGTCTGCGCGATGCGGGCCGACAGCCCGTACGCGCGCCGCACCAATGCCGACGCGATGACCCTCGAAGACTACCTCAACCTGCCGCACGTGGCGCCGTCGCAGATGGTGCCCGGCTACCAGGGCGTGATCGACACCTTCCTCGACCGCCAGGGCCTGCAGCGGCGCGTGGCGGTGGAGTCGCCCTACTTCGGCCTGATCCCCTATATGCTGACGCAGAGCGACCTGGCGCTGACCACAGGCCGCCAGTTCCTGCGCTTTTACGAGAAGACGCTGCCGCTCAAGATCTTCGAGGTCCCCGTCAAATTCCCGCCGATGCGCTTTTACCAGCTGTGGCACGAGCGCGTGCACCAGTCGCCCGAACACAAATGGCTGCGCGACCAGATCAGCGCCGCCGCGCGCGCGCTGGTGCAGCGCTGATCCGGCGCGGCGCAACCGTGCAGCAGCTGCGCACCGAATCGGTGCATGCTGCACTCTTGCGGCGCGCCGCGCCCCAGCGATGATTGCCTGAAGTTTCAGCACAGTGCAGGCGCACTGCCGTGGCACGCTTCTTGCACCCTTTTGTGCACCTCATCAGCTACGGGCAGCAGCACATGGACGCATACAAAACCGGCGCGGACGCCTTATTCATCCTGCTCGGCGGGATCATGATCCTCGCGATGCACGCGGGATTCGCCTTCCTCGAACTGGGCACCGTGCGCAAGAAGAACCAGGTCAACGCGCTGGTCAAGATCCTCGCCGATTTCGCCATCTCCACCATCGCCTACTTTTTCGTCGGCTACGCAATCGCCTACGGCATCCACTTCTTCGGCAGTACCGAGACCATGGTGGCGAAGAACGGCTACGAACTGGTCAAGTTCTTTTTCCTGCTGACCTTCGCGGCCGCGATCCCGGCCATCATCTCGGGCGGCATCGCCGAACGCGCGCGCTTCTATCCGCAACTGGCGGCGACCGCGCTGCTGGTCGGGCTGGTGTATCCGTTCTTCGAAGGGATCGCGTGGAACCACCGCTTCGGCATCCAGGGCTGGCTGCTGCACGCCTTCGGCGCCGAGTTCCACGACTTCGCCGGCTCGGTGGTCGTGCACGCTGTCGGCGGCTGGGCAGCGCTTCCCGCCGTGCTGCTGCTGGGCGCGCGGCGCGGGCGCTACACCAAGGAAGGCCGCGTGGCCGCGCATCCGCCGTCGAACATTCCATTCCTCGCACTGGGCGCGTGGATCCTCACCGTCGGCTGGTTCGGCTTCAACGTGATGAGCGCGCAGACGCTGGACAAGATGAACGGCCTGGTCGCGGTCAATTCGCTGATGGCCCTTGTCGGCGGCACGCTGACCGCGCTGGTGATGGGCCGGAACGATCCCGGCTTCGCCTACAACGGCCCGCTGGCCGGGCTGGTCGCCGTGTGCTCGGGCTCGGACCTGATGCACCCGCTGGGCGCGCTGGTCACCGGCGCGATCGCCGGCGCCATCTTCGTCGTCATGTTTACGCAGGCGCAAAACAAGTGGAAGATCGACGACGTGCTGGGCGTGTGGCCGCTGCACGGTCTGTGTGGCGCCTGGGGCGGCATCGCGGCGGGCATCTTCGGCTCGCGGGCGCTGGGCGGCCTGGGCGGCGTGTCGATCTGGTCGCAGCTGGCCGGCACGGTGCTCGGTATCGCGGTCGCGGCGGTGGGCAGCACCATCGTCTACGGTCTACTGAAGAAATTCGTCGGCCTGCGCCTCGACGCCGAGCAGGAATTCGACGGCGCCGATCTCTCGATCCACAAGATCACGGCGACGCCGGAGCGCGAGACCAGCTTCTGACTTACCTATCGGCTGCCGGCGAGGTCGTGCTCGATGATCTTGCGGAAGGTTCCGGTGGTCCAAAGCAGGTCGTTCACAGGGATATGTGGCCGATAGAATTCGCCGTTCGCGCGCGGCCGGTTCACGTAAAGCTTGGTCGGTACGACGACACGCGCCAGGCCGCCGGGGAGTGTCGCGATCCGTACTTCCATGTAGGTGGAGTCGGCTGAACTGGGCGCACCGATCAGCTTCGTGTTCGCGAACATTTTGAAATAGTCGACAGCATCAAGGCAGGAGCTGACGCAGTTGCCCGGCACGATCACGTAGACAGGCCGCGTGAACGGTTTCACATCACCCGACTGCTCAGCAAAAGGCTCGATCACCGGCGCCGGCGATTCTCCCTTCTCAATGTAATACGGCTTGTCGGCTGCCTGCGCCGCACGCAGCTTCGCTTCCAGCTTCGCCATGCGCCGCGCCGATTCTTCTTCGCCTTCTGATAGGTACTTTTCGTTCAGGCCGTGAACGTGGGCGATATTATCCGGTGAAACGCGGTACCAGACCTCCTCGCCGGCGTTACGAGCCTCGTCCCGCCGCTTCACCCGCGATTCACCCCACAACACGGCAGCGAAATCGCGGCTCCACCATGAGCTTCCGCCTTGGTTGCGTCGGAGGTCGATCACAACCGCGTCAGCGTTCAGGAAGCGCTCGCGCTGCGCCTGAACCTGCTTGTAGATGGCGCGATAGTCGGCGCGTTCTTCGTCGTTCGGCGTAAAGGTGGGCATTGCCACCCAAAAGAGACCTGTGCGCGGCTCCGTGAGGCCTACTGGCAGCGCTTCGCCTGCGACGCTCTCACGAAATGCCGACCAAATCGAATCAGGCATGGCGCGCCACTTCAGCTTCCGGTCGATGCGCCGTCCGGAACGCTCGAACACACAGTGTGCCGGTCGCTTCACGAATGGATTGCCGAAATCGATAAACAGGTTACGCGCCTCGCTCCACCATTGCCCTTCTTCGTCCATGCGTCCAAAAAAGCCAAAGACGTTTTTCTCGATCAGTTGACGGGCAGGTCTGCCGTCGCAGGAAACGATGCGTTCACCGGGCCGCGCCATGTTTTTGTCGGCAGAGTAGACGAACAGGTCACCACGCCAGGCGGCAATGAAGCCTGGCCACTGCACGGGCTTTACCGCATCGAACATGAAGGTTGGATAGACGCCCGCATGGCCATCGTGGATGCGGCTCGAGAAGCCGAGCAACGCGGCGTAATAACCGCCGCCGTCGCTTACTTTCGCCGCCAGCGCCTCGCCGTGGTTTCTTGCGGCCTCCAGGTTCGCCAGGAAAGCGGGGTTGTGAGGATCGAGAACGCCTGCATGATTCGCCAGCGTCACTTCGTACCCTGCCTCGACATCGCGGATGGCCGCGGCCCGCCATTCACTCGCCGATGCCGGCATCGGGACATCAGGATCGGCGGCATAGGCGGCGCAAGAGGCCAGCAGCACAATGAACAAATGGAGAAAAAGCAGGGCGTTCTTGATCGGCATCGCGCAAAACTCGTCATCGGAATTCGCCCGAATATACCATCCACTCCGCTTCGAAAAATGCACGCATTCCCACTGCTGGCAGTGGGAACCGCCGGCGCATCAGGCGAGCTTACGCGAGTTGAAGTTCGTCGATCAGTCGGGCCATACGCTCGCGCCCCGGCCCGCAAAGGGCCTTGACCGGGGGCGGCAGGCACGGTTGCTTGACCAGGCCAAGCATCTCGGCGGCTGCTGCCACCGCGCGCAGGCTGCCGCCGTAATTCGCGAACAATTCCCAGAGTGGATTCAAGCGCTCGCTCTGTCGCAGCGCTTCCTGCATGTCGCCACGCTGCGCGGCGCGCGTGATCGACAGCGCCGTTCGAGGGAACAAGCCGCCGATCACCGAATACCACACGCCGCAGCCGGCGGCCAGGCCCCTGGCTGCCGTGTAATCGCCGCTGATGCCGATCGTGACATGCGGCGGAACCAGCGCGCGCAGGCGTTCGACGCGGGCTTTCGCCGCATCGAGACCTTCCGGAACGCCCGGGATCTTGATCGAGCGGACATTGGGCAGCTCTGCGATACGGCCGTGCAGCTCGTCGCTGAAGTCGAAGCGAGTGGTGCCGGGATTGTCGTACACGCACAGCGGAACGGACAGGTTGCGCGCAACCGCCGCAAACAGGCCATACACCTCGTCGGCGGACAGCCTGTGATACGACACCGGCGCGAGCAGCACCGCACTGACGCCGGCCTGTTGCGCATCTTCGGCGAGCGCCAGCACGTCACGCGTGCGCAAGGAGCCGATGCCGGCCATGACTGGCACGCCATCCGCATTGTCCACCGCCAGCCGCGCGACGCGCGCCCTCTCCTCCCGCGTCAGGTACGCATAGCTGCCGGTCGAGCCGAGCGCACCGATGGAATCGACACCGGCGTCTGCAAGGCGCCGGACGAGCGTGACGAAGGCGGCTTCGTCGACGCCTTCCTCGGACATTGGAGTGAGGGGAAATGCGCTCAGGCCTGAAAACATCGTGGAACTCCTCGAAAAGATTCAATGGCTCGAGAGCTTCATCAGCACCAGGCCGGAGACGATGAGCGCCGCCGCTGCGACGCGCACCACGCTGATCTGCTCACCGAGAAACATGATCCCGACGACGAAGGAGCCGACGGCACCAATGCCGGTCCAGATGGTGTATGCGGTGCCGAGAGGCAGGCTGCGCATCGCCAGCGACAGCAGGCCGACGCTGGCGATCATCATCACGATGGTGGCCGCGGATGCGGCGAGATTTGAAAAGCCGTTCGACAGCTTCATCGAATAGGCCCAGCCGACTTCCAGCAGGCCGGCGATAAGAAGGGAAATCCACGCCATGACAACGTCTCCAACAAATTCGGGCCGTCCCGCTTGAATACCCGGATTGGGGGAGGTCGTCCTCCTGATTGAACGATCGCAAGTTTACGCGATCTCGGCGTTTCGCGCTGGCGGCCTTTCGACGGCGCGGGCAATGGCGCCGCTGCTATTCACGTAACAGGTATTGTAGGTGGAGGGAGGGTGGGTCCGTCCCAATTCCGAGACCTCACGAGAAAGCGGAAAACCGCACGATAATTCGCGATTAGCCTCCTCAATCACGCGAATCCAGAACGAAAACACGCGGTTCAGTTCCGAAATCGGTCGAATCACTGTCGACAAACGACGATCGACGCGCGATTTGGGACGCGGGCTGCGAAATTGTGAATCGTGAAGCCCTCGGAAAAAATCGAAGGCATCTCGCAAATTATCGTGCGCGTATCGCGAGAAATCGCGCGCCGATCGACATTTTTAGCGCGGGTATCGGGCATTTTCGCGAAAAGGGCCGCGAAATCGTAAGCCCTCCCGGAAAAGCCCCCCAACTGTCTCGGCATGCTCAGCTTGCGATGACCTTGGCGCGTTCGAGCATCGCGTGCAGCAGCACGTTGCAGCCTGCTTCCAGGTGATCCGGCTGCGCGTCCTCGATCTCGTTGTGGCTGATGCCGTCCTTGCACGGCACGAAGATCATGCCGGACGGTGCGACGCGCGCGGTGTAGATGGCGTCATGGCCGGCGCCGGATACCACGTCCATCGTCGAGTAGCCCAGCTTCGCGGTGGCGGCGCGCACGGCATCCACGCAGTCCGGATGGAAGGGACACGGCGGGTAGTAGGACACGCGCTCGATCGAAATCGGCATCCTGGTCTCCTGCTGCGTCTTGTCGACGAAGGCCAGGATCTCCTCGTGCATCTTGTTGAGCAGTTCGTCGTTCACGTTGCGCAGGTCGATGCTGAACTTGACCTCGCCCGGGATCACGTTGCGGCTGTTCGGGAAGACCTGCACCATGCCGACCGTGCCGCGCCCATATGGCGGGTAGCGGTTCGCGATGGCGACTACTTCCTGCATGATGCGCGTGGCGACCTGCATCGCGTCGCGGCGCAGGTGCATCGGCGTCGGGCCGGCGTGCGCCTCCATGCCTGTCACCACGCAGTCGTACCACGACAGGCCCATCACGGCCGGCACCACGCCGATCACCTTGCCCGCGTCTTCCAGCACGGGGCCCTGCTCGATGTGGGTTTCGAAGTAGGCGCCGATCGGATGCTGGCCCGGCACCTGGTCGCCCATGTAGCCGATGCGCGCGAGTTCGTCGCGCACGGATTTGCCTTCGGTGTCCTTGGCGGCGTACGCGGTCTCCAGCGTGAAAGCGCCGCAGAACACGCCGGAGCCCATCATCACCGGCACGAAGCGCGAGCCTTCTTCGTTGGTCCAGAAGGCGACTTCGATCGGAGCTTCGGTGGTGATCTTCAGGTCATTCATCGTGCGGATGACTTCGAGGCCGGCGAGCACGCCGTAGTTGCCGTCGAATTTGCCGCCGGTCGGCTGTGTGTCGATGTGGCTGCCGGTGACCACGGGAGGCAGGTCGTTGTTGCGGCCGTCGCGGCGCATGAAGACGTTGCCGATCTGGTCGATGGTGACGGACAGGCCGGCATCGCGCGCCCATTGCACGACCAGGTCGCGTCCCTGGCGGTCAAGGTCGGACAGGGCCAGGCGCTTCACGCCGCCCTTGTCGGTGGCGCCGATTTTGGCGAGGTCCATCAGGGAGTTCCAGAGACGCTGGCCGTTGATTCGCAGTTCGTTCATATTGACCTCCAAGAGTAAGCCCGTCGTTCCCGCGAAAGCGGGAACCCCATTTTGCACGCAGCACGACAGCTCATGCAGAAATGGGGTTCCCGCCTCCGCGGGAACGACGATGATTTTTAAGTTACGGAGCCGCGGTAGCGAACGCAGGACGATCGACGTGACGCCCAGCGCCTTCCACCGCGCGCAGCTCGCCTTTGTCGAACACCACTTTGCCCGCAGCGACCGTATGCGTCGGGATACCGCGCACCGTGCGGCCCTCGAACACGTTGAAGCCGCCCTTGCTGAATTGGGTCTTCGCCGAAATCGTACGGCTGGCCTGCGGGTCCCACACGACGATGTCCGCATCCGCCCCCGCCGCGATCAGCCCTTTGCGCGGATACATATTGAAAATCTGCGCCGCATTGGTCGAGGTCACGCGCACGAACTCAGACGGCGTCAGTCGCCCGCTGTTCACGCCCGCGTCCCACACAACGGCCATGCGCTCTTCCACGCCGCCGCAGCCGTTGGGGATGCGCGTGAAATCATCCTTGCCCGCGGCCTTTTGCTCGGCGCAGAAGGTGCAGTGGTCGGTCGCGGTGGTCTGCAGGTTCCCGCCCTGCAGGCCATGCCAGAGCGCCTCCTGGTGATGATGGCTGCGAAACGGTGGACTCATCACGTGGGCGCGAGCGTATTCGAGATCGGCGCTGGCGTAGACGCTGTCATCGATGACCAGATGGCCGGCCAGCGCTTCACCATACACGCGCTGGCCGTTGGCACGGGCGCGGGTGATCGCGTCCAGCGCCTCGGCGCAGGACACGTGGACGATGTACACCGGCGTGCCGAGCACCCCGGCGATGGTGATCGCGCGGTTGGCCGCCTCCGCTTCCACCTCGGGAGGACGCGACAGCGGATGCGCCTGCGGCCCGGTGATGCCCTTGGCCAGCAGCTCGCGCTGCAGCTGGAACACCAGCTCGCCGTTCTCGGCGTGCACGGTCGGGATCGCGCCCAGTTCCAGCGCGCGGCGGAAGCTCTTCACCAGCGTCTCGTCGTCCGCCATGATCGCGTTCTTGTACGCCATGAAGTGCTTGAAGCTGTTCACGCCGTGGTCGCGCACGAGCGTGCCCATGTCGCGATGAACGGAATCGTCCCACCAGGTGACGGCGACGTGGAAGGTGTAGTCGCCCGCCGCCTTCTCGGCCCAGCCGCGCCAGGTGTGATACGCCTCCAGCAGCGACTGCTGCGGGTTCGGGATCACGAAGTCCATGATGGTGGTGGTGCCGCCCGCAAGGCCGGCCGCGGTGCCGGTAAAGAAGTCGTCGGCGGTGACGGTGCCCATGAAGGGCAGCTGCATGTGGGTGTGGGTATCGATCCCGCCCGGCATCACGTACTGGCCGCCGGCATCGATCACGGTGGCGTTGGCGGGCAGCTCAAGGTTCTCGCCCACGGCGACGATCTTGTCGCCCTCGCATAGGACATCGGCGCGAAATGCACGGTCGGCATTGACGACGGTGCCGCCTCGGATCATCACGGTCATACAAAAGTCTCCAGGTGGTTGTACTAGGATGCGGTCCGCAGCGCCGGCAGCGGCCGTCCTTTCATGATGGCGCCGTAGACGATGGCCGAGATCAGCACCCCGACGAACCATGCATAGGTGTAGATCGTCTTGAAGCCGTCGGCCACGTCGGGGAACGACGCGGGGAACGCGGTATTGAGAAAGCCCGGAATATTCGGCGCCACGCCGGCCACGAACGCGATAACCGCGGCGACATTCCAGCCGCCCGAGTACGAATACGCGCCGCCTTCGCGGTACAGCTCGGCGACGTCGAGCTGGGTCTTGCGGATGAAGTAGTAGTCGATGATGAGCACACCCGCGATCGGCCCGAGCAGCGCCGAGTAGCCGATCAGCCAGGTGAAGATGTAGCCCTGCGTCGACTCCAGTATCTTCCACGGCATCATGACCAGCGCGATGCCGGCCGTGATGTAGCCGCCCACGCGATAGCTGATGTGCTTCGGCGCCAGCGCGGAAAAATCGTAGGCCGGGCCGACCAGGTTGGCGGCCAGGTTCACGCTGATGGTATCGATCAGCAGGATGATCAGCGCGATCAGCACCGCCGCGCCGGTCATGCGGCTGGCCAGGTCGACCGGATCCCACAGCGCTTTGCCGTACAGGACCACGGTGGCCGAGGTGACGATGACCGCCAGCGCGGCCAGCAGCCCCATTGGCACCGGCAGGCCGATGGTCTGGCCGACCACCTGGTCGCGCTGGGTCTTGGCGAAGCGCGTGAAGTCGGGGATGTTGAGCGCGAGCGTGGCCCAGAAGCCGACCATCGCCGTGAGCGAAGGCCAGAACGCGGTCCAGAACTGCCCCGCCTTCTTGCCGCCTTCGACGAACTGCGATGGCTTGGACAGCAGGTCGCCGAAGCCGCCGGCCTTCTGGTACACCCAGCCGAGCAGCACGAAGCAGATGACGATCTTGAGCGGCGCGGTGTAGGTCTCGAGCTTGCGGATCGAGTCCATGCCGTGGATGATGAAGTAGAACTGGATCGCCCAGAACGCCAGGAAGCACAAGAGCTGGCCAAGGTTGATGCCCAGGCCGGCGATCTTGTCGCCGCCGATCTCGTGGCCCATCAGCACGCCGAGCAGCGTGTAGATCATGGCGCCGCCAAACCACGACTGGATGCCGTACCAGCCGCAGGCGACGATCGCGCGCATCAGCGCCGGCAGGCGCGCGCCCGAGGTGCCGAAGGAGGAACGGGCCAGCACCGCGTACGGGATGCCGTACTTGGTGCCGGCATGCCCGATCAGCAGCATCGGCAGCAGCACGATGGCGTTTGCAAGGAACACCGTGAACACGGCCTGCCATCCCGACATGCCGTTTTCGATCAGGCTGGCCGACAGCGTGTAGGCCGGGATGCACATCACCATCCCGACCCACAGCGCCGCAAAGTGATACCAGCGCCAGGTGCGCTGCGCCGCACTGGTCGGCGCCAGGTCGTCGTTCCAGAGTTCGGTACTGCGTGAAGCTTCAGTCGTCACGTCTTCCTCCCCGAGCAAGCGATGCCGGCCAGTGTAGCGCAATAGGTCTTACGCGGGAACCTTCACATTTTCAGCGCGAGGATTGCGCGGATCTTGGGTCCAGTTCATGTAGGCCTTGCCGGTATCCTGCGGGACCATGGTGATGCAGCCTTCGACCGGGCAAGTGATCTCGCACAGGTTGCAGCCGACGCATTCCTGCTTGATGACCTCGTACTTGCGCACGCCCGCTTCGCTGATCAGCTGCGAAATGGCCTGGTGCGAGGTGTCTTCGCAGGCGGCGTAGCACTTGCCGCACTTGATGCACTGGTCCTGGTCGATCTGGGCGATGACCTGGTAGTTCATGTCCAGGTATTTCCAGTCCGTCGTGTTGGCGACGGCCTTGCGCGTGAAGGCGGCGATGTTCTCGTAGCCCTTCTCGTCCATCCAGCGCGACAGGCCGTCCTTCATCTCTTCGACGATGCGGAAGCCGTGCAGCATCGCCGCCGTGCAGACCTGCACCGAGCCGGCGCCCAGCGCGATGAATTCGGCCGCGTCGCGCCAGTTGGACACGCCGCCGATGCCGGAAATCGGCAGGTTGCGTGTGGCCGGGTCGCGGGCGATTTCGGCAACCATGTTCAAGGCGATCGGCTTGACCGCCGGGCCGCAGTAGCCGCCGTGGGTGCTGGCGCCGCCGACGATCGGGTAGGCCGCCATCTGGTCCAGGTCCAGGTGGGTGATCGAGTTGATGGTGTTGATCAGCGAGACCGCGTCGGCGCCGCCGGCCAGCGCCGCGCGTGCCGGATGGCGCACGTCGGTGATGTTCGGCGTCAGCTTGACGATGACCGGCAGCTTCGAATACTTCTTGCACCAGCGCGTGACCATCTCGACGTAATCGGGCACCTGGCCCACCGCCGCGCCCATGCCGCGCTCCGGCATGCCGTGCGGGCAGCCGAAATTGAGCTCGATGCCGTCGGCGCCGGTGGCTTCGACCAGCGGCAGGATGTCGGCCCAGGGCTTCTCTTCGCAAGGCAGCATCAGCGACACGATCAGCGCGCGGTCCGGCCAGTCCTTCTTCACCTGCGTGATTTCGCGCAGGTTGATTTCCAGGCTGCGGTCGGTGATCAGCTCGATGTTGTTGAAGCCGAGGACTTCGCGGTTCTTGCCGTAGATCGCCGAGTAGCGCGAGGACACGTTGACCGCCGGCGGATCCTCGCCCAGCGTCTTCCACACCACGCCGCCCCACCCTGCCTCGAAGGCGCGCACGACGTTGTAGGCTTTGTCGGTCGGCGGCGCGGACGCCAGCCAGAACGGGTTGGGCGACTTGATGCCGCAGAAATCGATGCTCAGGTCGGCCATGCTGCCCCCGCTTGGTTTTGGATGTCGTTATGGATGGCGATTGCCGCCAGTTTGCCGTGCTGGACCGCCTGCACGGTCAGGTCCTGGCCCGGCGCCACGCAGTCGCCGCCGGCGTACACGCGCGGCAGCGCGGTGCGGAACTGCTCGTCGACCCGGATGCGGTCGCCGTCACGTTCCAGTTCGCGCCCCAGCGAACCGCCGAAGCTGGCCTCATCCGACGTCTGGCCGATGGCCTTGAACACGGCGTCGGCCGCGACATCGTAGGTTTCGCCGGTGCGCACCAGGCGCTCCCCGTCCATGCGGGTGCGCTCGAAGCGCATGCCGCGCACTTTGCCTGCGTCGTCCAGCAGCACCTCGGCCGGCGCGGCCCAGGTGCGGATCTGCACGCCGTTGGCCTTGGCGATCTCGATTTCGTGGCCGGTGGCGCTCATCGCATCCTGGCCGCGGCGGTACACAAGCGTGACGTCCTCGGCGCCGAGGCGCTTGGACTGCACGGCGATATCGATGGCAGTATTGCCGGCGCCGATGACGACGGCGCTGCGCGGTACCGGCAGCGCGGTCAGGTCGGCCGCCTGGCGCAGTTCGGCGATGTAGTCGACCGCGGCCAGCATGCCCGGAGCGTCTTCGCCGGTCAGGCCCAGCGAGCGGCTGGCGCCCAGGCCGATGGCGAGGAACACGGAATCGTATTTGGCCTGCAGTTCGTGCAGGTCGAGGTTGTCGCCGAGCGTGCGGCCGTACTGGACCTCGATGCCGCCGATCGACAGCAGGAACTCGACTTCGCGCTGGGCGAAATCGTCGGTGAGCTTGTACTTGGCGATGCCGTATTCGTTCAGGCCGCCCGGCTTGGCGTGCGACTCGAACACCACCACGTCGTTGCCGAGCATGGCGAGGCGGTGCGCGCACG
>JAEWEK010000276.1 GCA_023389425.1 Pseudomonadota bacterium | reverse complement strand
GCTGGCGGCGGCGCTGGCCGATGCCGCCGCGGCGGCTGCCGGCGCTTCCGGTTCCTTGAACTTGGCGCCGGCCTTGTTCGCCATATAGACGACGGCGCGTTCCACTTCAACATTGTCCAGGTCCGGGTTGCCGCCCTTGGCCGGCATCGCGCGGATGCCCTGCAGTGCATGCTGGGCCAGGGTATCGTAGCCCTGGGCGATGCGCGGGCCCCAGGCGGCGGCGTCGCCGAACTTCGGTGCGCCGGCCGCGCCGGTGCCATGGCAGGCGGCGCAGGTCGAGGTGTAGATGGCGTCGCCGCTCTGCAGGACCTTCGGCGCGTTGACGTCCTTCAGGGTGTAGCCCTGCTCGGCGACCGGCTGGAGGCGCTGGGCCACGGCTTCGGCGCTCTGGCTGTCGGTGCCGGCGCCGGTCAGCTTGCCGCTGGTGGCATAGGAGACCAGCAGGATGATGCCGACGATGATGATGATGAAGAAACCAGCGACCGCGGCGATGAGCTGCTTGGGGGTCCTGATGGGAGATTGGTGTTCGTTGTGTGCGTCGCTCATGATTTCCTTAATACTATTAAAAAAACCTTTACCCGGCTCCGCCGCAAGCAAGCGGTGATGCCGTTCTGCAATTCCCGCAAAAGCCGAAGGATTATAGACCTTCCGTCAACGATTGGGAAAGCAAATCGGTCTGCGCTCGGTGGTTTCCATGGACGGGGAGGGCGGATTTACTGTATGCTTCGCATCACTTCGCAGTCCCCCTCTGCGGCTGTAGCTCAATGGATAGAGTATTGGCCTCCGAAGCCAAGGGTTGTGGGTTCGATCCCCGCCAGCCGCACCACGTTTTTGGTTTAAAATCAAACTGTTAGACGTTGCAATGCAGTGCATTGTGATGCGCGAAATCGCAGATTTTGGCACGAGCACTGTGCCAAAATTGTGCCGTTCTCATCTCAGATTACCCGATCGGGCTGGCACACTAGCTCGGGGCGGAAATCGTCAACGCTTTCAAGGTTTCTAAGCGGTGTTTCTTCCAAGAGCGGATGGATTCCACGTTTGTTGGATCGACGGATAGGGATGGTGCATAGCCCAGCAGAACCCAAGCGGCGAAGTGAGGGCGCTCACCACAGATGTGCCCCAGCATTGCAGCGGTTGGCTCCGTTTGGCGCAGAAACAAGTCTTTCCACTCAGATCGCTTTACTGTGTCGCCGAAGCGTTCAGCTAGATAGTCGAACAGATCGTTCCCCCTTGGCGAAGCGAACTCTTCAACCACCCAGCTAAGTCTCTCGCCAACCGTGTTTCGCCCTCGTGCAGACTCGATGCTAGCTCCGAACGGGTATCCACTTTGCCCTTCTTTCCCCGTCAGAATCCATACCTCGTCCTCAGGATACCTGGCCGTCCAAAATTCTAGCTGTTCTTCAGTTGCAGCTTGCTTGCCGTAGAAGAGGTTTTTCCAACGGTTTGCAGCAATCCCGCTTGCTTCTTCCAGCAGCGCAAACCTACCTCTGTCGCCAAAGCGCGCAGAAATCTGAGTGATCACACAGTAATTCATCTTGGCCGCAGAGGTTGTACAAGCGCGCCGGCTTGCCGCAGAGCTTGCACTCAGCTGGTACCTTAGCCATCCCCTGAGAGACTGGCTTAGCCGTCTTGTCTTCCATGTTTGTCTTGTGAACCATCGTTTCTATCGTTCGTTACGAGCAATTTGACTCGACCAGCAAACTTAGGATTTTTTCGTTCGGAATTGCGTACACTTTGCTATCGGTAGCGGGTTAGCAACTGAGTAGCCATCTTCTCACTAATGGGTCATCTTTTCATTCAGTTTTTCGTTCAGTAATTGTCTTGCAAATCTCCGGGCAGGATGCCAGATGTCATGACAAAACAAGTTTTGCCATGCCACCAGCTAATCACATTCGTCGCCTACGGCGCCCTTCGCACGATGAGCTTTCTGGATGAACTCAGGCTCCGCCCGAGACCCGCGGCCCAATACTAGCGTGGCTAAATGCAGAAGAGGGCTGGACTCGCCAGGCCGGACGCTGCATTTCCAACGTTGGAAATCCTTCGTGAGCGTTGCGCCCAAGCACGGGTTGAATGCGGCGATCGAGCATCAGTGCTCTAAGTTGACGTCGCGTCGGAAGACGGCTGCGGTTGGTATACGTCGACAGATGAGAGGCTTGCCTGCCCATCTCCGAAAGGGAAAAGTAGGTTGCGCAAGGTGAACGGCACATGCGCTCCAAGAGAAGCTTAATTCGGCAGAAGGATCTGTCGTACGTCAGTTGACACTGTTTCCTTTTTTGCTATGGTTATTTATACAGGCCTTAGCGATAAGGATTTAGTGTCTCGATTGCAACAAATGAGAGTTAGAGGTGGACAATTGAGTTGGCGTAGATGTAGGGTAGAATGACGGGTTGGGAGAAATCATGGCTAGTGCAGAACAACTTAAAGCGCTTTTTAAGTCGCACATCAATGGCGACGAAAGCCATTTTTACTCCATTGCCATGCAAGTCGCTGCCCATGAAGCGAAGCTCGGTCATGGCCGTCTGGCAGAAGAAATTCGGGACATGATAGATGCTGCTAAGTCGCGCCGTCATGTGGCTGAATCAGGCAAGCTTGTACAGCTAAGTAAGCCACGTGGTGAACTTAGCAATTTACTGAACGTTTCGTATCCCGCGACACGGCTGGTGGACATGGTTCTTGATGGAGATGTTGAGCGTCAACTTCATCGGGTGATCAAAGAGCAAAAGATGTTTGCGAGGATTCGCGAACATGGCTTGTCGCCGCGCAGAAAATTACTCTTGGTAGGTCGCCCTGGATCAGGAAAGACTATGACTGCCTCAGCATTGGCGGGTGAGTTAGGGATACCTCTTTTTCTTGTTCGGCTTGATGCTTTAATTACCAAATTTATGGGTGAAACCGCCGCAAAGTTGCGGTTGGTGTTTGACTCTATTGCCGAGGTCAGAGGTGTTTATTTCTTTGATGAGTTCGATGCGATAGGTTCTCAGCGTGGCCTCGCGAATGACGTTGGCGAAATTCGCCGTGTACTGAACAGCTTCTTGCAGATGATTGAGCACGATCACTCGAACAGCTTAATTATTGCTGCGACCAATCACCCTGAGATACTAGATTACGCGCTTTTTAGAAGATTTGACGACGTAATCGAGTACAAACTCCCCGGAATTGAAGAGACTTCAACGTTGTTAAATCGCAGGCTCGGAAAATTCAAGCCTAAGCGTTTTAGCCTCAAGAAAGTTGTCAACGAGGCTGAATCATTGAGCTACGCGGAGTTATGCCGGGCGGTGGACGAAGCGATTAAGAAGGCAATATTGCACGACGAAGATGTTGTTTCTGAGGCAACCCTGGTGGAAATGTTGTGCGAAAGACGCCAGATTAGTAATAAACTACTCAGCGAGAACAACAACCATTTGTCGATAAATGGCCACCCGTCCAAACGTTAAGCGCAAACACATTGTCCCTACTCAAGAACCAACCACAAAGCCGTTTACCGCTCACACACCGGACGGTTTTACAAAGCAGCAAATCCCTGAGCTGACTCGTGCTCAGCAAGCCGCAATTCTTCTTCGCGAGCTCTCCTCCCTAAACGCCGTATCTCAACGAGCCAAAAATGCCCAGGAGTCTCTTCAATTTGAGGGCGGACTCGGCATCCAGATCCAGTTCATCGGGCGGCCCGATGTCGAGCTGTCGTTCGAGCAGTTAAGCAACGAAACTCAACAGATTGAACTACTAAGTGTGGTCAATGGTCCGAACGGCACAATAGCGAACGTATTTGTTCCTGATGGGAAGCTTGTCCAGTTTGAAAAATACGTTACTGCTTATCTAGAGAAGAAAACTGACCGCAACGGTAAGCCGCTAGATCATCGCGTGCTTATTGATACGATCGCGTCGATTCGTGCGGCTGAGATTCGAGGCCTATGGAATGATGATCCCGCACTGTTACCGGCTGACCAAACAGTGCGTTTTTGGTGGGAAGTGTGGCTTCCTGTTCGCGGAAGGAAGAGAGAGCTTCGTGACGAAGTAGTATCTGATTTTAAAAAGCTCGTAACTTCCGTCGGATGCGAGATAGGTTCTGGACGAGCCGACTTTCCTGAGCGAGTTGTTGTGCTTATGTTTGGTTCCGAGCAACAATTTTCACAATCAGTGTATGCGCTGAACTGTGTCGCAGAGCTTCGTCGAGCGAAGGAAACGGCGGCATTTTTTACCGATATGCCGATAACGGATCAAATGGCTTGGCAAGATGAGCTACTTGATCGAACTCGGCATGTGAACGCGAGTGAGAGTGTGCCTCGCGTATGCTTGATTGACAGTGGGGTGAATCGGGCCCATCCGCTTTTGTCGCCAGCAATTTTGGAAGGCGATCTGCATACAGTTGACGAAGCGTTCGGGGTTCACGATGAAGCAAATCACGGCACAGGGATGGCATCGCTTGCTCTCTACGGGGACCTGGTGGATGTGTTTGAGTCAAACGAGGTGCTTCACATTAATCACCTGCTGGAATCTGTGAAACTGACTCCCGGGGCCGGTGGAAATATTGGTGGAAATGAACTTCATGCCGACCTGTTTTCGCAAGCCGTAAATAGGCCGGAAATCTCAGCGCCCCTTCGACCACGTGTATTTAGCTCGGCTGTTACATCGATCGATTTTCGAGATCGCGGTCGCCCGTCAAGTTGGTCGTCCATGGTTGACCGTCTCACGTCGGATGCGGACGGCGATCGCGAGTTTCCGAGGCTTGTCGTGCAGTCTGCGGGGAACGAGACTGACTTGGGTGTTTGGGCTGAATATCCATCCTCCGTTACTACCAATTTGATCCACGATCCAGGCCAAGCATGGAATGCGTTAACGGTGGGTGCGTACACCCAAAAGGTTAGGATTAACGAATCCGACGCAAAAGGGTATGTGCCAATTGCACCTGCTGGTGGGTTAAGCCCGATGACAAGCTCGTCTTCAACTTGGGAGCGTGCATGGCCATATAAGCCAGATATCGTGTTCGAAGGAGGGAATGCCGCTAAGGACGCGTATGGTGCAGTGACACTCGACAGTTTGATGTTGCTTGCAGCACATAACAACATGCAAGAGCGTCTCGTAACCACTTCGAATGCTACCAGTGCAGCATCTGCACTTTGCTCACGTTTGGCAGCTCAGTTGATGTGTAGTTACCCATCGTTCCGGCCGGAAACCATCCGGGGGCTTATTGTGCATTCCGCGGAATGGACGGCAGCGATGCGTCGAGCGTATCTGCCGGTTGCGAATAAATCTAACCATATCAATCTTATTAGGCACTGTGGATGGGGAGTGCCTAATCTTGAACGGGCGTTGTGGAGTGCGTCGAATTCTCTCACTTTGGTGGTCGAGGATGAATTGCAACCCTATTGGAAGCACGATGGAAAGATCAAGACAAAAGACATGCGTTTGCATGAGCTACCTTGGCCAAAAGATGAGCTCGAAGCCCTAGGCGATTTGCAGGTCGAGATGCGTGTCACACTGTCGTACTTCATTGAACCGAATCCATCGTCTCGCGGAGTCAGTTCGAAATACCATTATCCGTCGCATCGGTTGCGATTCGATGTGCGCCATCCTTTGGAGAACGCTACAGAGTTTGCTGCACGAGTAAACGCGGCGGCAGAGCAAGAAGACGCCAATGATCAAACTCCTAAAGACCCTGCCTGGGTGTTAGGAGAAATGAATCGACACAAAGGCTCACTTCATCAGGACGTCTGGACGGGAACGGCTGCAGAGCTGGCGAATAGGGGCTCAATTGCAGTGTACCCTGGGCAGGGTTGGTGGCGAACGCGCCAGAAACTAGGACGATATGACGCAAAAGCGAAATACAGTTTGCTTGTCTTCATTCGCACGCCAGCCACGGACGTTGATCTCTACAACGTGGTCGCGTTAAAGGCAGGCGTGTTGGTCGAAACCTAGCTTTAGCAGGCGTGGTTGCGGAGCAGTCTGCATAGCCGATCACGGCTGAGTTAGAACAATTTCGGAGATCTTATGTCATCAAGAGTGGTGATCGATTGTCCCCATTGCTCAGTGCGGACTAATGCCAATGTTCGCGGAACTGTACATGACCACGAATCTGATAATGCGATAGTGTTGGCAGAGTGTCCCTCGTGTGAGGCGGCTTTGGTCGGTTCTACTCAATTATTCCAGGACGAGAATAATAACTGGCAGTTCGAACATGCGGTAAGGGTCTGGCCTGCGCCGAGCTCGGTGGAGGTCAGCGCTACAATACCAGCGAATGTTCGCCGCGACATCAAGGACGCTCAAAAATGTATCTCGCATGGAATTTACTCGGCAGCTGTGGTCCTATGTGGGAAAGCGTTAGAGCGTCTTGCTCATGAAAAGGCTCCGGCCAAAACTCTTGCCGCAAGCCTGGCAGCGCTAAAGGACAACGGTGTTATCGATGAGCGCCTCTCTCTTTGGGCGAAGGCATTGCGACAGGAGCGCAACATCGGCGCCCATGCCTCGGACGAAGAGGTCAGTAAGGAAAATGCTCAAGACGTTTTAGATTTCACCATAGCTATCTTTGAGTACGTCTATACCTTATCCGAAAAATACGCTGAATTCATGGCACGCAAGGCTCCCTTAAAGGGCAGCGGAGATTCTTGATGGCCTGCCGCGGATGAAAAATTGATTGAAGTTTTTTTGCAAGATCTTCCGCACGTAGGTGCGTGTAACGCTTCAACATGTCCAATGTCTTGTGGCCGGTAATGGCTGCCACCTCCATTACGTTTAACCCTTTTTCGAAAAGCCTGCTGGTCGCTTCGTGTCGAAGATCGTGAAAGCGTAAACCGGCAATGTTGGCGCGGTTAGCCGCGCTTGCGGATCTGGATGTGGTACTGGCCTTCGCCCTTTTTTCGAATTGTTGGCATGTGCAGCTCAGGGATCGTTGACTGAGCCGTAAGTGTGCCAAAATTGTGCCAAGAATGGTAGAAAATGGCAAAAAGGCTTTAGATAAAGGCTCTATTTTGGGCCTCCGAAGCCAAGGGTTGTGGGTTCGATCCCCGCCAGCCGCACCAGATTTTCCAGTAGTTGGCCACGTAAACCTCCGCCGCATGAACGCTGGGCTACGCCCGGCTGACATCGACCAGCATCTTCCCCTTTCCAGTCGCTGAACGACGACTTTGCTCGTGGCAACAGCGCGCGCCGCCCATGAGCGCCCGGCGTCAGCCCACTCCCTCCGTTCATTGCTGTGCGGCAAGTCCGCAGTCCATCCAATCGTGCGCCGTCCGCTTGAGCTACGGAACTACGATTGCTCAACAGTTAAGGGGTGCGCACGATTCAATTCACTCCGGAACTTGAAATTTAGAAAATGCTACTATTGCAGCACTGTTGCTTATAAGCCAGAGCAAATTTGACAAATGTCAAAGCGAACAAGCGCAGTGCCATTTGCTCAGCAAGTGGGAGAAATTTCCCGGCAATGCGCGTTTCTTGTACGTTTTGTCTTGCAAATATGCGATGCAAAGGTGTTTTTGCTTTGCTTGCCTGATGTGGCAGCGAGCAGCACCGGACGTCTGCGCTGTGCTGGATAGTATCTTTTCTACATTAACTTGATGATTGGTGAAGTGTTGTTTTGGCAATATCGATGACGCGGTGGCTGGCAGGGAAGCCGGACCGCGCCGAGCCGAAGCAGGCGCTGGAGCGAATCTGATTCTGAGAACGGAACCGATGATGAAAGCAGATGAAGTCGTCGCAGTAGTAGGTCTGGGATATGTCGGCTTGCCGCTGGCAGTTGAATTCGGAAAGAAAGTCAGGACGATCGGTTTCGACCTGTCCACCACCAAGATCGAGAATTACAAGCGTTTTGTCGACCCGACCGGCGAGGTGCCGACGGCGGAGCTGAAGGAGGCGCGTCACCTGGAAGTGACGGCCGATCCTTCGCAGCTGTCGCAGGCCGACTATATTATCGTGGCGGTGCCGACCCCGGTCGATATCGCCCACAATCCGGATTTCCGCCCGCTCGAAGGCGCCAGCAAAACGGTGGGCACCCATATGAAGCAGGGCGCGGTCGTGGTGTACGAATCGACCGTGTATCCGGGCGCCACCGAAGAAGTGTGCATTCCGCTGCTGGAAAAATACTCCGGCATGAAATGGAAGCAGGACTTCCACATCGGCTTTTCGCCGGAGCGCATCAATCCGGGCGACAAGGAACACCGCCTCACCACCATCCTGAAAGTGGTGTCCGGCGACGACGAGCAAACCCTGGAACGCGTCGCCAAACTCTACGAGTCCGTGGTCAGCGCCGGCGTGCACCGCGCCTCGAGCGTCAAGGTGGCGGAAGCGGCCAAGGTCATCGAGAACACCCAGCGCGACCTGAACATCGCGCTGATGAACGAACTGGCCATCATTTTCGACAAGGTCGGCATCGATACGCTGGAAGTGCTCAAGGCCGCCGGCACCAAATGGAATTTCCTGCCCTTCCGGCCGGGCCTGGTCGGCGGCCACTGCATCGGCGTCGATCCGTATTACCTGACCCACAAGGCCGAAATGATCGGCTACCACCCGCAAGTGATCCTGGCCGGCCGCCGCATCAATGACGGCATGGCGAAATTCGTGGCCGAGAAAACGGTCAAGAACATGATCTCGAGCGGCTTCCACGTCAAAGGGTCGAAGGTCAATGTGATCGGCCTGACCTTCAAGGAAAACTGCCCGGACCTGCGCAATTCGAAAGTGGCCGACATCGTCCACGAGCTGGAAAGCTACGGCTGCGACGTGCACGTGCACGACCCGGTGGCCGACAGCGCCGAATCCGAGCACGAATATGGCATCAAGCTGCAAAGCTGGGAAAGCCTGCCGAAAGCCGACGCGCTGATCGTGGCGGTGCCGCACAAGGAAGTGCTGGCGCGCTCGCTGCTCGATTTCGAATCGAAGCTGAACGAGGGCGGCTGCTTCATCGACGTGAAATCGCATTTCGACCCGAAGGCGATCAGCGAGGCGGGTTACTGCGTCTGGCGGCTGTAGGCAATACCGGCGGGCCGCCTGCCGCATGGTCGCGGCGCCGGTCCGGAGCATTGGCATCACCTTGAAAAGTGTCCCTAAAGTGAAAAAGATCAAAGACGTCGAACAGCACCTGCGCGAACACCGTTACCACTGGCTGGTGACCGGTGCGGCCGGTTTCATCGGGTCGAATCTCGTGGAAGCGCTGCTCAAGCTGAACCAGCGTGTGACCGGGCTGGATAATTTCGCCACCGGCCACCAGCACAACCTGGACCAGGTACGCGGCCTGGTCGATGCCGCGCAATGGCGCGATTTCACCTTCATCGAAGGCGATATCCGCCAATTGAACGATTGCGTGCGTGCCTGCGAAGGCGTCGATTTCGTGCTGCACCAGGCGGCGCTCGGCTCGGTATCGCGTTCGATCGACAATCCGATCGGCACCAACGACACCAATATCACCGGCTTCCTGAACATGCTGGTCGCCGCGCGCGACGCCAGGGTCAGGCGTTTCGTGTATGCCGCATCCAGCTCCACTTACGGCGACCATCCGGCGCTGCCCAAGATCGAGCACCAGATCGGCAATCCGCTGTCGCCGTATGCGGTGACCAAATACGTCAACGAGCTGTATGCCAATGTATTCGGCCGCAGCTACGGCATGGAATCGATCGGCCTGCGCTATTTCAATGTGTTCGGCCCGCGCCAGGATCCCAACGGCGCCTATGCCGCGGTGATCCCGCAATGGATCGCGGCCCTGATCCGCAACCAGCCGCTGCGCATCAACGGCGACGGCGAAACCAGCCGCGATTTCTGCTACATCGACAATACCGTGCAGGCCAACCTGCTGGCTGCGCTGGCGGACAAGGAAGCGGTGAACCAGGTGTATAACGTCGCGCTCAACGACCGCACTTCGCTCAATGCGCTGTACCAGATGATGCGCGAACTGCTGGGCGAGCGCTTTGCCCACGTCGCCGATCACCAGCCGCACTACGGCGAATTCCGGCCGGGTGACGTCAGGCATTCGCAAGCCGATATTTCCAAGGCCACCGAGTTGCTCGGCTATGAACCGACGCACCGGATCAGGGATGGATTGAAACAGGCACTGGATTGGTATATCCGCGACCTTGCACGGCAAGGATGATGACGCGGACCTACCGGGTAACAACAAGAATTTGGAGGCTGTCGTGCTTAGAATATCTAATCACTACGTTTCGAAGATCGTCTTTGGACTTTTATTCGTCGAGCTGCTGGTCCTGATGGGATCGGCCTACGCAGGCGCGGCGGTGCGCCATCTCGGCGCCGGCGAGGTATTCACCCCGTCCCACCTGCATCACTTCTTCACTTCGGCGATCGCATTCACCACCGCCGTCGTATTCAGCATGAGCGCGATGGGCATGTACCAGCTCAATTTCAGCGACAGCGGCAGCCGCAAATCGATTTTCCTGCAGCTGATGCCGTCCTTCGTGATGGGATTTTTCATCCTCACGCTGCTGTTTTACCTGGCGCCGGACCTGGCCTTCGGGCGCAGCATCCTGCTGATGGTGTTCGCTATCGCCGCGATCGGGATCTTCATCGCCCGCATCATCTTCATGAAGACCTCCGAGCTGATCCAGTCGCGCATCATGTTCGTGGGTAATGGCCCGCTGGCCAAGGAGTGCAGCGACCTGGCGCAGAGCACCACCCGCTACCATCGCTACAAGATCGCCGGCTTCGTGCCCAACGATTCGGAGGAAGTGTGCGTGCCGGCCGCCAACCTGCTCAAGGTGCGCGACGGCGAATCGCTGGCCAAGCTGGCGCGCAAGCACGGTGTCGAGGAAATCGTGGTGTCCGTGCAAAACCGCCGCACCAAATTCCCGATCAAGGAACTGCTCGACTGCAAGCTGCAAGGCGTCAAGGTGACCGATGCCGCCACCTTCTTCGAGCGCGAGACCTGCCAGATCCGCGTCGACTCCCTGCAGCCGAGCTGGCTGGTGTTCGGCGGCGGCTTCGACCAGAGCTTCGTGCGCACCTTCATGAAGCGCTCCTTCGACCTGGTGTGCAGCTCGATCATCCTGATGATGACCTTCCCGCTGATGCTGCTGGCCGCGCTGGCCGTGTGGCTGGAAGACCGCGGCCCCGTGTTCTATTCGCAGGAGCGGGTGGGCAAGGATGGCAGGGCCTTCCGCGTGCTCAAGTTCCGCAGCATGCGCGCCGATGCCGAGAAGCCCGGCAAGCCGCAGTGGGCGGCGCAGAACGATCCGCGCGTCACCCGCATCGGCGGCTTCATGCGCAAGACCCGCATCGACGAGCTGCCGCAGATCGTCAACGTGTTCAAGGGCGAGATGTCCTTCGTCGGCCCGCGTCCGGAGCGGCCCTATTTCGTCGAGCAGCTGATCGAGGTGGTCCCGTATTACAACGTGCGCCACAGCATCAAGCCGGGCATCACCGGCTGGGCCCAGGTGCGCTACGGCTACGGCTCCTCCGCCGAAGACGCGCTGCAAAAGCTGCAGTACGACCTGTACTACGTGAAGAACAACAGCCTGTTCCTGGACGTGCTGATCCTGATCGACACCCTCAAGGTGGTGCTGTTCCGCAGCGGCCGCTGACGGCGGGGACCGTCCGGACCGTTTTACCAGGCGCTACCGCGAGGCGGCGCCGCTGATCCCTCATGGTGCATCGTGACGAGTATCGCCGCCTATAGCTACGCGCTGGCCGCCGTCTGCTTCCTGGTGCTCGGCGTGCCGACCCTGCTGCGCTGGCATGCGCGGCAAAGCGCGCGTCCGCTGGCGCTGGCCTGCGTGCTGTCGGCCGCCTGGGCCGGCGCGCATGCCTGGTCGGCGTCCCAGCTCCTGATCTGGTCGTCGGCCACCGGCGCGCTGGAAATCGTGCGCGACGCCGGCTGGACCGCCTTCCTGCTCGGCCTGCGCGGCCACTATCGCGATCCCTCCAGCAGACTGCCGTTCGGCCTGCGCGGATCGCTGTTCGCGATGGGCTGCCTGTACGCGCTGCTGCTGGGCGGGACGCTGGTGCGCTACTGGGACCTGCCGCTGTTTTCCAGCCTCGGCCTGCTGCCGACGGTGGCGGCGCACGTCGTGTTCGCGGTCTACGGCATGCAGCTTATCGAGCAGGTCTACCGCAACAAGTCGGTGCCGGAGCGCTGGGCCATCAAGTTCGCCTGCATCGGCATCGGCGGCATGTTCGCCTACGACTTCTACATGTACAGCCACACGATGCTGTTCCGCGAGGCGAACCCGGACATCTGGGCCGCGCGCGGCATCGTCAACGCGCTCACCGTGCCGCTGCTGGCGGTGTCGCTGGGGCGCAGCAAATCGTGGACCTCGCCGCTGGCGATGTCGCGCCGCGCCATGTTCCACTCGGCCGCGCTGTTCGGCTCGGCCGCCTACCTGCTGGCGATGGGCTCTGCCGGCTACTACCTGCGCTTCTTCGGCGGCAGCTGGGGCACGGTGATGCAGGTGACCTTCCTGTTCGGCGCCATCGTGCTGCTGGCCGGGATCCTGTTCTCCGGCACCTTCCGCTCCTGGCTCAAGGTCTTCATCAGCAAGCACTTCTACCGCTACGACTACGACTACCGCGAAGAGTGGATGCGCTTCACGCGCACCCTGTCGGCGCCGGGACCGAACCTGGGCGAGCGCGCGATCGAAGCGGTGGCGGCGCTGGTCGAGAGCCCCGGCGGCGTGCTGTGGCAGCGGCGCGAGGGCGGCTGCTTCGAACCGGTCGCGTGCTGGCATGCGCCGGCGGCCCGCGCGCGCGAGGATGCCGGTTCCGCCTTCTGCCACTTCCTTGCTTCGCGGCGCTGGGTGATCGACCTGGACGAATGCGCGCAGCACCCGGACCGCTACGACGGCCTCGCCGTCCCCGAGTGGATGGGCAGCTTCCCGCGCAGCCGGCTGGTGGTGCCGCTGATCCTGCAGGGCGGCCTGTTCGGCTTTGTCGTGCTGCAGAATTCGCGCAGCCCGCTCAAGCTCAACTGGGAAGTGATCGACCTGCTCGGCATCGCCGGCAGCCAGGCCGCCAGCCACCTCGCGCAGCAGGACGCGGCCACGGCGCTGATGGTGGCGCGCCAGTTCGAGTCCTTCAACCGCATGTCCACCTTCGTCGTGCACGACCTGAAGAACCTCGTCGCCCAGCTGTCGCTGATGGCGTCCAACGCCGAGCGCCACCGCGACAACCCCGAATTCCAGCGCGACATGCAGGAGACGGTCAGCTATTCGGTCCAGAAAATGAAGCTGCTGCTGCAAAAGCTCGGCCGCGCGGCGCGTCCCGAGAAGCCGGTGCCGCTGGCGGTGGAGCAGGTGGTGCGCCAGGCGGTCGCGCTCAAGGCCGCATTCGAGCCCAAGCCGCGGCTGGAGATCAGTTCCGGCGGCCTGCAGGTGCTGGCCGACAGCGAACGGCTCGAGCGCGTGCTCGGCCACCTGGTGCAGAACGCGATCGAGGCCACACCGAGGAGCGGCGCGGTGACGATCCGGGTCGGCGCCAGCGGCGGCCAGGTCTGCGTCGACATCGCCGACACCGGCCAGGGCATGAGCGAACAGTTCATCCGCGAGCGCCTGTTCACGCCGTTCGAGTCGACCAAGTCGGCCGGCATGGGCATTGGCGTGTTCGAGAGCCGCGAATACATCCACGAGCTGGGCGGCGCGCTGGAAGTGGCCAGCACGCCGGGCCTCGGCACCACCTTCAAAGTCATCCTGCCGCTCTACCAGGAGGAAGCGCAGGCCATCATGGAACAAGCTGCATGAAACAAGGAAGCACCGTGACACAAGCAAAACCGAAATTGTTGATCATCGAAGACGACCCCGGCCTGCAGAAGCAGCTGCGCTGGAGCCTGGACGCATACGAAGTCGTGGTCGCCGGCGACCGCGAGAGCGCGCTGGCGCAGGTGCGCCGCCACGAGCCGGCGGTGGTGACGATGGACCTCGGCCTGCCGCCCGACCCGGACGGCGCCACCGAAGGCATGGCGATACTGCAGCAGATCCTGGCGATGGCGCCGGACACGCGCGTGATCGTCCTGACCGGCAACCAGAACCACGAGCATGCGGTGCGCGCCATCGGCATGGGCGCCTACGACTTCCACCAGAAGCCCTGCGACCCGGTGATCCTCAACCTGGTGATCGAACGCGCCTTCTTCCTCAACGAGCTGCAGCGCGAGAACCGCCGCATGCAGACGCTGCAGGCCGATTCGCCGCTGGCCGGCGTCATCAGTCGCGACGCGGGCATGCTCAAGGTCTGCCGCAATATCGAAAAAGTGGCGCCGACCTCGGCGTCGGTGATGGTGCTGGGCGAAAGCGGCACCGGCAAGGAAGTGCTGGCGCGCGCGCTGCACCAGCTCAGCCCTCGCGCCGGCCAGCGCTTCATGGCGATCAACTGTGCGGCGATCCCCGAGAACCTGCTCGAGAGCGAGTTGTTCGGCTACGAAAAGGGCGCGTTCACCGGCGCCGCCAAGCAGACCAAGGGCAAGGTGGAACTGGCCAACGGCGGCACCTTCTTCCTCGACGAGGTAGGCGACCTGCCGATGGCGCTGCAGGCCAAGCTGCTGCGCTTCCTGCAGGAGCGCGTGATCGAGCGCATCGGCGGCCACGAGGAGATCCCGGTCGACGTGCGCATCGTCTGCGCGACCCACCAGAAGCTCAAGGACCTGTGCGCGCAGGGCCGCTTCCGCGAGGACCTGTACTACCGCCTGTCCGAGATCGTGGTCAACATCCCGCCGCTGCGCGAACGCGACGGCGATGCGGCGCTGCTGGCGCACCACTTCAAGAACAAGTTCTGCGCGCAGGAGTCGCGGCCGGCGCTGCATTTCTCGACCGACGCCATCGCCGCCATCGAGGGCTACGACTGGCCGGGCAATGTGCGCGAGATGGAGAACTGCATCAAGCGCGCGGTCATCATGGCCGACGGCCCGTCGATCGCGGCCGACGACCTCGGCCTGCCGGACGCCACGGCGGGCGAACAGCCGATCAACCTGCGCCAGGTGCGCGACGATGCCGAGTACAAGGCCATCGTCAAGGCGCTGGCCCGGGTCGACGGCAATATCGTCAAGGCGTCCGAGCTGCTCGGCGTCAGCCGTCCCACCATGTACGACCTCATGAGCCGGCACGCGATCAAGCCCGCCGCGGCAGCCGCATGAACCCGCGCGCCCTGCGCTACACATCGTTGCTGGCCCTGTTCGGCCTGACGATGATGAGCGGGGGCGCGCTGTATTTGCAAGGCCTGGGCATGGCGCCGCGCGCGCTGGGCGCCGGCGCGGCGGCGTGGCTGCAGAAGGCGCTGCTGGTGCTGGACCGCGGCGAACGCCAGCGCTACCTGCTGCCGCCGCTGGCGGCCGGCGCGCAAAGGGTGGCGCCGCAGGCGGTGCAGGGGCCGCCCTGCCTGAACGATCCGGCCTGCCGGCGCGTACGCCGCTTCGCCGGCAACGAGGACGACGTGCGCGCGGCGCTGCTCGACGCGCAGCCGGGCGACATCATCACGCTGCTGCCGGGGACCTACCGCTTCAATCGAACGCTGGCCGTGCGCGGCGAAGGCAGCGAGGACGCGCCGATCACGGTCAAGGCCGAACATCCCGGTTCGGTGCAGATCGAGTTCGACGCGCGCGAGGGCTTCGCCGTGGATCAGCCATGGTGGCGCTTCGAGAACCTTGGCATCCGCGGCACCTGCCGTGACGACGCAGCCTGCGACCATGCCTTCCACGTCAGCGGCAACGGCCATCACTTCGCGGCCGTGAACAACACGATCCGCGATTTCAACGCCCACCTGAAGATCAACGGCAGCGGCGGCCGCTTTCCCGACCATGGCCTGGTCGATCACAATAGCTTCAGCAACGGCAGCGCGCGCAAGACCGCCGGCACGGTCGCGCCGATCCATCTCGTCGCGGCAAGCGGCTGGACCATCCGCGGCAACCTGATCGCCGACTTCGTCAAGGCGCGCGGCGACCGCACCAGTTACGGCGCTTTCGCCGCCGGCGCCGGAGCGGGCACCACCTTCGAGGACAATGCCGTGCTGTGCGAGCAGCAGCTGCAGGGCGAACCGGGCCAGCGCATCGGCCTTTCCTTCGGCGGCGGCGGCACCGGCAAGGCACAGTGCCGCGACGGCCGCTGCATTACCGAGCAGGACCACGGCACCATGCGCGACAACCTCGTCGCCGCCTGTTCGGATGCCGGCATCTACGTCAACGGCGGCGCCGAGAGCCGCATCGTCCACAACACCCTGCTCGATACCGGCGGGATCGACGTGCGCTATCCGGAGAGTGGCGCCGACGTCATCGGCAATCTTGTCGACGGCACGATCCGCGCGCGCGACGGGGCGCGGCTGCGGGCCTTCGACAACCTCGACACGCCGATCGCCTATCTCTACGTCGGCTACCACCCGGTGCGCTCGCTGTTCGCCGATGTGCAGGGACTGGATCTCGGCTGGAAGGGCGAGGTGCCCCGGCGCGCCATGAGCACGCCGTCGGCCGACATGTGCGGCCGTCCGCGGCCGGTGTGGGCGCGCTACGGCGCTTTCGAGGATTTCGGCTTCTGCGTGCGCTAGGCCCCGGCCCAGGCGATGGTCCAGGCGGCGACCTGGTCGTGCCACTCGCGGCGCGAACAGGTGTGGTCGGCCTTCGGCAGCGTGTGGCGCACGAAGCGCGGGCCGGCCAGCAGCCGCTGCCACTTCGCGTCCTTCGACAGGTCCGCGAATTCCTGCGCGGTGAGGTCGGCGCCGCTCAGCATCAGCAGCACCCGTCCGCGGAAAGCGTGCAGCGATGCGTGCATGCGGTCCGGCAGGCCTGGGGCGCCGGCGTCGCCGCGTGCGGAGCGCAGCAGTCCGGCGAAGGAGCTGGCCGCGGCGCGCAGGTCAAGGCGCCCCTGCAGCAGCTTGTGCCAGAACGCGCGCTGCAGGATGCGCGCGCCGTAGTAGTGGCGGATCGTGGCGCGCGCCTCGCCTTGCTTGGTACGCACCCATGGGTTCAGCAGGGCCAGGCCACGCACGCGAGGGTCGCCGGGCGCGTACATCGCGGCCGCCGAAGCGCCGTCGCACAGGCCCCACAGCATGAGCTCGGTCATGCCCGGCACTTCGGCGCAAAAGCGGTCGAGCGCGGCGCGGATGTCGTCGCTCACGGAGCCGAAATCGCGCTGCGCGCCTTCGCTGTCTCCCATGCCCCGGTAGTCGAAACGCATGGCGGCGATGCCGGCGTTCGCCAGGCTGCGCGCGAGCAGCGTGAACTGGCGGTGGCTGCCGGCGCGGTACTGCGGGCCGCCCACCACGATCAGCACGCCGCGCGTGGCCGGCTGCCGTGGCAGGCTGACCACGCCGTACAGCCAGTCGCCGGCGCAGGGGAAGGCGATGGCGCGTTCCTCAAGCATGGATCGCCTCGCGGCAGGCGTCGACGGTCATCGCGACCAGCGCCGGCGATTCGGCGATCTCTTGCGTGGCCCAGAACTGCGGGCCGGCAGCCAGCTGCGCCTGTGCGGCGGCGCCATGCGCGTGCCAGCCGTCGATGGTGCGGCCGGCGGCGGGCGACAGCGCGCGGTCAGGTTCCGGCGCCAGCTCGAACCAATGCGCGGGGCAGCTCGGCACGAGTGCCGAGGCATCGAGTGCATCGATCGCAAGAGCGAGGCCAGGGGACAGGGTATAGCCGGCGATGTCGAGCGGTCGGCCCGCGCGCAGCGAGGCTTTCAAGGACGCGGTATCGGCCTTGTCGCCACCTTCCTGCAGCAGGTCGCCGGCCAGCCTCAGGCGCAGGACCTGCGTCAGGTAGGCGGAGCCGTTCGTGACCGGTTGCCAGAGCAGCAAGCGATCGAAGGCCGCATCGCGTGCGCAATCGAGGGCGAGCAGGGCGCCAAGGCGCAGTCCCCACAAGCCGACCGGGCCGCCAAGGCGAGTACGCAGCCAACCGTGCGCGAGGGCGACGTCGGCCTTCCAGCTGTCCCAGCTCGCATCGCCGGACTCGCCGCTGCTGTCGCCGCAGCCGTGCAGGTCGATCTGCAGCACGCCGATGCCGCTGTCCGCGAGCGCGCGCGCCGCCAGCGCGGCCATGCGGCGCGATCGGTTCATCTCCTCGGCGAAGGGATGCAGGTAGACCAGCGCCCCGCGGCAGGCGCCGGCGGGATGGTGGAACAGGCAGAAGCGCGACCCGGCGCCGGCTTCCAGGAAGAAGGGTTCAGCTGGCGCTTGTCCGGATAGCGCCATTGTTCATGCGGCTTTCTGCGCGACGAAGGCGGCCAGGCTGCCCAGCGTTTCGAAGGTGCTGGCGCTGATGTCGTCGTCGTCGACCTCGATGCCGAAGCGCTCTTCCAGTGCGCCGATCAGGGTCACCACCGCCATCGAATCGAGTTCGGGCAGGCTGCCCAGCAGGGGCGAGGTGGCGGCAAGCGCCTCGCCCGCCGGGCCGAGGTTGAGCACATCGATGAGGACTTGTTTGACTTCGTTGAGATACATAGCGGCTTTCATGGAGCATGGGGCGCGGCCTGGCGGGAACGTGCGCGCGTTTCCAGCAGCGTGTGCAGGCGGCGCAAGCCGGGCCAGCGATAACAGTTCACATGGTACATAGTGCGCGCCTCCTCCGTCCAGCGCAGGTGCCATTCCATCACGCGGCCGTAGAATTCCAGGCGGTCGAAACGGCGCTCGTCGAACAGGCGGCGGCACGCTTCCTCGCGCATCAGCAGCGTCGGCGACAGGTTGTGGGGGACGCGCGCGTCGTAGCTGGTCTTGAGCACCACGATGCTGTCGCGGTCTTCCACGCACAGGTCCATCGCCACCAGCTCGTCGTCGAAATAGTAGCGGTAGACGCTGCCGGCGCCGTGGCGGCAGAAACGCTCCAGCATCGTGCGGTAGAAGCGTCCCTGCGCATCGCCAGCGCCGACGGCGGTGCCGCAGGCGGCTTTCCAGCTGCCGCCTTCCAGCCGGGCGTATTCTCCGATCGCCCGCCCCATGTCGGCGGGATCGCGGCTGATGTCCAGCCGTGGCGCGATGCCGTCCCTGGCCAGCCGGGCGCGCTGCTTCTTGAGGTTGGCGCGCAGGTTCTTGCCGCGCGCGTCCCAGTACGCGTCGAAGCCGCCGTCGAGGGTCACCCGCGCCGTGACGATGTAGTCGAGCGTGCGCAGCGAGGGCGTGTCGGCCGGACGCGGCAGCAGCATCGGGTCGGCCTGGGTCAGGCCGAACACCAGCGGGAAACCGGGCAGGACGCGCATCAGGCCGAGCGCCAGCTGTTCGATATCGCCGCCGGGCTGCTGCAGCCACGGTCCGATGGGCGCCTGCGGCGGCTGGAAGGTCGACCAGCTGCCGCGGCCGGCCGGCGCGACCAGCGCCATCGCCGTGGTGATGCCCTCGTCCTCGTGCCAGGCCAGCAGTTCGGCACCGGTCCCGAACTGTTCGAGCAGGGGCTCGACGAAATCCACCGACAACAGCGCCGGCGCGCCGCAGCGCACGTGCAGCTTGCGCCAGCGCCCGGCCTGCCCGGCGAAATGGCTTGCGGGGACGATGGTCCAGCTCATGGCGCCAGCGCCTCCCTGATCCGGCCGATCATCCACGCCAGTTCCTCCTCGCGCAGCTCCTGGTGACAGGGGAAGCCGAGCACGCGGTGCGACAGCTCGGCGCTGGCCGCGCACACGGTTCCGTCCACGCCGGGCCACAGGGTGCGGCCGAAGCCGACCACCGGCACGCCCATCGCGCGCAGCCGTTGGCACAGGCGCTCCGGTTGGTCGGCCACGAAGGGAAAGGCCCAGGGACAGGCGCCGTCCGGCAGAATGGCGTACAGCGGGCGTCCGGCGGCGTGCCCGCGCAGGGCCTGTTCGATGCGCTGGTAGTTGGCGCGGCGCGCCTGTGCGATCCGGGTCGGGGAGGCGCGGCGCGTCAGCAGGCGCGAGAACATCGATGAGCGCTTGTCCAGCCAGCGCGGATCGAAATCGAAGCTGCTGTCGGACGAATCGGGCGACAGCGCGGGCGTGCCGGCGGGGCGCCGTGACTTGATCAGGCGCCACGCCGCGTCCTTGGCCTTGATCGGCAACCACAGTGCCGCCCTTGCTGCGCCCATGCGGCCGTGGGCGAAGCTTTTCTCGAGCGAGGCCAGTGCGATTTTCGCCTCGAAGGCCCAGCCGGCGGTGCGCAGCTCGACACCCTGCAGGCTGTGGCGCCGCGACACCAGCAGGCCGCCTTCGTAAATCGGCAGGAACTTCATGCTGCTGGCCACCGCGTAATCGCCCCAGGCGCCGACCGCGCGGCCCTCGTGCTCGCCGATCAGGCAGTGCGCGCAATCTTCCAGCAGCCCGATCCCGTGCGCATCGCAGAAGTCGCGGATGGCCGCCATCTGCGGCTGCGGAAAGCCGAAATAGTGCGTCACCATCAGCGCCCGTGTGGTGGAATCGAGTTTGCCGGCGAGGTCCGCGAGGTCGACCGAGCTGTCGCCGCGCAGGCGGTAGAACACGGGTTCGGCGCCGCGCCACAGCACCGGCGGGATCATCGACGGGCTGTGCCAGGCCGGCACCAGCACTTTGTCGCCGGAGCCAAGGCCCATTTCGCGCAGCGCCAGCGCGATCGCGATGCGGGCGCTGGTCACGAAGCGCAGCTCGCCCGCGTCCAGCACCGAGCGCACGCGCGCGCCGCCGCCGCGGCGGAAGGCGGCAAGCGACAGCACGGGGCTGATCGGGATCGTCGGGACGGCTGAGCTGTGCATGGTCCCGAGTATAGAACGAGTGTTAAAAAACTTGCCACGAGATATGTCTGGAACTAAACAATGGGACGCGGCCTGATGCTGCAAACTGTTAAGATTCGCCCTGTTTTGCGCCAATACCACTGATTTGCGTATGCCAGTCCTGATTCACGACGTCATTCTTGACACCGCCCGCCGCATGCCGGAAGCCGAAGCGCTCGCCTACGGGCAGCAGCGCCTCGGCTATGCGGCCCTGGCCGGCGCGGTCGCGCGCGCCGCCGGCGCCCTGCTGGCGGCGGACGTGGCGCGCGCGGAACGGGTCGCGGTGTACCTGGAAAAGCGCATCGAGAACGTGGCGGCGATGTTCGGCGCCAGCCTGGCCGGCGCGGCGTTCGTGCCGGTGAACCCGCTGCTGAAGGCCGAACAGGTCGCGCACATCCTGGCCGACTGCAATGTGCGGGTGCTGGTCACCTCGCCGGAACGCCTGGCGCAGCTGGAAGGCGTGCTGGCGCGCTGCCCGGACCTGCGCACCGTCTTCGTCACCGGCGAAGCGACCGGCGCCGCGACCATCGGCCCGATCGCCGTGCGCTCATGGGAGGCTGCGCAGTCCGAACCTGCCGCCGCCGACCTGGCCGCGCGCCGCGTGATCGACGCCGACATGGCCGCGATCCTGTACACCTCGGGCAGCACCGGCAAGCCGAAGGGCGTGGTGCTCTCGCACCGGAACATGGTCGCGGGCGCGGAAAGCGTGGCCGGCTACCTGGCGCTGACGCCGCTGGACCGGGTGCTGTCGGTGCTTCCGCTCAGCTTCGACTACGGCCTGTCCCAGCTGACCACCGCCTTCCTCGCCGGCGCCAGCGTGGTGCTGATGAACCACCTGTTCGCGCGCGACATCGTGAAGATGGTCGGTCTCGAGGGCATCACCGGCCTGGCCGCGGTGCCGCCGCTGTGGATCCAGCTCGCGGCGCTCGACTGGCCGCAGCCGCACACGCTGCGCTACCTGACCAATTCCGGCGGCGCCATGCCGCTCGCCACCGTGACGGCGCTGCGCGCCAAGCTGCCGGACGCCCAGCTGTTCCTGATGTACGGCCTGACCGAGGCCTTCCGCTCGACGTATCTGCCGCCGGCGGAACTGGAGCGCCGTCCCGGTTCGATGGGCCGCGCGATTCCGAACGCGCAGGTGATGGTGGTGCGGCCGGACGGCACGCCCTGTGCCCCGAACGAGCCGGGGGAACTGGTGCACCGCGGCGCGCTGGTCTCGCTCGGCTACTGGAACGATCCGGCCAAGACCGCCGAGCGCTTCAAGCCGGCGCCGGGACAGGATCCCGCGCTGCCGCTGACCGAGATGGCCGTATGGTCGGGCGACACCGTGCGCATGGACGAGGAAGGCTACCTGTATTTCATCGGCCGCGGCGACGACATGATCAAGGTATCCGGCTACCGCATCAGCCCGACCGAAGTCGAAGAGGGCGTGCACGCCAGCGGCCTGGTGGCCGAGGCGGTGGCCTTCGGCGTGCCGCATCCGGCGCTGGGCCAGGCCATCGTGCTGCTGGCGGTGGCGCGCGAGGACGGCCTCGATGCGGCGGCCCTGCTCAGGGAATGCCAGCGGCGCCTGCCGGCGTACATGGTGCCGGCCCACGTCGACATCCGCACCGGCCAGTTCCCGCGCAACCCGAACGGCAAGATCGACCGCAAGCAGCTGCGCGAACCCTACCTGAACAAGTTCGACGAGGCCCAGCCATGAGCACCACCAAAC
>JAEWEK010000246.1 GCA_023389425.1 Pseudomonadota bacterium | reverse complement strand
GTGTAGGGCTCGATGCTGCCGGTGGTTCGCATGGTCGTCACGCCGGCCGCCAGGTACAGGCGCGGCGCGCTGAACGCCAGCTCGGTGACCAGGAAACCCGGCGGCGGCAGGTGGCCTTCCTCGTCCTGGTTCAGCGATGCGGTGTACATGAGGTGGTTGTGCATGCCGACCAGGCCCGGCATCACGCTGTGGCCTTCGAGCGGAACCACCAGCGCCCCGTGGGGCGGCGCCACCTTCGCGTCGGTCACCGCTTCGATGCGGCCGTTGCGCAGCACGACGGTGCGGTCTTCCTGCGCCGGGCCGCCGGTGCCGTCGATTACGCGCACGTGGGTCAGCGCGATCAGCGGCTGGTCGTACTTGAGGAATTTGCGAACCTCGGCCGAGGGCGCCTGCGCCTGCGCCGCGCCACAGATGGCGAGCGCCATCACCATCACTTTGCCGCGAATGCGCACCATGGCCTTCTCCTGATTGTCGAGTGCGTCATGCTGGCATGGAATATCCGGCAAGGCAACAGCGGCGCGGATCAGCGCGGCGTGCCGAACACCTGGGTCCAGTAAGCGGTGCCGGTCTTGCTGTTGGGGTTGAGGGCGTAGGCGACCCCCATTTCGGTGAAGGCAGGTCCCATGATGTTGGCGCAGTGTCCCGGGCTTTGCAGCCAGCCGGCCACCGCTTCATCGGGCGTGCGGATGCCGGACGCGATGTTCTCGCCGACCCGGCGCCAGGCGTAGCCGGCCTTGGTGGCGCGGTCGCCGACCGCCGTGCCGTCCGAGCCGGTGTGATTGAAATAGCGAAAGCGCGCCATGTCCTGGCTGTGATCGAGCGCGGCCTCGGCCAGCAAGGGGTTCCAGCGCAGCGGCGGCGCCGGATCGAAATGGCGCTCGCCGCAGGTCTGGCCGGCCGCGCGGGCGGCGTTGACGGCGTCGAGGATGCGGTCGCCTGCTTCCCGCTCGCTGCCCAGACGCACACGCACCAGCGGCCGCGCCAGCACCAGCCGCCATTCGTCGCCATTGTGCTGGGCGCCGACGGCGCTGTAACCGCGGTCGAGCAGCACGGTGCAGTAGCGCTGCTCCATCTGGGCGAAGGCGGTGTCGGCATCGGCCGGCCCGGTGACGCTGATCGAGCCGGCGCGTTCGACCGGATAGCCGCTGTCTTCCAGCGTCTGCTCGATCATGGTGCCGGTGGTGATGCGCAGGCGCGCCAGCGCGCGCTCCGGCTGCAGCGGCGCCAGCGTCGCTTTCGGACGGCCCTGGCACATGCCGGGCGTGGCGCGGTAGGCGTTCACCAGGCGGACCAGGTCGCGCGCATCCGATGACGGCTGCGCGTGAAGGCCCGCCGCCGCCAGTCCCGTCGCCAGGATGGCGGCACCTTGCGTCAGCTTCATGGGTGGCAGGTGTAAATACATGGCCGAAGGATCATACCGGAATAGCCCTTCAGCATCCAGTATAGGCGGCGTCGGCCGGCCGGCAAGCCGATCAGGCGCCGGGACGCTCGTCGATCAGGGACATGAGCACCATGTCTTCCCACTGGCCATTAATGTGCAAATAGGAGCGGGCGTAGCCTTCGCGTTCGAAGCCGAGGCGCGCGAGCAGGCCGGCGCTGCGCTCGTTGCGCGGCATGTGGGCGGCCATGATGCGGTGCAGTCCCAGCCGGTCGAATACGTGGTTGATGCAGGCGCCGGCGACCTCGGCCATCAGGCCGGCGCCCTCCAGCGCCTGGTCGACGGAAAAGCCCAGGTGGCAGGCCTGGAATGGCCCGCGTACGATATTGGTGAAGTTGCACAGCGCTACCACCCGCCCATCGGCGCGGTCGAGGGCGGCAAGATGGAGGGCGCTGCCGGCCGCGGTCTCCGCCTGCATCTGCGCGATACGGGCGGCAGCGCTTTCCAGCGTGTAGTACTCGGCGCCGCGCGTGGTTTCCCATGGCGCCAGATGGTTGCGGTTGCGTTCGCGATAGTCGCGCAGCAGCGCGGCGTCATCGGCGGACAGGACGGTGATCCGGGTGCGCGGCGTGTCGATCTGGAGTGGCTGGCTCATGCGCGAGATTATGACAGAGGCGGGCAACCGAACCGGCCGGAACGGCAGCGCCAGCCGCCGCACATTGTGGTGCAGCTAACCGACCGCTTGCGCTGGCGCTGGCATTCTTGTGGCGTGGTCATTAAACATTGGAATGGAGCATCTCATGGGTAAATATTTCCTTGCGTGGATTCTTGGTGTCCCGGCAATCGTGTTGGTCCTGATTTATCTGTTCTTCCACTGATCGCGCGCGCCGTTCAGGACAACGCCACCAGGACGGTGGCGTTTTTTTTGTCAGCGCGGCGCGCGCGGCAGCAACCGCCGCAGCGCGTCCATCGCCACCGGGCGTTCGATCTGGTGGTCGAAACCGGCGCCGCGCGCGATGATGCGGTCGTGCGACTGCTCCGAACCGCTCAGCGCGATATAGGTCGCGTCCTTGCCGGAATGCCGGGCGCGCAGCTGGCGCACCAGTGCGTAGCCATCCACCTCCGGCAGGTCGGTGCGGATCAGCACCGCGTCCGGCTGCAGCTCGCTGTCGCGCGCCAGCGCGCACGGGCCGTCCGCGCACAGGACGACCGTGTGGCCGTCGGCGCGCAGGGCGCCGGGCAGGGCCGCGTCCTCGTCCTCGCGGCCGACCAGCAGGATGCGCAGCGGCCGCGCGGCTTCATCCTGGAACAGCAGTGGCAGCGTCACGGTGAAGCGGCTGCCCATGCCGCGGCCTTCGCTGCTCGCCGTGATGTGGCCGTTGTGGAGGGCGACGATGCTCTTTACCAGCGCCAGGCCCAGGCCAAGCCCGCCTTCGTCGCGGTCCGGCGTGCGCTCGGCCTGTGTGAACAGCTCGAACACGTGCGGCAGCAGCGCCGCGTCCATGCCGATGCCGTTGTCGGCCACGCAGATCTCCACCGCGCCGCCGCGCCGCCGCGCCGACAGCTCGATGCGGCCGCCTTGCTGGGTATATTTCGCGGCGTTGTTCAGCAGGTTCGCCAGCACCTGCACCAGCCGCGTGCGCTCGCCCGCCACCACGGCGCCGCCGTCGCGCAGCGTCAGCGCCAGCGCCTGTTTGCGCGCATCGATCAGGGGCCGCGATTGCTCGACCGCGGCGCCGATCACCTCGTCCAGCACGACCGGCGCATGCGCGATCGAGACCAGCCCGCGCGTCACCCGCGACACGTCCATCAGGTCGTTGACGAGGTCCGACAGATGCTTGACCTGGCGGTCGATGATGTCGCTGGAACGCCTGATGTTGTCGGGATTGCGCGCCCCCATTTTGAGCAGCTGGGCGGCGGTGCTGATCGGCGCCAGCGGATTGCGCAGCTCGTGCGCCAGCATCGCGAGGAAGTCGTCCTTGCGCCGGCTTTCCTGGTGCAGCGCTTCCTCGGCCTCGCGCTGCAGCGTGATGTCGGTGTTGGTGCCGAGCCAGCGCTGCACCCGGCCCTGCTGGTCGCGGATCGGCACCGCGCGCGACAGGAACCAGCGGTACTGGCCGTCGGCGCCGCGCAGGGGGAAGGTGTCTTCCCACACGGCCTGCTGTTCGACGATCTGCTCGCGGTAGCGCGCCAGCACGCGCGCGAGGTGCCCGGAATGGTGCACCTTTTCCCAGCCCCAGCCCGCCATGTCCGCCAGCGTGGTGCCGGTGTATTCGAACCAGCGGTTGTTGTACCAGAAGATGTAGCCGTCGCTGTCGGCCATCCAGGCCAGCTGGGGAATGTTGTCGGCCAAGGTGCGAAAGGTCAGCTCGCTCGACCGTAGCGCCTGCTCGGCCTGCTGCTGGCGGGTCAGGTCGAGCACCGCGCCGGACATGCGCAACGGCCGGCCGGCGGCGTCGTGGATGACGGTCCCGCGCGCTTCCATGAAGCGCATGCCGCCGTCCGCCGCCGGCACGCGGAAGCGCTGGTGGTAGGCCTCGCCGCTCGCCAGCGCGTGGTTGAAGGCGGCGCGCACGGCATCGACGTCGTCCGGGTGGATGGCGGAAAAATAGACCTCGATCGGCTCATCGTCGACGTGGTCGGGGGCGACGCCGAACATGGCCGCCAGGTTGCGGTCGGCGTGCAGGCGGTCGGCCGCGATGTCCCACGACCAAGTGCCGATGTCGGCCGCGGCCAGCGTCGCTTCCAGCCGCGCCTGGGCATCGCGCAGCGCGTCCTGCATCAGGATGCGATCGTGGATGTCGGTGGACGTGCCCATCCAGCGGGTGATGGCGCCGTGCTCGTCGCGCAGCGGCAGCGCGCGCCCCAGCTGCCAGTGGTATTCGCCGGAGCGATGGCGCAGCCGGAACTCGGCCTCGTAGGGCTCGCCCGTCGCCAGGCTGTGCCGCCAGCGCTCCATCATCAGCGCCTGGTCGTCCGGATGGAACAGGCCGACCCAGGCCTCGCCTTCGGCCGCGCTTTCGGGCACGCCGGTGTACTCGTACCACTGGCGGTTGAAGTAGTCGTGGTAGCCGTCGGGCCGGGCCGACCAGACGATCTGCGGCATCGTGTCCGCGATCGAGCGGAACCTTGCCTCGCTGTCGCGCAGCGCGCGTTCGGCCAGCTTGCGTTCGCTGATGTCGCGGTAGAACACGGCCAGGCTGTCGCCGAAGGGAAAGGCGCGCGCCTCGATCCAGATGTCCTGCCCCTGGTGTGGATAGCGCTGCTCCACGCTGACGGGAATGCGCTCGCGCATCGCCTTGCGGTAGGCGGCGCCCACCGCCAGCGTTTCCGATCCCGGCCACACTTCCCAATGGGTGCGGCCGATGATGGCCTCGCGCCGGCGGCCATCGATGCGCAGGGCCTGGTCGTTGATGCGCATCACCCGGAAGTCGCGGTCGAGCAGGATGAAGGCCTCGTCGATGGCTTGCAGGATCAGCTCGGCTTCGCCGCGCTGGCCGCCGAAGCCGGCATGGCCGGGCTGCGCCGCTGCGTGCCTGCGGATGACGGCCAGGTAGTGCACGGCCGGGCCATCGACGATGCACTTGAGCGCGACTTCGCAGGCGATGTATTCGCCCGCTTTCGTGACGAAGCGCCTGGTGAAGGCCAGTTCGCTGCGTTCGCCCTGCAGCAGCGTCGTGCGGATCGCCTCGTCGCTGGCGCGGTCTTGCCAGCCGGTTAAGTCCGCGATGCGCCGTGCCCGCAGTTCATCAGGTGGGTAGCCAAGCAGTTCGCTAAACAAGCGGTTCGCGGCCACGATGGTGCCGTCGCGGGTGTGAAGCAAGGCGGCGCAGGGGAGCAGTTCCACCAGCCGCGCGGGCGGCGGAAACGGCGAATTGTCCTGCGCAAATTCTGCAAGGCGAGTGTGCGTCATTCGGGTTCCTGCGAGGGCGTCGTGAGCTCGGAGCCGGGCAGCGCCGAGCGGGCATGCGCTGACTTCATCCTACTGGAATCGCCATTCGGCCCGCGCCAGCCAGACGAGACGCTTCGCACTAAACCACCGGCGCGCACCGTCCGCGCAGGGCGCTTCCCCTTGATGATGCAATTTCGCGACAAAGGTGTTTACTAAACAATCGCTAAACTGCACAAGTTTTACGAAAGTTTATTGAGTTCGAAATTTCAAGTTTGTATAACTTCCTCATGTAGAACCCTTTCGCGTTGCGGTGCGCGGGACGGAAAAACTGCTGCCGCCACATAAAAAAAGCCCGTCGTTGGGCACAACCAGGAGACATACATGAGGTTCCAGAACGATCTCGCTTCAGGCCAGCGTCGCTGCCGTGTCACGCCCATCGCGATGGCGGTGGGCGCCGCACTGCTGGCTTTTTCCAATGCCCAGGCGCAGACCGCACCCGCCGCGCAGCCGACCGACCAGGCGAGCGGCAGCGCCCAGAAGCCGGAGACCGTGGTCGTCACCGGCTACCGCTACTCGATCGAGAAAAGCCTCGACCAGAAGCGCGACGCCAACGCGATCGTCGACGTGGTGACCGCCGAGGACATCGGCAAATTCCCGGACAAGAACGTGGCCGACGCGCTGCAGCGCGTGCCGGGCGTGATCATCGACCGCAGCGGCGGCGAGGGCAAGAACGTCAGCGTGCGCGGCCTGTCGTCGGAACTCACCCTGACCGAACTGAACGGTAATTACATCGCGACCGCCGAATCGAACGGCGACCCGACCCGTTCCTTCAACTACACGCTGATGCCGTCGAACATGCTGTCCAGCGCCGAGCTGTTCAAGACGCCGGAAGCACGCATCGACGAAGGCGGCATCGGCGGCACCGTGATCCTGCACACCCGCCGTCCGCTCGACGTCAAGTCCGGCAGCGGCTTCGTCAACGCCGAGGGCACCTGGGCCGACACGACCAAGAAGGGCGACGGCCAGTTCTCCGGCCAGTACGCCTGGCACGACGACAAGAACGTGTTCGGCGTGCTGGTCGGCTACACCCAGCAGAAGCGCACCACGCGCACCATGGGCGCCAGCACCGAGAACTGGCAGTGGTACGGCGACGACTACAAGGGCCATCCGGCGGCCGACGTCAACGGCAAGCCGTCGACCATGGATAGCTACTGGTGGGGCCAGTCGGGCTTTTACGACCAGAACGGCCACTACTACAGCAACTTCATGATGCCGACCTCGGTCAACCTGAACGTGACCGAGGAGCAGCGCGAACGCAAGGGCGGCCAGCTGACCCTGCAGTTCAAGCCGGTCAAGAACCTGAACCTGACCGCCAACTACTTCCGCTTCGACCTGAACCAGAATTCGCAGACCAACACGCTCAAGATCCCGGAGTGGAACCTGGCGCGCTACTCGGGCGACGGCAACTGGCCGGGCGGCCGCATGCTGGACGGCCTGACCTTCGATCCGAGCCACACCATCGTCACCGGCGCGCAGTACAGCGCGCACCCGGGCAAGGCTTACTATTGCAGCGGCGACCAGGCCGCGGCGGGCGGCCTGAAGAACACCGGCGGCTTCGGTCCGGACGACTGCACCATCCCGACTCCGCAGATCACCGGCAGCTACAACATCCAGAAGGCCAAGTCGCAGACCTTCGACCTGGGCGCCGAATGGCATGGCGATTCGCTGGACGCCGACTTCAAGGCAGGCCGCACCTGGGCCGGCGGCGGCCCGTCGCTGCAGTTCACGATGCCGATCAAGCCGCGCGTGCAGAACGCCGACGGCAGCTGGACCCTCGGCAACACGGCCAGCGCCTGGACCACCCAGGGCACCCCGACCATGACCTTCTCGCCGCAGCTGATGGCGAACCTGATGAAGGGCATCGGCGAAATCGACCTCGGCTCGACCTCGTCCTCGTGGACCGAGAACAGCAACCAGCAGAAGTACGCCCAGGGCGACTTCACCTGGCACGCCGACAGCAACTGGCTCGATTCGGTGCAGTTCGGCGCCAAGTACCGCGACGGCGGCATCCACCGCAGCACCGGCAACAACTACTGGGTCTGCAAGGGCGCCGATCCGACCAACTACGACAAGCGCTACCAGGCCGGCTGCGATCCGACCGCCAACAAGTTCCAGCCGCAGTTCCTGTACCAGAACGGCCTGGATAACCTGGCGGGCGGCATCAGCGCCAGCGCCTTCCCGGCGATTAACTACCCGGCCTACATCTCGTACCTGAACAGCACCTACGGCCAGATGCAGACCCGCAACGAGAACAACTTCGTCTACAACGTCGACGAAAAGATCTCCGCGGCCTACGTGCAGGCGAACATCAAGACCGACCGCCTGCGCGGCAACGTCGGCCTGCGTTTCGTGCGCACCAAGCAGCATGCCGATTCCACCGACCAGGTCGATAACTACAACGACTACTTCTTCAACGGCGCCAACGGTGCGCCGGCGCCGTGCCAGGCCGGCGGCAAGCCGGCGGTGGGCGCACCGGCGGGCTCGGGCTGCGTCAGCGGCTTCACCACGCTGCCGGACAGCACCGCGCACACCCAGTCATTCGCCATCAGCTCGCTCGACCGCACTTACAACGACGTGCTGCCGAGCCTGAACCTGGCCTACGACCTGGCGCCGAACCTGCTGCTGCGCGCGGCGGCATCGAAGGTGATCGCCCGTCCCAGCTACGGCGACATCGCCTCGCCGGGCAACCTGTCTTTCTACAGCCAGGAATACGTCAACGACCGCCGCCTGATCGGTGGCGGCGACAAGCAGGGCTGGTTCGGCTCGGGCAGCAACAAGAACCTCGAGCCGTACAAGGCCACGCAGTTCGACCTGGGCCTGGAGTGGTACTACCAGCGCGGTTCGATCCTCGGCGCCGACCTGTTCCGCAAGAACGTCAGCAACTTCTCGGTGCCGGTGACGCGCGATGTGCAGATGCAGGTGGCAGGCCAGACCGTGACGGTGCAGAACTACTCGACCACCGCCGGCGGCCGCAACGGCGTGTCGCAGGGTGTCGAACTGTACGCACAGCACACGCTGCCGTCGGGCCTTGGCTTCCAGGTGAACTACACTTACAACAAGACCAACGAGGCCGCCATCACGCTGGAAGACGGCACCAATATCGGCACCTCGCCGCTGGTCGGCAGCGCGAAAAACCAGGCCAACCTGACGGTGTTCTACGAAACCGACAAGTTCCTGGCGCGCGCTTCCTACAACCGTCGCGGCGAAGTGGTGGACGGCCAGGTCAACGGCCTGAACGTGTATGAAGATCCGTACAGCCAGATCGACATCAACGTCGCCTACAACATCACCAAGCAGCTGAGCCTGACGGCTTCGGTGCTCAACCTGACCAGGCAAGAGTCGCGCTCGCACCTGGGCAATGACACCAAGGACCGTTTCTACTCGAACGGCTATGCCGGCCGTATCGCGTATGCTGGCCTGAACTACAAGTTCTAAGAGCAATACCCCTGCCTCCCCGGGTCCCGGACCGGGGAGGTGTTTTCAACGGCTTTGCCGGCTGACCGGCAAAGCCGTCTTCTTATTTTGGGAACGCCGCCATGAATACGCAGGACCGGATCACCACTATCACGATCGTCGGTGGAGGCAGCGCGGGCTGGATGGCCGCGACGGCACTGGCCACTTACCTGGGCCAGGGTGTCGCGATCCGGCTGATCGAGTCGGAAGAAATCGGCATCGTCGGGGTCGGCGAGTCCAGCGTTCCGCACATGCGGCTGTTCAATGGCCAGTGGCTGGGCATCGACGAAGCGGAATTCGTCAAGCGCACCCAGGCCACGGCCAAGCTCGGCATCCAGTTCAATGACTGGGCCCGCATCGGCGACAGCTATATCCACGGCTTCGGCGCCATCGGGCGTTCGCTCGGGCCGCTGCCCTTCCACCAGTTCTGGCTCAAGCTGCACCTGTCCGGCCGCGCCGGACCGATCGGCGACTACTCGCCGCAGACCGTGATGGCGCCGCGCGGCAAGTTCGCTCCCGGCGACCGCAACGCCCAGCCGGGCTCGCCGCTGGCCGACATCGCCTATGCCTACCACTTCGACGCCGGACTGTACGCGCGCTACCTGCGCGAGCTGGCGGAACGGCGCGGCGTGCGGCGCATCGAAGGCAAAGTCGTCGGCGTCAAGCAGCGTGCCGACGACGGCTTCATCGAATCGGTGACGATGGAAAGCGGCCAGGTGGTCGACGGCGAACTGTTCATCGATTGCTCGGGCTTTCGCGCCTTGCTGATCGAGCAGACGCTGCAGTCCGGCTTCGACGACTGGTCTCAATGGCTTCCGTGCGACCGCGCGATGGCGGTGCCCAGCGAGAGCGTGGGCAAGATCACGCCCTACACGCGCTCGAGCGCGCGCAAGGCGGGCTGGCAATGGCGCATCCCGTTGCAGCACCGCGTCGGCAACGGCCACGTGTATGCGAGTGCGCACATGAGCGATGACGAAGCCGCCGCCACCCTGTTGGCGACGCTGGACGGAAAGCCGCTGGGCGAGCCGCGCCCGCTGCGCTTCAAACCCGGCATGCGCAAGAAGCTGTGGAACAAGAACGTGGTGGCGCTGGGCCTGGCCAGCGGCTTTGTCGAGCCGCTCGAATCGACCAGCATCTACTCGGCCCAGTCCGGCATCACGCGCCTGCTGAGCCTGTTTCCGACGCGCGCCTTCGATCCCCAGCTGGCGGAGCGCTACAACCGCGACGGTGCCTTCGAATACGAGCGCATTCGCGATTTCCTGATCCTGCATTACCACGCGACCGAGCGCAAGGACACGCCGTTCTGGGACTACTGCCGGACCATGGAAGTTCCGGAACCCTTGCGCGAAGCGATGGACATGTTCCGCAGCGACGGCCGCTATTTCCGCAACGGCGAAGACTTTTTCGCGCTGCCGAGCTGGGTGCAGGTGATGCTGGGCCAGCGCATCGTGCCGCAAGGCTATCACCCGATCGTCGATGCGATGCCGGAAGCGAAGCTGCTCGACCACGTGGACAGCATGCGCGCGATGCTGTCCCATGCCGTCGACGCCATGCCGACCAATGAGGAATGGATCCAGCGCTACTGGAAGGCGCCGGCGCCATGAAACGCCTGCTCACCGGGCTCTGTCTTGCCGCCGCCGCAAGCGCGGCCATGGCAGGCAATGTGGTCATCGACAAGGGCTGGACCTTCCGCCTGGTGCCCGGCAATGCGCAGCTCCCGGCGCATGCCGAGGCTGCCGCGTGGCATCCGGCCCAGGTGCCGGGCACGGTCCACACCGACCTGTTCGCGGATAAATTGATTCCCGATCCCTACGTGGGCGCGGCCGAGGCCGGCCTGCAGTGGATCGGCCTGGCGGACTGGGAATACCGCACGCGTTTCGACGCGCCGGCGGCCGCGCTGAAGGACGCGCGCAGCGATCTCGTATTCGACGGCCTGGACACCTTCGCCGAGGCCTGGCTGAACGGTGAGAAAGTGCTCGCCGCCGACAACGCCTTCCGCACCTGGCGCGTGCCGGTGCAGGGCAAGCTGCGTGCGCGCGGCAACGAGCTGCGCATCGTGCTGCATTCGCCGATCGCGACGCTGCTGCCGCAGGTGCAGGCGATGCCGCACAAGCTTGCCGGCAATTATCCTTCTCCCTATGGCGACGAGCCGAAGGATGCGATGACGGCCAATTTCGTGCGCAAGCCCGGTTACCACTACGGCTGGGATTGGGGGCCGCGCTACGTCACCGCCGGCATCTGGAAGCCGGTCGTGCTGCAAAGTTGGGACGCGGTGCGCATCGATAACTTGCAACTGCGCCAGGACCACGTCGACGAGGCCCGCGCCGATATCGCCGCCGTGGCGTGCGCCGATGCCGTGCGTGACGGTGCGTTCGACTTGCGCCTGTGGCAAACGGCGCCGGACGGCAAGCGCACGCTGGCGGCCCGGCGGCGGGTGCAATTGCATGCCGGCGCCAACTGCCTCGAGCTGCCCGTGCATGTGGACCGGCCACAGCGCTGGTACCCGAAC
>JAEWEK010000236.1 GCA_023389425.1 Pseudomonadota bacterium | reverse complement strand
CCCCGGGCGCGGCCGTCGCGCCGCCACCGGCCCAGCCGGCCGCCGCGCCGGCCCCGGTGCTGGCCGCCGCCGAAACCGCCGTGCCCGCCAACGGCCTGGTCCTGAAGGTCAACGAGGATTCGTGGATCCAGGTGCGTACCGCGGACGGCAAGAACCTGATTTCGCGCCTGGTCAAGGCCGGCGACACGCAAGCGCTGCCGGTCGAGCAGCCGCTGACGCTGACGGTCGGCAACCCGAAAGGCGTGAACGCCAGCCTGCGCGGCGCCGCCGTCGAGCTGCCGCTGCTGCCGGGTAAAACCATTGCCCGCGTCGCGCTCAAGTAACAGAGGACAGCAATGACTTCGCAATATTCGCCCATCCCGTCCGGCCCGCTCGCCCGCCGCGCCAGCCGCAAGGTACTGGTGTCGCACGGCGCGCGCCAGGTCTGGGTCGGCGGCGATGCACCGGTGGTGGTGCAGTCGATGACCAATACCGATACCGCCGACGCGATCGGCACCGCGATCCAGGTCAAGGAGCTGGCGCGTGCCGGTTCCGAAGTGGTGCGCATCACGGTCAATACGCCTGAAGCGGCGGCCGCCGTGCCGGCCATCCGCGAACAGCTCGACAAGATGGGCGTGGACGTGCCGCTGGTCGGCGACTTCCACTACAACGGCCACCTGCTGCTGCGCGACTATCCGGAGTGCGCCAGGGCGCTGTCGAAATACCGCATCAATCCGGGCAACGTGGGGCAGGGCGCCAAGCGCGACAGCCAGTTCGCCCAGATGATCGAGATCGCGATCAAGTACGACAAGCCGGTGCGCATCGGCGTGAACTGGGGCAGCCTGGACCAGTCGCTGCTGGCCCGCATCATGGACGAGAACGCGCAGCGCGAACAGCCGTGGAGCGCGCAAGCCGTGATGTACGAGGCGCTGGTGACCTCGGCCATCGAGAACGCCCAGCGCGCCGAGGAACTCGGCCTGGCCGGCGACAAGATCATCCTGTCGTGCAAGGTATCCGGCGTGCAGGACCTGATCGCCGTGTACCGCGAGCTGGCCAAGCGCTGCGACTATCCGCTGCACCTGGGCCTGACCGAAGCGGGCATGGGCAGCAAGGGCATCGTCGCCTCGACGGCGGCGCTGTCGGTGCTGCTGCAGGAAGGCATCGGCGACACCATCCGCATTTCGCTGACCCCGGAACCAGGTGGCGACCGCAGCAAGGAAGTGGTGGTGGCGCAGGAGATCCTGCAAACCATGGGCCTGCGCAAATTCGCGCCGATGGTGATCGCTTGCCCGGGCTGCGGCCGCACCACCTCGACCGTGTTCCAGGAACTGGCCGACAACATCCAGACCTTCCTGCGCGATAGCATGCCGGAATGGAAGAAAGCCTATCCGGGCGTGGAAGCGATGAATGTGGCCGTGATGGGCTGCATCGTCAACGGGCCGGGCGAAAGCAAGCACGCCAATATCGGCATCAGCCTGCCGGGTACCGGCGAATCGCCGGCGGCGCCGGTGTTCGTCGACGGCCAGAAAGTGGCGACGCTGCGCGGCGAGAAGATTGTGGAAGAGTTCCAGCGGATCGTGCTGGATTACGTGCAAAAGAATTACGGGGCTCCGGTAGAATCCGCAGCCTGAATACCGTCGTCCAGGCGCAGGCCGGGACCCATGCTGACTATCCGAATTTGGAAACGGTCTATGGGTCCCGGCCTCCGCCGGGACGACGTGCAAGGGGTAACTATGTCCGATAAAAAAGAGAAAATCGTCGGTGGAGCTGGGGTTTCGAGCGGCATGTCGCTCGCCAGCGGAACGGCCTAGGCTTGCAAGCCTAGGCTCCTTGGCGACACTCAAGCATTGCAAGAGCAACAGAATTCACTGGCGTTAGAGAAAATGGCTGAGTCCAAAAAATCCGAAAAAATCGTCGCCATCAAAGGCATGAACGACATCCTCCCGGCCGACGCGCCGCTGTGGGAGTTGTTCGAGAACACTGTCGAAACGATCCTGAAAAGCTACGGCTTCCAGAAGATCGTGACCCCGATCGTCGAAGAGACGCGCCTGTTCGCGCGCGCCATCGGCGCCGTCACCGACATCGTCGAGAAGGAAATGTATTCCTTCGAAGACTCGATGAACGGCGACCAGCTGACCCTGCGCCCGGAAGGCACGGCCAGCGTGGTGCGCGCCGCCATCGAGCACAACCTCGCTTACGACGGCCCCAAGCGCCTGTGGTACAAGGGCCCGATGTTCCGCCACGAGCGTCCGCAGCGCGGCCGCTACCGCCAGTTCTTCCAGTTCGGCGCGGAAGCCATCGGTTTCGCCGGCCCGGACATCGATGCCGAACTCATCATGATGTGCCGGCGCCTGTGGGACGACCTCGGCCTGTCCAACATCCGCCTCGAACTGAATTCGATCGGCAACGCGGAAGAGCGCCAGCGTCACCGCGCCGAGCTGATCACCTACTTCGAAGCGCACCTCGACCAGCTCGACGAGGAAGCCAAACGCCGCCTGCACGCCAACCCGCTGCGCATCCTCGACACCAAGAACCCGACCATGCAGAACCTGGTCAACGCCGCGCCCAAGCTGCTGGATTTCCTGGGCGAGGAATCGCTGGCCCACTTCGACGGCCTCAAGAAACTGCTCGACGCCAACAACGTCCAGTACACCGTCAACCCGCGCCTGGTGCGCGGCCTCGACTACTACAACCGCACCGTGTTCGAGTGGGTCACCGACGAGCTGGGCGCGCAGGGCACCGTGTGCGCCGGCGGCCGCTATGACCCGCTGATCGAAACCTTCGGCGGCAAGCCGACCCCGGCGGTGGGCTTCGCGATGGGCATGGAACGCCTGATCGAGCTGATGAAGGGCGCCGGCGAAATCGCCGCGCCGGCCCAGTGCGACGTCTACATGGTGCACCAGGGGCAGGAAGCGCAACTGCGTTCCTTCATCCTGGCCGAGCGCCTGCGCGATGCCGGCCTCGACGTGGTGCTGCACTGCGCGACCGCCCAGGGCGCCGGCAGCTTCAAGAGCCAGATGAAGAAGGCCGACGGTTCCGGCGCCGCGTTCGCCGTGATCCTCGGCGAGGACGAAGTGGCGGGCAACGTGGCCGCCGTCAAGGCGCTGCGCGAAGGCGACGGCGAACAGCAGCAGGCCAGCGTGCCGTTCGACGAAGTGGTCGACTACGTGGTCGACCAGATCATCGGCGACGATCACGATCATGACCACGTGCACTATCACGCGTAAAATTCACCAACCCAAGCATTAGAACCACAAACGGATTGACATGGCATACGATCTCGAAGAACAAGAGCAGATAGCGACTTTCAAGGCCTTCTGGTCCACCTACGGCAACCTCATCACCTGGGTGCTGATCGTCGCGCTGGCCGGCTACGCCGGCTACAATTTCTGGAACTCGCACAAGCGCGGCCAGTCGGCCGAAGCCTCCGGCCTGTACAACCAGCTGCTCGAATCGCTGCAGGCGAACGACAACGCCAAGGTGCAGCGCATCGCCGGCGACATCGAGTCCAAGTTCGGCGGCACGCTGTACGCGTCGATGGCGGCGCTGGGCGCGGCCAAGGGCGCGTTCGACGCCAACGACCTGAAGACCGCCAAGGCCCAGTTGCAATGGGCCGCCGACCATGGCGAAGACGAATACAAGTCGCTGGCCAAGCTGCGCCTCGCCGGCGTGCTGCTGGACGAGAAAGCCTATGATCAGGCGCTGGCCCAGCTGAACGGCGACTTCCTGCCGCAGTTCAAGGCCGACGTGGCCGACCGCAAGGGCGACATCCTGGTCGCGCAGAACAAGCTGGCCGACGCCCGCAGCGCCTACCAGGCCGCGCTGGCCGCGATGGACCAGAAGAATCCGGGCCGTCCGCTGGTGCAGCTCAAGCTCGATTCGCTGGGCGGCTCGCAGCCGGCTGGCGCCGATGCGAAGGCAGCACCGGCAGCCTAATAACAACCGTCGTTCCCGCGCAGGCGGGAACCCCATGTCGTCGCCTACCTTTAGCGCGAGCGCTTGTAGCCGAGCACGCAAATGGGGTTCCCGCCTCCGCGGGAACGACGTAGAACAGTCCTGAGAACAAGGTATAAGAAAACATGCGCACTACACGTAAGCTTGTCAGCGTCGGCGTCCTGGCCCTGATCGCGGGCTGCTCGAGCCTGAACCCGTTTGCATCGAAGGAAAAAGGCAACCAGCCTGCGCCCCTGGTCGAACTGAAGGCCGGCATGGCCGCGCGCACCGTGTGGAAAGCGGAGATCGGCAAGTCGAACAAATACGCGCTGTCGCCTGCGCTGGCCGGCAACACCGTGCTGGTCGCCTCCAACGACGGCAACCTGGCCCGCCTCGACGCCAGCGACGGCCATGCGCTGTGGCGCATCAAGACCGGCGCCGACCTCACCACCAGCCCTGGCAGCGACGGCAACCTGGTCGCCATCGGCGCCACCAAGGGCACGCTGCTGGCCTACGACATGGACGGCAAGCAGCTGTGGAAGACCCAGCTGTCGAGCGAGATCCTGTCGGCCCCGGCGGTCGCCCACGGCATCGTGGTGGCGCGCTCGATCGACAACCGCATCGTCGGCCTCGACGCCAAGACCGGCGAAAAGAAATGGACCGTGCAGCGTCCGCTGCCGCCGCTGACCCTGCGCCTGGCGCCGGGCATGGTCGCGCACAACACTGACGTCATCGTCGCCCAGCCGGGCGGCAAGCTGGCCTCGCTGCTGCTGGCCACCGGCGCGCCGCGCTGGGAAGTGGAAGTGGGCGTGGCCCGCGGCGCGACCGAACTGGAGCGCGTGACCGACATCGGCGGCACCCCGGCCATCTATGACAACGACGTCTGCGCCGTGTCCTACCAGGGCCGGGTCGGCTGCTTCGACCTGACCACCGGCTCGGCGCGCTGGACCCGCGACCTGTCCTCGCAAGTGGGCGTGGCGGTCGACCAGCTGTACGTGTTCGCCGCCGACGACAAGGGCGCCGTGTCCGCCTTCAACCGCGAAACCGGCACCAGCGCCTGGAAGAACGACAAGCTGGCCTACCGCAGCCTGTCGACCCCGGTCTCGGTGGGCCGCGCCGTCGCGGTTGCCGATTTCCAGGGCTATGTCCACTTCCTCGACCGCGAGGACGGCAAGCTGCTGGCCCGCGTCGCCACCGATGGCAGCGCGGTCAGCTCGACGCCGCTGCTGGCAGGCTCGAACCTGATTTTTCAAACGCAAAATGGAACCGTGGCCGCGATCGCGGTCGAATAATAATTAGATGAAGCCGGTAATTGCACTCGTTGGCCGACCGAACGTCGGTAAGTCGACTCTCTTCAACCGCCTGACCCGCTCGCGCGACGCGCTGGTGGCCGATCTGCCTGGCCTGACGCGCGACCGCCACTACGGTGAGGGGCGGATGGGCGAGCGCCCGTTCCTGGTCATCGACACCGGCGGTTTCGAGCCGGTCGCCAAGGAAGGCATCATGCACGAGATGGCGCTGCAGACGCGCCAGGCCGTGGCCGAAGCCGACGTCGTCGTGTTCATCGTCGACGGCCGCCAGGGCCTGACGCCGCACGACAAGACCATCACCGACTATCTGCGCAAGTCGGGCCGCAAGGTCATGCTCGTGGTGAACAAGAGCGAGGGCATGAAGTACACCTCGGTCACCGCCGAGTTCTACGAGCTGGGCCTGGGCGATCCCTACGTCATTTCCGCCGCCCACGGCGACGGCGTGCTCGACCTCGTCAACGAAGCGCTCGACCTGGCTTTCCAGCAGCGCCCGGACGAGCCGGAAGAGCTCGAGCCGGCCGACCACGGCATCAAGATCGCCATCGTCGGCCGCCCCAACGTCGGCAAGTCGACCCTGATCAACACCCTGGTCGGCGAGCAGCGCGTGATCGCCTTCGACATGCCCGGCACCACCCGCGATTCGATCGAAGTGCCGTTCGAACGCGACGGCAAGAGCTACACCCTGATCGACACCGCCGGCATCCGCCGCCGCGGCAAGGTGTTCGAAGCGATCGAGAAATTTTCGGTGGTCAAGACGCTGCAATCGATCTCGGAAGCCAACGTCGTCATCCTGCTGCTCGATGCGCAACAGGATATTTCCGAGCAGGATGCCCACATCGCCGGTTTCATTCTGGAATCGGGCAGGGCGCTGGTTGTTGCCGTCAACAAGTGGGATGGCCTGCAGTCGCACCAGCGCGACCAGGTCAAGACGGACCTCGACCGCAAGCTCGATTTCCTCTCGTTTGCCAAGCAGCATTTTGTGTCGGCGCTGAAAGGCACCGGCATCGGTCCGCTGATGAAGTCGGTCGATTCGGCCTACGCCGCCGCCACCGCCAAGCTGTCGACGCCGCGCCTGACCCGCGCGCTCGAACTGGCGGTCGAAAAGCAGGAACCCAAGCGCAAGGGCGGCACCCGCCCGAAGATGCGCTACGCCCACCAGGGCGGGCAGAATCCGCCCGTCATCGTCATCCACGGCAATGCCCTGGATGGCGTCACCGAGCCGTACAAGCGGTATCTGGAGAAGCACTTCCGCGATACCTTCAATCTTGTCGGCACACCGCTGCGTATCGAATTGCGCTCTGGTAAAAATCCTTTTGCCAAAGAGCAAAAATAACGATAGCAGTACGACAAAAACCGGCAAAACAGGGTACAGTATCTCAGGCCCTGTCACCGCCTTTGCTGAGTGTCGATTTTGCCTCTTGAAAACGCGCGAGTCGTCCTCAACTTTTAAACTACAACAACACACGGAGCTGTCATGAGCAACAAAGGGCAACTTTTACAAGACCCATTCCTCAATGCCTTGCGCAAAGAGCACGTTCCCGTCTCCATCTATCTGGTCAACGGGATCAAACTCCAGGGGCACATCGAGTCCTTCGACCAATACGTCGTTTTGCTGCGTAACACCGTCACCCAAATGGTCTACAAGCACGCCATTTCCACCGTCGTTCCGGCCCGCGCCGTCAACCTCAACCTCGAGCAGGAAGCCGAGTAAGGCCGATGGCAGGAGCCCCCGGCACCGCCACCACGCGCGCCGCGCTGGTGGGCATCGATTTTGGGGCTGGCGATTTCGCTGCCAGCCTCGATGAACTGTCGCTGCTGGCCAAATCGGCCGGCGCCGACCCCATCACCACCATCACCGCCAAGCGCGCATCGCCCGATCCGGCCTACTACGTCGGCAGCGGCAAGGCCGACGAGATCGGCCAGGCCGTTCTGGCCGAGCAGATCGACATCGTCATCTTCAACCATGCGCTGTCGCCGGCCCAGCAGCGCAACCTCGAGCGCAAGCTGAACGTGCGCGTGGTCGACCGCACCAGCCTGATCCTCGACATCTTCGCCCAGCGCGCCAAGACCAACGAAGGCAAGTTGCAGGTCGAACTGGCCCAGCTGCAGCACCTGGCCACGCGCCTGATCCGCGGCTGGAC
>JAEWEK010000233.1 GCA_023389425.1 Pseudomonadota bacterium | reverse complement strand
GGCAGCGTGTGTCCAGCGCGGTCGGCAAGGCCGGCGATTCCGCCAGCCGGCTTGCCGGGCGCGCCGCGGACAAGGCCGACACGATGGATGGCGCCGCCGAATCCGGCGGCCGTGTCCGGCGCCTGCTCGGAGCGGCCACGCGCGACGAATGGACGCCGGCCCTGCGCGGCTCGGCGGTGGTGGGCGGCGGCCTGCTCGGCATGTACGCCCTGATGCGCCGCTCGCCGCTCGGCATGGCGCTGGGCGTGGCCGGACTGGCGATGCTGGCGCGCGGCGCCGTCAACCAGCCGCTCACTGGCTTGCTGGGCGGGCGCGGCCTGGGCCAGACCGTCGACCTGGAAAAGAGCATCCACATCGACGCCTCGCCGGAAGAGGTGTACGACCTGTGGTGCGATGTCGAGAACTTCCCGCGCTTCATGTCGCACGTGGCCGAGGTGCGCGACCTGGGCCGCGGCCGCTCGCACTGGGTGGTGCGCGGGCCGGCCGGCAGCGAATTCGAGTGGAACTCGCGCCTGACCGAGCAATCGCGCCCGCACCGGCTGGCCTGGCGCACCGAGCCCGGGGCCGAGATCGGCCAGAGCGGCTCGGTGCAATTCGAGCCTTCGCGCGGCGGCACCCGCGTTACGGTACGCATGTCCTGGCAGCCGCCGGCCGGCGCGCTCGGGCATGGCATCGCCGCCCTGCTCGGCGCCGATCCCAGGCGCCAGATGGACGATGACCTGGCGCGCATGAAGTCCTTCATCGAACGCGGCGCAGTGCCGTCCGGTTCGGCGCGCCACGGCACCTCCAGCAGCCGCTACCTGCATTGAGGACCGCGCGATGGTCATGGCCGCCTCCCCGATCCTGTCGCGCGCGATCGCCGCGGCCGCCCAGCCGCTGACCGGCTCGGATGCCGACTACGACGGCCTGCTCGACCTTATCGGCGACGCCCATTACGTGCTGCTGGGCGAAGCCACCCACGGCACCCACGAGTTCTACGCGGAGCGGGCGCGCATCACCCAGCGCCTGATCCGCGACAAGGGCTTCACCGCCGTCGCGGTCGAGGCCGACTGGCCGGATGCCTACCGGGTCAACTGCTATGTCAGCGGCAGCGACCGGGACCGCGACGCCGTGCAGGCGCTGGGCGGCTTCCAGCGCTTCCCGAGCTGGATGTGGCGCAACACCGACGTCGCCCGCTTCGCCGAATGGCTGCGCGCCCACAACAGTTCGAGTGACCCGGGGCAGCGGGTGGGCTTCTACGGGCTCGACCTGTACAGCATGTTTACCTCGATCCAGGAAGTGCTGGCCTATCTGGACAAGGTGGACGCGGTCGCCGCCGCCGAGGCACGGCGCCGCTACGCCTGCTTCGAGCACTATGGCGAAGACAGCCAGCACTACGGCTACGCCACCGGCATCGGCCTGTCGGAATCCTGCGAGCAAGGCGTGATGGCCCAGCTGCGCGACATGCAGCAGCGCGCCTTCGACTACATCCAGGCCGACGGCAGCAACGCCGAGGACGCCTATTTCTACGCCCAGCAGAACGCGCGGCTGGTGAAGAATGCGGAAGAGTATTACCGCACCATGTTCCATGGCCGCGTGTCCTCGTGGAACCTGCGGGACAGCCATATGGCCGAGACGCTGGCCGCCCTGGCGCGCCACCTCGCGCGCGACGGCCAGCAGGCAAAGATCGTCGTCTGGGAACACAACTCCCACATCGGCGACGCCAGCGCCACCGAGATGGGGCGGATGGGTGAATGGAATGTGGGCGAGCTGGCGCGGCGCAACTACGGCGGCGACACTTGCCTGATCGGCTTTTCCACCTACGACGGCTGGGTGACGGCGGCGTCCGAATGGGACGGTCCGGCCGAGCGCAAGCGCGTCCGCCCGGGCCTGCCGGACAGTTACGAGGACGTCTTGCACCAGGTCGGTATTCCGCGCTACTTCCTGCCGCTGCGCGGCCGCAGCGATGCCGTGGCCGGCTTGTCGGAACGGCGCCTGGAACGGGCGATCGGCGTGCTCTACGTCCCGCGCACCGAGCGCCAGAGCCATTACTTCATGGCCGAGCTGCCCAGGCAATTCGACGGCATCATCCACGTCGACCGCACCAGCGCCGTGGAACCGCTCGACCCGACCAGCGGCTGGCACAGCGGCGAGCCGCCGGAAACCTTCCCGCAAGGTCTATGAGTCACAGGCAATTACCGGTCTGCAGCCCACACAGGGTATTGAGCAGGTTGACCCAGCGTCCATCCAGGATCGACGCGCCCTGCACTTTCGGGTCATCCGGCACGTAGATATAGGACGTGACGCCGACCACGCGGTTCGAGCCGGTATTCGACCCGGTACCGCCGCCGGCCTGCAGCAGCTGGAAGTTCTGCACCCACGGCCCGCCACTGGAGCCGCCGGTGGCATCCGAGCCGTATTCCACATTGTTCGGCGACACCGTCCGGAATGCGCCGCTGGTGATGTCCTGCATTTTCTGGCAATTGTCCAGGTTGCAGGGATAGCCGAGCTTGGAGGTGTGGTTCGCCGCCAGGCTCAGCGTCTGCCAGCCGAGCCAGCCGGTGACGTCGCCCAGCGCCACCGTGCGGCCTCCCGAACTCTGGTCGCCGAACTGGATCATCGCGTAGTCCGCAGCATTCGGCACCGTGCCGCCGCCGCCGGCCCAGGTGCCGGTGACGATGGCGGCGCGCCAGTTCCAGGCCAGCAGCGGCGCCGTACCGTCGCGGAAGGCCGGCACGAACACCCAGTTGTTGTGAAAGCCGGCCGATGTGCCGCTGTGCACGCAGTGGCCGGCGGTGGCGACGATGCGGTGCTGGATCACCGAGGCCGAGCAGACATAGGGCACGCCGGCAATCGTGAAGAACAGCTTGCCGATGGTGATGTAGGGATAGGCACGGTCCGCGGAGAAGGAGGCCGTGCTGCCGCTGAACATCGGAAACACGCGCGAGCTGGTGTATTGCGCGCCGAAGCTGCCGGCCGCGCCTGGCGTCAGCACCTCGGCTTCGCTGCGCTGCTGGACGGTGCCGGGCGAGAACAGTTTCAGCGGCGCGGCGCGCAGCTGGGTGACCGGAGCGCGCGCGGTTCCACTTTCGGACTTGCCGGCGGGCGCGGCCGGCGGTTCCTCGCGCAAGGTGGCGTTGGGGGCGACATGCGGCATCGGCATCGGCCTGGCGGCCCGGAAGCGCTCCGCCGTCCAGTATTCGGTGATCGATTTCGCGTTCGCGTTCGGGTTGGTGATGACAAGCGCCTTCTCTTCCGCGGCCTGGCAGGATACGGCGCCGAGCAGCATCAGGCCGAGCACTGGTGCGTGGGTCTTCATGGTGAGCTCCCTTGTTTCGGTTGTCGGACCGGGACGGTTGTGCGCCGCACCGGATCAAGCTACCGCTCAAGCTTAGGGGGCTGTCGACAAGAAGTTCGGAGTATCCGCCGCTGTCTTGACGCGCATCAGAACGCACGTTGCAATGCAATATTTCCGCTTAGTCATCCATATGGTCTAGCCACCCCGCCCCGAATTCGCTAGCATGTGCGACAGTCCAAGTCAGGCAAGGTCAACCATGAGCACATACACCCTGAACATCAACGGCAAGCCGCGCACGGTCGAGGTGGAAGCCGACACCCCGCTGCTGTGGGCCCTGCGCGACGCCGCCGGCCTGGTCGGCACCAAATACGGCTGCGGCGTCGGCCAGTGCGGCGCCTGCACCGTGCACATCGACGGCGCACCGGCCCGCTCCTGCCTGACGCCGGTGTCCAGCGTGGGTGCCAAGAAGATCACGACCATCGAAGGCCTCGACGCCAAGGACATGCATCCGCTGCAGCAGGCCTGGCAGGAACTGGACGTGCCGCAATGCGGCTATTGCCAGGCCGGCCAGATCATGACGGCCTGCGCCCTGCTCAAGCAACATCCGAAACCGACCGACGCCCAGATCGACGGCGCGATGGCAGGCAACCTGTGCCGCTGCGCCACCTACACCCGCATCCGCGCCGGCATCCACCGCGCCGCCGAGATCGCCGCGACCGGAAAGGGCAAGAAATGAGCAAGCACCACGACTCTCCATCCCGCCGCACCTTCCTGCGCCAGGGCGCGCTTGGTGGCGCCGCCCTCGTGATCGGCCTGCATGCGGATGGCCTGCTGGCCGCCGTCACGGATGCCGGTGGCAAAGGCGCGACGTTTGCGCCGAATGCCTTTATCCGGATCGACAGCGATGGCGTGGTCACGCTCGTTTCCAAGCAGCCGGAGATGGGCCAGGGCATCAAGACCTCGCTGCCAATGGTGATCGCGGAGGAACTGGAAGTGCCGTGGCGCGAAGTGCGCATCGTGCAGGGCGACCTCGACCCGGTCTACGGCAGCCAGGGCGCGGGCGGCTCGACGTCCACGCCCACCAACTACAACGAATTCCACAAGCTCGGCGCCACCGCGCGCACGATGCTGGTGCAGGCCGCGGCCCAGGCCTGGAACGTGCCGGTTGACCAGTGTCATGCAGATAATGGCGCAGTCGTGCACGCGGCCAGCAAGCGCAAGCTCGGCTACGGCCAACTGGTGGCGGCCGCGTCGAAGCTGGCGGTGCCGGATGCGGCGCAGGTCAAGCTCAAGGATCCCGCCAGCTACAAACTGCTCGGCACCCGCGTCGGCGGTGTCGACAACCTGGCCGTGGTGTCGGGCAAGCCCTTGTTCGGTATCGACGTGCATTTGCCCGGCATGCTGTACGCGGTGTACGCC
>JAEWEK010000134.1 GCA_023389425.1 Pseudomonadota bacterium | reverse complement strand
GTGCGCTACCTGGGCGCCGGCAAGTTCGTGCTGCGGGTGGTGCCCACCGCCTGCTTCGCCGCCGCCGACGAGGCCGCCCTGATCGGCAAGTTCCTGCTGCGCGTGCCCGGCGCCGAGGTGACGGTGGAGCAGGTCGACGCCATCCCGCGCGGCCCCAATGGCAAATTCGAGTTCATCGCCCTGGATATGTGAAGCGTGCGCGCCTTCAAAGACACAACATGTAAGATCGAAATATTGCTGAATTTATAAGATCATGGACATGCAGAAACGGCAGGCGGCAGCGGAGGCAGGCAGGGCGCGCGTCCTGATGCTCGGCACCGCGCTCGACGGGCGCGGCGGCGTGGCCACCGTGGTGTCCCTGCTGCGCGAGGGCGGCCTGTTCGAGCGCGAGGCGGTGCGCTACGTCGCCACCCACACCGAGGGCGGCCGTGGCGCCAAGGCGCGGGCGGCGCTCTCCGGCCTGCTGCGCACGCTGGGCATCTGCCTGTTCCGGCGGCCGCAGGTGGTGCACGTGCACGCCGCTTCCGGCGCCAGCTTCCTGCGCAAGTCGCTGTTGCTGGCGGTGGCGCGCGGCGCCGGCTGCCGCACCGTGTTCCACCTGCACGGTGCCTGCTTCGACCGCTACGCCGGACAGCAGGCCGGCCCGCTGCTGCAACGCTGGATCCGCCACACCCTGCGCGCCACTTCCGTGGTGATCGCGCTGTCGCCGCACTGGGCCGACTTCCTGCGCCGCTACGCGCCGGGCGCGCGCGTGGTGGTGATCCCCAATTCGGTGCCGCTGCCGCCGCCATCGGCCGTGCGGGAGGAGGCGGGGCGCATCCTGTTCCTTGGCCAGATCGAGCCGCGCAAGGGCATCTACGAATTGCTGGAGGCGCTGGCCGCGCTGGCGCCGCGCCATCCGCAGGCCGTGCTGGCCATTGGCGGCCAGGGCGAAGTCGAGGAGGTGCGGCGCCGCGCCGCGGCGCTGGGCATCGCCGATCGCGTGCAATTGCTCGGCTGGCTGACCGGCGCCGCTAAACAGGCCGAACTGGCGCGTGCCGCGATCTTCTGCCTGCCCTCGCATGCCGAGGGCCTGCCGATGGCGATGCTGGAGGCGATGGCGGCCGCCAAGGCCATCGTCGTCACCGGCGTCGGCGGCATTCCCCACGCGGTGCGCGACGGCGACAACGGCCTGCTGGTGGCGCCCGGCGACGTGGCGGCCCTCGCCACGGCGCTGGGCAGCTTGCTCGACGACGACGCGCGCCGCCGCGAACTGGGCCGGCGGGCGCGCGCCACGATCGCGCGGGAATTCGAAGCCGGGGCGGTGATCGAACGGATCGCCGCCGTCTATCACGAACTTGAGGGGAGTGAATGAGCGGAATGGCACGCATGACCTGGCTGGTCAATCGCCTGCGCTGCATGACGGTGGCCGAAGTGGGCTATCGCGTCCAGCAGGCGGCCGTGGCGACACTGGTCAAGCGCAGGGGCGACCCGGCGGCGCCGGAGCCGCTGCCGCGCGCGCTCACGCTCAAGCTGCGCGGCGCCCCGGCGCTGGAAGACAGCGAACGCGCGGCGCTGCTGCGCGACGCCGAGACCATCCTGGCCGGCCATGTGCTGCTGTTCGCCGACCGCCGCTACGACGTCGGCGTGCCGCCGCAGTGGAACCGCGATCCCGAAACCGGCATCACCGCGCCCGCGGTCTTTTCCGGCGACATACCCATCACCCGGCGCGACCGCGTCGGCGACATCAAGCACATCTGGGAACTGAACCGCCACCTGCACCTGGTGCGGCTGGCGCAAGCCTGGGCCATCAGCGGCGACGAACGCTGGACCGAGGCGCTGGCGCTGCAGCTGCGCAGCTGGCTCGACCAATGCCCGCCCTCGATCGGCCCCAACTGGACCAGCTCGCTGGAGCTGGGCATCCGCCTCATCAACTGGAGCCTGATCTGGCAGCTGTGCGGCGGCGAGGCCGGGCCGCTGTTCGCGGGCGCGGGCGGGGCGCGCCTGAAGGCCGACTGGCTGGCCAGCATCCACGCCCACTGCCGCTGCATCGCGCGCCACCTGTCGCGCCATTCCTCGGCCAACAACCACCTGATCGGCGAACTGGCCGGCCTGTACGTGGCCGCCGTCACCTGGCCGTGCTGGCGCGCCTCGCCGGGCTGGCGGGAACAGGCCAGGCGCGAACTCGAGACCGAGGCCCAGGCCCAGTTCTCGCGCGACGGCGTCAACCGCGAGCAAGCCTTCGCCTACCACGTGTTCGCCAGCGAATTCCTGTTCGTCGCCGGCCTGCTGGGCCAGGCCTGCCGCGACCCGTTCTCGCGCAGCTACTGGACCGTGCTGCAGCGCGCGCTGCGCTTCCTGCGCTCGGCGGTGGATGTCGGCGGCCACGTGCCGATGGTCGGCGATGCCGACGACGGCGCCGTGTTCCGCCTCGATGCCGAAGGCAGCGGCCGCGCGGCCCAGCTGCTGGCGCTGGGCGACGCCGTGTTCGGCGGCGGTACCCACACCCATCCGGGCGCGCGCTGGCTGCTGCACGCCTTGCCCGGCCAGCGGCCCGAGGTCGACGCCCACGAAACGGAAAGCGGCTGGTCGTTCCCGGACGGCGGCTACCTGCTGTTCGGCTCCAACTTCGGTACCAGGCGCGAAATCAAGGGCATGCTCGATTGCGGCCCGCTCGGCTACCTCGGCATCGCCGCCCACGGCCACGCCGACGCGCTGGCGCTGACGCTGTCGGTGGCGGGCGAGCAATGCCTGATCGATCCTGGCACCTATTCCTACTGGCAGGAGCAGAAGTGGCGCGACTACTTCCGCGGCACCGCGGCCCACAACACGGTGCGCGTGGACAGACAGGACCAGTCGGTCTCGGGCGGGCGCTTCATGTGGCTGCGCAAGGCGCGCGCCGCGATCGAACGCATGCCGCAGTCGCCGCAGGATTTCGTTTTCCGCGGCTCGCACGACGGCTACCGCCGCCTGGCCGACCCGGTGCGCCACGTGCGCAGCGTGCGCTTCGATGCCGCCGCCGGCACGCTGCTGGTGCGCGACGAGGTGGCCGCGCGCCGCCCGCACCAGGTCGAGCTGTTCTGGCATTTCGCGCCCGAACTGAACGTACGCCTGACCAGCAGCGGCCTGTCCGCGCGCGGCAAGGCCTTCACCTTGCAGCTGCAGGTGAGCGGGGCCGACCTCAAGCTGGAACTGGTGCGCGGCGCCGAGCATCCGCCGCTGGGCTGGGCCTCGCGCCACTATGAAGCGAAGGAAGCGTGCGACGTCCTTCGGATCACGACGGTATCGTCGGCTGTGCCGGTCGAGTGCCGCTTTACCATCAATATCTTGTAAAACATGAAACCACAACGTCCCCTGCTGTACCTGGTTGCCGGCGCCCGCCCGAACTTCATGAAGATCGCGCCCATCGTGCGCGCCCTGCAGGCGAGCGGTGCGCTGGCCTTCAAGATCATCCACACCGGCCAGCACTACGACCGCGAGATGAACGACGTGTTTTTCGAGGAGCTCGGCATTCCCCAGCCGGACGTGTTCATGGCCGCCGGCGGCGGCAGCCACGCCGCGCAGACCGCCAGGATCATGGTCGGCTTCGAGGAGCTGTGCACCACCGAGCGCCCGCATGCGGTGCTGGTGGTGGGCGACGTCAATTCCACGCTGGCCTGCTCGATCGTCGCCAAGAAGCTCAACATCCGCGTGGCCCACGTCGAGGCCGGCCTGCGCAGCTTCGACATGGGCATGCCCGAGGAAATCAACCGCCTCGTCACCGACAGCATCTCGGACTGGTTCTTCGTCACCGAGCCCTCGGCCGTGCAGCACCTGCGGCGCGAAGGCAAGTCCGACGAGGCCATCCACTACGTCGGCCACGTGATGGTCGATAACGTGCTGTACCAGGCGGACAAGCTGTCGCGCGGCGGCGCGCCGGACGACGCCGAGGCGGCCGCCTTCAAGGCCGCGCAGCAGGAAAAAGGCGGGCGCTACGGCGTGGTCACGCTGCACCGCCCGAGCAATGTCGACGATCCGGACACCTTCGCCCGCATCGCCGGCGCGCTCAGGCAGATCGCGGCCGAGCTGCCGCTGGTGTTCCCGGTGCATCCGCGCACCCGCTCGAATATCGACAAGTTCGGCATCGACCTCGGCCCCAACGTCACCCTGGCCGGGCCGCAGGCCTACATGGCCTTCCTCAATCTGTGGAAGGACGCCGCCGTGGTGCTGACCGACAGCGGCGGCCTGCAGGAAGAAACGACGGCGCTGGGCGTGCCCTGCATCACGATCCGCGAAAACACCGAGCGTCCGGTGACGGTGGAAGAGGGCTCGAACGTCCTCGCCGGCACCGATCCGGCCACCATCGTCGCCGAAGCCCATCGCGTGCTGCGCGGGCAGGGCAAGCAGGGACGCCGCCCGCAGCTGTGGGACGGCAAGGCCGCCGAGCGCATCGTCGCCATCCTCGAGGAGGAATTGCGATGAGTGGCCGCATCACGTTGATGGGCTGCCAGGTCGACAATCTGTCGATGGAAGAAACGCTCGGCCGCATCGAGCAGTTCATCCAGTCGGGCCGGCCGCACCAGCACGTGGTGGTCAATGTCGACAAGCTGGTCAAGGCCAGCCGCGATGCCGGACTGCGCCAGATCATCAACGACTGCGCCCTCGTCAACGCCGACGGCATGCCGGTGGTGTGGGCATCGCGCCTGCTGGGCAAGCCGCTGAAGGAGCGCGTGGCCGGGGTCGACCTGTTCGAGGCGCTGATGCGGCGCGCCGGCGAGAAGGGCTGGCGCGTGTTCCTGCTCGGCGCGCGCGAGGAAGTGGTGAGCAAGGTGGCCGAGACCTACCAGCGCAAGTATCCGCGCCTGGCGCTGGCCGGCTGCCGCAATGGCTACTGGAAGGGCGAGGCGGAGGAAGCGGAGGTGGCGCGCCAGATCCGCGACAGCCGCGCCGACCTCCTGTTCGTGGCGATCAGTTCGCCGAAGAAGGAGCAGTTCCTGGGCAAGTACCAGGCCGAGATGAAGATCCCGTTCGCGATGGGCGTGGGCGGAACCTTCGACGTGGCGATCGGCCGCGTCAAGCGCGCGCCGGTGTGGATGCAACGCTCGGGCCTGGAGTGGTTCTACCGCTTCCTGCAGGAGCCGCGGCGCATGTTCCGGCGCTACTTCATCGACGACATGGCGTTCATCTGGCTGTTCATCAAGGAGGCGGCGAGAAGGTGACTTGCCGCGGTATCCGCTAAGCACATCGTCGTTCCCGCGCAGGCGGGTACCCCATTTCCCCAGCGCTGCGAACGGCGCGCAAAATGGGCTCCCCGCTTGCGCGAGGACGACGGTAACTACCATTCGAGTAAGAGGGAATACACATGAAAATTCTGGTCACCGGCGGCATGGGCTATATCGGCTCGCATACCGTCGTCGAACTCCTCAAGGCCGGCTACGAGGCCGTGGTCGTGGACAACCTGTGCAACGCCCAGGCCTCGGTCCGGCAACGCATCGAACACATCGCCGGCAAGCCGATCGTTTTCGAGCAGGTCGACATCCGCGACCGCGAGGGCATGGAAGCCGTGTTCGCCAAACACCAGGTCGGCGCCGTGATCCACTTCGCCGGCCTGAAGGCGGTCGGCGAATCCGTCGCCCAGCCGCTGCGCTACTACGACAACAACGTTTCCGGCAGCGTGGTGCTGTTCGAGACCATGGCCAAGTTCGGCGTCAGGACCATCGTGTTCAGCTCGTCCGCGACGGTGTACGGCGACCCGGCATCGGTGCCGATCCGCGAAGACTTCCCGCTGTCCGCCACCAATCCCTACGGCCGCAGCAAGCTGATGATCGAAGACATCCTGCGCGACCTCATCAAGGCCGCGCCGGACTGGCGCATCGCGCTGCTGCGCTACTTCAACCCGGTCGGCGCCCACGAGAGCGGCCTGATCGGCGAAGAGCCGAGCGGCATCCCCAACAACCTGGTGCCTTATATCGCGCAAGTGGCCACCGGCCAGCGCGAGAAACTGTCGGTGTACGGCGGCGATTACCCGACCCCGGACGGCACCGGCATGCGCGACTATATCCACGTGGTCGACCTCGCGATCGGGCACGTCAAGACGCTCGACAAGCTGGCGACAGGCCCCGGCGTTGTTACGTACAATCTGGGTACCGGGCGCGGCAACAGCGTGCTGGAAATGGTGCGCGCTTTCGAGCAAGCCTCGGGGCGCAAGATCCCCTATCAAATCGTTGACCGCCGTCCGGGCGATATCGCGAACTGCTATGCCGACCCCAGCAAGGCACGCGACGAACTGGGCTGGACCGCCGAGCGCGATATCGCGCAAATGTGTGCCGACGTATGGCACTACCAGACAACACCGAAGTAATGGTCAAGAGGACGGTCTAATGAAAGCAATGATTCTTGCGGCAGGCAAGGGCACCCGTGTGCGCCCGCTGACTTACGACCTGCCGAAGCCGATGATTCCGCTGCTGGGCAAGCCGGTGATGGCTTATCTCGTGGAGCATCTGCACAAATTCGGCATCACCGAGATCATGGTGAACGTCAGCCACCTGCACGAAAAAATCGAGGAGTACTTCGGCGAAGGGCACCAGTTCGGCGTCCAGATCGGCTACTCCTTCGAAGGCTATACCACCGACTCCGGCGAAGTCGTGGCCCAGCCGATCGGCTCGGCCGGCGGCATGAAGAAGATCCAGGATTTCGGCGGCTTCTTCGACGACACCACCATCGTGCTGTGCGGCGATGCCCTGATCGACCTCGACCTGAAGGCCGCCTTGCTCGAGCACCGGCGCAAGGGCGCGCTGGCCTCCGTCATCACGCGCGAAGTCCCGTGGGACAAGGTGTCCTCGTACGGGGTGGTGGTCACCGACGACAACGGCCGCATCACCACCTTCCAGGAAAAGCCGAGGCAGGAAGACGCGCTGTCCAATTTCATCAGCACCGGCATCTATATTTTCGAACCCGAAGTCATCGACCTGATCCCGTCGGGCGTCCCGTTCGACATCGGCGCCCAGCTGTTTCCGCTGCTGGCCGAGAAGGGCATGCCTTTCTACGCGCAGAAGCGCCCGTTCAACTGGCTCGACATCGGCAGCGTGGGCGACTACTGGGAAGTGCTGCAGAACGTGCTGACGGGCGAAGTCAACAACATGGACGTGCCCGGCATCCAGATCGAGCCGGGCCTGTGGGTGGGCCTGAACACCAGCATCGACTGGAACGGCACCAGGATCACCGGCCCGGTCTATATCGGCTCCGGCGTGCGCATCGAGCCGGGCGTGAGCATCGTCGGCCCGACCTGGATCGGGCATGGAAGCCACATTTGTGAGGGCGCGGAGATCGTGCGAAGCGTGTTGTTCGAATATACTCGCGTATTAAATGATGTCACATTGCACGAAATGATCGTGTTCAAGGACTACAGCGTCGACCGCGCGGGGCAGATGAAGCACGCTTCGGAGTACCAGTCCGAGGAGTGGCTGAACGCCCGCGACCGGCGCCACGCGAGCCGCAAGGAAGTCGCGAACGATTCCGCAAGTTTAGAGAAAGTAAGCGCATGAACATTTATCCAGTCATCCTCTCCGGCGGCGCCGGTACCCGCCTCTGGCCGCTGTCGCGCGCCGCGCTGCCCAAGCAGCTGCTGCCGCTCGTGTCCGACCACACGATGCTGCAGGAGACCGCCTTGAGGGTGGCTGGCTGGCCCGGCCTGATGGCACCGCTGGTGGTGTGCGGCAATGACCACCGCTTCATGGTGGCCGAACAGATGCGCGAAGCGGGCATCACGCCGCTCGGCATCCTGCTCGAGCCGGCCGGGCGCAATACCGCGCCGGCGGTGGCGGCGGCCGCCCACTACCTGCAGGCCATCGACCCCGACGCCGTGATGCTGGTGCTGCCGGCCGACCACGTGATCGAGGACCGCGAGGCGTTCCAGGCCGCGGTCGGGCGCGCGCTGCCGCTGGTGCAGCGCGGCCAGCTCGCCACCTTCGGCATCGTGCCCAACGCGCCGGAAACCGGCTACGGCTACATCCGCCGCGGCGAACCGCTGCCGCTGGTGGACGACTGCTTCACCGTCGACCGCTTCGTCGAGAAGCCGGACGCGGCCACCGCCGAAGCCTTCGTGGCCGATGGCGGCTACTACTGGAACAGCGGCATGTTCATGTTCCAGGCCTCCAAATACCTGACCGAACTGGCGCGCTTCAAGCCGGAGATCGCGGCCGCCGCCGAGGCTGCCGTGCGCACCGGCTACCGCGACCTCGACTTCTGCCGCCTCGATGAGGCGGCCTTCACCGGCAGTCCGTCCGATTCGATCGACTACGCGGTGATGGAGCGCACGCGCGACGCGGTGGTGGTCCCGGCCGACATCGGCTGGAACGACGTCGGCTCGTGGTCGGCGCTGTGGGAAGTGCAGCAGCGCGACGCCGACGGCAATGCCAGGCGCGGCGACGTCTACCTGGACAATGTCTCCAACTCCCTGGTGCGCGCCGAGAGCCGCATCGTGGCCGTGGTCGGCGTCAAGGACCTGGTGGTGGTGGAGACCGGCGACGCCGTGCTGGTCGCGCACAAGGACCAGGTGCAGCGCGTCAAGCAGGTGGTCGACCACCCCAAGTCGCAGGCCCGCACCGAGCACCTGC
>JAEWEK010000115.1 GCA_023389425.1 Pseudomonadota bacterium | reverse complement strand
GTCTACAACTTCAACCCGGGCTGGAAGCTGAAGGTGGCCGATCCCGCGCAGGCGGCGGAGGCGGCCTTCGACGACAGCGGCTGGACCAGGGTGACGCTGCCGCGCGCCTGGAACGAGGACGACGCCTTCAGCAAGGACATCGCCGACCATACGACCGGCATCGCCTGGTACCGCAAGCGCTTCACGCTGCCGGAATCGGCCCGCGGGCAGAAGGTGTTCCTCGAGTTCGAGGGCGCGCGCCAGATGGCCGAGGTGTACGTCAACGGCAAGCGCGCGGCGCTGCACGAAGACGGCATCACCGCCTTCGGCGTGGACATCGGCAAGCTGCTCGATCCGGGAGAGAACGTGATCGCGGTCCGTACCGACAACAGTTGGGAATACCGGGAGCAGGCCACCGGCCAGCGCTACCAGTGGGAAGACAGGAACTTCAACGCCAACTACGGCGGCCTGCCGAAGAACGTGAAGCTGCACGTGACGGACAAGCTGTACCAGACCTTGCCGCTGTATTCGAGCCTGGGCACCACCGGCGTGTACGTGTACGCCCGCGACTTCGACATCCGCGGCCGGCGCGCCACCGTCGCCGCCGAATCGCAGGTGCGCAACGAGTACGACAAGCCGCGCACCTTCAGCTACGAGGTCGAACTGCGCGATGCGGACGGCAAGAAGGTCGCCGCCTTCTCGGCTCCGGCCCAGACCCTGGCCGCGGGGGCGACCGCCACCGTCAAGGCCAGCGCCCGGGTCAACGGGCTGCATTTCTGGAGCTGGGGCTACGGCTACCTGTACACCGTCGTGACCACGCTGAAGGTCGACGGCAAGCCGGTCGACAGCGTCAGCACGCGCACCGGCTTTCGCAAGACCGAGTTCGGCAACGGCATGATCAAGCTGAACGACCGCGCGATCCAGGTGCACGGCTATGCCCAGCGCACCAGCAACGAGTGGCCGGCGATCGGCGGCGCGGTGCCGGCCTGGCTGTCGGACTACAGCAACGGCCTGGCGCTCGAGAGCAATGCCAACCTGTTCCGCTGGATGCACATCACGCCATGGAAGCAGGACGTCGAATCGTTCGACCGCATCGGCATGATGCAGGCGATGCCGGCGGGCGACTCGGAGGCGGACGTCACCGGCCGCCGCTGGGGCCAGCGGCTGGAGGTCATGCGCGACGAGATCATCTACAACCGCAACAACCCCAGCGTCGTGTTCTACGAAAGCGGCAACCGTGGCGTGAGCGAGGAGCACATGCGCGAAATGAAGGCGCTGCGCGACGAGTTCGACCCCTACGGCGGGCGCGCCTCCGGCAGCCGCGAGATGCTGGCCTCGAACGTGGCCGAGTACGGCGGCGAAATGTTATACATCAACAAGAGCGCACGCATCCCGTTCTGGGCGATGGAATACTCGCGCGACGAGGCTGCCCGCGAATTCCGCGACGACTGGACGCCGCCCTTCCACAAGGACGGCGACGGCCCGAAACACAAGGGCGCGGACGCCAGCGCCTACAACCGCAACCAGGATACCCATGCGATCGAGGACGTGCAGCGCTGGTACGACTACTGGCGCGAGCGGCCTGGCACCGGCACCCGCGTCAGCTCGGGCGGCGTGAACATCGTCTTCTCGGACACCAATACCCATCACCGCGGCATCGACAACTACCGCCGCAGCGGCGAAGTGGACGCGATGCGCATCAAGAAGGACGGCTGGTTCGCGCACCAGGTGGTGTGGGACGGGTGGGTCGACATCGAACATCCGCGCGCCTACATCATCGGGCACTGGAACTATGCGCCCGGCACGGTCAAGCCGGTGACGGTGGTGTCGAGCGCCGAGCGGGTCGACCTGTACCTGAACGGCAAACTGCTCGGCCACGGCCGCCAGCACGAGCGCTTCCTGTTCAGCTTCGACGACGTGGCCTGGCAGCCGGGCGACCTGAAGGCCATCGGCTACGACGCCGCCGGCAAGCAGGTGTGCGAGACGTCGGTTGCCACCGCCGGCGCTCCTGCCGCGCTGCGCCTGACGGCGATGACCGCCCCGGGCGGCCTGCATGCGGATGGCGCCGACCTGGCGCTGGTCGAGGTGGAGGTGGTGGACGCCAAGGGGCAGCGCAACCCGGTTGCGATGGACAAGGTGCACTTCGAGCTGGAAGGCCCGGCCGAATGGCGCGGCGGTATCGCGCAAGGCCCGGGCAACCACATCCTGTCGCGTGATTTGCCGATGATCGGCGGCGTGAACCGCGTGCTCCTGCGCAGCGGCGCCGACGCCGGCCGCATTGTGCTGCGCGCCCGCGCCGAAGGCTATGCGCCGGCCGAGCTGGTGCTGCAATCGGTGGCGGCGCCTTCCAATGGCGGCCTGTCCGCGCAGCTGCCCGGCGCCGGCCTGCCGCTGCGCCTGGACCGCGGGCCGACGCCGCCCACGCCATCGTTCAAGGTGTCGCGCATCGCGGTGCCGGTCGCATCGGCCGAAGCGTCCAGCAACGGCGCCGACGCAGGCAAATCGTACGACGACAACGAGACCAGCTACTGGGCCAGCGCCGCGGGCGACAAGAAGCCGGCCATCACCTACAAGCTGGCCGCGCCGGCGACCCTGTCGGAGGTGGTGCTGAAGCTGTCCGGCTGGCGCGAGCGCAGCTATCCGCTGCGTATCCTGGTCGATGGCACCGAGGTATTCAGCGGGAAGACGCCGAAGAGCCTGGGTTACGTGACCCTGCCGCTCAAATCGCAAAAGGGCAGCGAAGTGCGCATCGAGCTGGTGGGCGCGGCCGACGAGCAGAACGCGATCGCATTGACCGAAGTGGCCAACCAGAAGATCGCCGACACCGGCGCCAACCGCACGTCCAAGGGCACGCTGTCGATCGTCGAGGCCGAGTTCTACCGGGTGCCGTAAATGACACCGACAATGAAACAGGCTCCGCTGGCGCTGGTCGCGGCGCTTGCCAGCCTGCCGGCCGCCGCGCTGGTGCGCCTGCCCGCGATCATGTCCGACCACGCCGTGCTGCAACGCGCGGACAAGGTGCCGGTGTGGGGCTGGGCCGCGCCGGGCGAGCAGGTACGCGTCGCGTTCGGCGACCAGCAGCAGGTGGCGCGCGCCGGCAAGGACGGCAGGTGGTCGGTGGCGCTGGACCTGCGCAGCGCGCCCGATGTGCCGGGCGCGCTGGCGGTGCGCGGCCAGGACAACGAGATCGTCGTCAATGACGTGTTGGTCGGCGAGGTATGGCTGGCGTCCGGCCAGTCGAACATGGCCAAGCCGCTCGGCGAGCAGCAGGGGCAGAAGCCGACGCTGAATTCGGCTGCCGAGATCGCGGCGGCCAATCGCCCGTCCATGCGCTTGTTCAAGGTGGGACGCAGCAAGAAGCAGCAGCCGGGCGATGACGTAGCGGGCAAGTGGGTGGCCTGCACGCCCGAATCGATCGCTGCGACGAAATTCTCGGCGGCGGCCTACTTCTTTGGGCGCAGGCTGGAACAGGAACTGAAGACACCGGTCGGGCTGGTCGATTCCACCGTCGGCGGCACGCGCATCGAGCTGTGGACCCCGGCCTGGGCGCAAACCGCCGACGCATGGCCGGCCGCCGAGCAGTCCATCCTGTACAACGGCATGATCGCCGGGCTCGCGCCGTTCGCGGTCCGGGGCGTGATCTGGTACCAGGGCGAGTCCAACATCATGGACACCGACGATGGTGCCGCGTATACCGCCAAGATGCAGGCGCTGGTGTCGAGCTGGCGCCAGCAGTGGCATGCCGATTTCCCGTTCTACTACGTGCAGGTCGCGCCGCACCAATACCACTCGCTGCGCCACGACCGCGTGCTGGACGCCGAGGCCGAGCCGCGGCTGTGGGAAGCGCAGGCCCAGGCGCTGCGCATTCCCGGCACCGGCATGGTCGTCACCACCGACCTGGTGGACGACCTGCGCGACATCCACCCGCGCGACAAGAAGACGGTGGGCGAACGCCTCGCCAATCTTGCGCTGGTCCGGACCTATGGCCGGCATGACATCGAGGCGGTCGGCCCGTCGTTCCGCTCGATGACGGTCGACGGCGGCAAGGCGGTGCTGGACTTCGGGCATGCCGATGGCCTGGCCGCGCGCGACGGCAAGCCGCTGAGCTGGTTCGATATCGCCGGCGCCGACGGCCGCTACTATCCGGCCAAGGCCAGCATCGAGCAGGGCAGGGTGGTGGTCAGCAGTCCCAAGGTGCCGGCGCCGGCCAGCGTGCGCTTCGCCTGGGACGAAGCGGCGCAGCCGAACCTGGTCAACAAGGCGGGGCTGCCGGCGCTGCCCTTCCGTTCACAGCAGCCCATCCCGGGCGGAGACCAGCAATGAGCGCACGGCTCGAAGGAAAAGTCGCGATCGTCACCGGATCGACCATGGGCATCGGCGCCGCCATCGCGCGCCGCTTCGTGGCCGAGGGCGCGCGCGTGGCCATCAACAGCCATCGCGACGACGAGCATGCCGCCGCGATGCGGGAGGAGCTGGGCGGCGAGCACGCGATGTTCGAACTGGCCGACGTCTCCGACCGTGCCGCGACCCGGCGCCTGGTCGACCGCGTGGCCGAGCGTTTCGGCAAGGTCGACATCCTGGTCAACAACGCCGGCATGAACGTGTTCTCCGATCCGCTCGCGCTGGCGCCGGAAGACTGGCAGCGCTGCATGGCGGTCGACCTCGAAGGCGCGTGGAACATGTCGCTGGCGGCGCTGCCGCGCATGCTGGAGCGCGGAGCGGGCAGCATCGTGAACATCGCGTCGGTACACGGGCACAAAATCATTCCGGGCTGCTTCCCCTATCCGGTGGCGAAGCACGCGCTGATCGGGCTGACGCGCTCGCTCGCGATCGAATATGCGGCGCGCGGCATCCGCGTCAATTCGATCTCGCCCGGGCTGATCATGACGGAGCAGATCAAGGCCTGGCTCGCCGGCTGTCCCGATCCCGAGGCCGAGCGCCAGCGGCAGGCCAGCCTGCTGCCTTGCCGCCGCATCGGCGAGCCGGATGAGGTGGCCTACACCGCGCTATTTCTCGCCAGTGACGAAGCACGCTTCATCAATGCGGCCGACATCCTGATCGATGGCGGCCGCAGCCAGCTTTACCACGAGTGAGACGGCGCCCGTGCGCCTGACGATGCTGCTTGCGATGCTGGCAGTCGGCTCCGCCGCCGGCGCCGGACCGCTGCCGAAGCCCGACCGCGGCGGCGTGCCCGCGTCGACGCTGTACGATTATGGCGTCATGGGACCTCCCGCGACGCCGGCCATCGTCGCCGCCGCAAACGAGGCGTCCGGCACGCCGCTGCCTGCCGGCCCGTACCAGGCGAACTGGGAGTCGATCCGTGCGAACTACCGCGCACCAGGCTGGTTCGCGGGCGCCAAGTTCGGCATCTTTCTCCACTGGGGACTGTACGCCGTGCCGGCCCACCATAACGAGTGGTACGAGAAGCATATGTACGACCGCGACATGGCCTGGCACACCGGGCGTTTCGGGCCGCCGGAGACCTTCGGCTACAAGGACTTCATCCCTCGTTTCATGGCCGACAAATTCGATCCCGGTGCATGGGCGGACCTGTTCCGCCGCGCCGGTGCGCGCCTCGTCATGCCGACGGCGCAGCACCACGACAACTTCGCCTTGTGGGACAGTGCGGTCACGCCATTCAATGCCAGGCGCATGGGACCGCGCCGCGACCTGATCGGCGATCTTGGCGCGGCGGTGCGCCGGGCCGGCATGCGCTTTGGCGTGTCCAATCACGGCATGGAGAACTTCACTTTCGTTAATCCCGCCGAGGCCGTGGAGCAGCGCCTGCGCGAGCGCCATGCCGACCTGTTCGACCCCGCGTGGGCGGATTTCTACAATGTCGCCGACCGCAGCCCGCAGGCGATGTCGCGCTTCCTGTCCGACTGGCTTGCGCGGAATTTCGAACTGATCGACAAATACCAGCCCGACCTACTGTACTTCGACAACGGCGTGAACCTGCGCGTGCTCGATCCGCTGAAGGAGCGCGTGGCCGCGTACTACTACAATCGGGCGGCCGGCTGGGGCAAGGAAGTCTCGATCAGCACCAAGTGGATAGCGTACGCGCCCGACAACGATGACACCCACCAGCTAGGCTCGATCATCGATTTCGAGAAGGTCGGAACCCGTTCGCCGACCGCCATTCGTCCCTCGCCTTGGGCGGTGGACGACGCCATCGGCAGCACGTGGGGCTACACGGAGGGGATGAGAGTCAGTTCGGCCGCATCGATCATCGGCAAGCTGGTGGACACGGTGAGCAAGGGCGGCTTCTACCTGCTGAACATTTCGCCCAAGGCCGACGGAACGATCCCGCAAGAGCAGCAAGCGGTCCTGCTGGGCATAGGCGCGTGGCTGCAGCGATATGGCGAAGCGGTCTACGACACGCATCCATGGACGCGGTTCGGCGACGGCGACTGGCGCTACACCGTGAGGAACGGCGCGCTCTATGCCATCGGCACGGTCGCCGGGCGCGATGCCACCCTTGCCTCGCTGACGCCCGCGGTCGGCCAGGTCGAACAAGTGGAGGAGGTCGGCGGCAAGCCTGTCGCCTTCACGCAGGACGGGGCGGGCCTGCGCCTGCGGTTCGATGGCGCGCCGGCCGCTGACTTGCCTGTCGCGCTGAGAATTTCCGGCTTGCGGCCGAACTGACCGCACCTGGGTCGTTCCTGCCTTCGCGCGAACGACCCGGCAGGTCCTATTTCTTTGGCGACTGCGCTTTCCTTTTGTCGTCCATGCCTGCCTCATCGACGTCGGCGCTGCTCGAGCGCGAGCGCTTGTATTCCACGTCGCCGCTTTCGTCGGGCAGCTTCGGCCCGGTATAGAGCACGGCGACGTCGGCTAGCGCGCTGGCGCGGTCCTGGCCGAAGCCGGACAGCGACGTCAGCTTCAGGTAGCGCGCGCTCACGCCCTGGTCGAACAGGATGCGCTGCGGGTCGAAGGTCGAGCCCAGCGTCGCGCGCCTGAGCTCGCGCCAGGCCTGGCCATCGTCGCTGACCTGCACCAGCCATTCGCGCACGTCGCCCTCATGGTCACGGTGGTTCTGGCGCGGCATCAGCACCAGGCCGTTGAAGGGCACCGCGGCCGGGAAGGCGATGGTCAGTTCAGGCTGCGGGCGCGGCGCATCGGCGCGTACGCTCACCAGCGAATAGGTGTTGGGATCGCCGTCGATGGCGTTGGCCGCATCCGGCCAGCCGCTGGCGGTGGCGCCCAGCTTCTTCATCACGCGGGTGTCGAACAGGGTGGCGCGCAGGTCGGCGGCGGCCAGCTCGGTCGCCGGCTGGAAGGCGGCGCCGGCCATGTAGTCGAGCACCGACTTGCGCAGCTGGCGCGCCACCACGCGCTCGTCCAGGCGCGATTCGAGGTCGGCGGTGGAAACCACCAGCTTGCCCTTGCCGACGCGCGCCTCGAACAGCACGCCCAGCTTGTAATTGCGGTTCCAGTCGTCGATCTGCTGGACGATCGGCTGCAGCCCGCGCGGCAGGTGCGCCAGGTTCATGGCGCGGGCGCCGGCCACCAGCTGCGACCATTGCCAGTCGAAGTAGCCATCGGTCGGAAATTCGGCCAGCGCGGGATGGCGCTTGTCGATCCACAGGCCCAGCATGCGGCTCCAGCCCGGATTCATCAGGCGGTTCCAGAACACCGGCACGTCGGCCAGCGGCGGCGAGGTCCAGTCCAGGTCGGCCTTGCGCGGCAGGTAGAGTACATTGGCGCCGGCGGCCAGATGGCGCTCGGCCTCGTCCCATGAATGCGTCACCAGCACTTGCGCTGGCGCCGCTGCGTCCACCGAGGACGGATACAGCCAGAAGTTCCAGTCGTTGGCGACCTTGCTGCCGGCGAGGCCGACGACCAGCTTGTAGTGCGCGGGCGCCGGCAGGGTGGCCAGGCTGGCCTGGATGCGGCCGAGCGCCGTGTTGTGGCCGATCGGGATGGCGGTGGCGGCGAAGCGGCCCTCGGCCACCGGCTTGCCGGCATCGTCCAGCACCTGCCAGTAAGGCTGTGCATTGGCCAGAGGCTTCTCGCCGTAGTGGGCGATGTCGACTGGGGCGTCGAGCGTGTCGCGCGTGCTCAGCACCCGCTTCGCCAGGCGCGCCAGCGGCACGGTCTCGCCGTTGAAGCGGCGGAATTCTTGGGCGCTGGCGTAGCCCTTCGACTCCCAGAAGGTGTCGAGGATGCCGACCAGCGCGGTGCCCTGGCCGAGGTAGTCGTGCAGGTCGAGCAGCTGGAAGCCGGACAGGCCGCGCGTGCGCAGGGCCGCCTCGATCTCTTCCTTGTAGCATTCGAGCTGGTAGCGGCCGGACGCGTAGGCAAACTCCTTGTTCTTGTCCAGCACCCCGTGGGCTCTGGCGGAATCGCGGAAGATCTCATAGTTCCCCGCTTGCAGATAGCCCTTGAACTTGTCGATCACCGAGAAGTCCGGATACGCGACCCACTGGCCGACCTCGTGCGACAGCACAGGCGCCTTGATGCCCTCCAGCGAATCGCTGTAGTCGCGGCCGAACCAGCCGGTCTTGTTGCGCAGCGGGGCAGGGCCGATGCGCTGGATCGCAAGGTAGTCGGTGCCCTGGTCCACGCCCGGCACCACTTTCTCGGTATGGCCGGTGCCGTTGGTGTAGATGCGGCGTGGGTCCACTTCGCGGAAATGGGCGATCCACTTGTCGAATACCGGCTTCCAGTTCCCGGACGGCTCGTTGCTCGGGCTGAGCATGACGAAGGAGGGATGGTTGCCGTAGGCGCGGATCATGCGCTCGGTTTCCTGGTACAGGCGCGCCTCGATCGGCGAACCCGGCGAGAAGCTGTTCCACATGCCCGGTTCGGGCTGCAGGTAGATGCCCACCTCGTCGGCGGCCTGGAATGCGGCTTCCGGCGGCGTAAAGGAGTGGAAGCGCATGTGGTTGATGCCCCAGGCCTTGTTGATGCTGAAGATTTTCTTCCAGTAGGCGACGTCGGTGGGCGGATAGCCGGTCAGCGGGAAGTCGCCGCCGTGGTGGGTGCCGCGCATGAACACCGGACGGCCATTGACCAGGATGTCGCTGCCGCGCGCGGCGATCTGCACGAAGCCGAAGGACAGCATGCGCGCATCGACGGCGCCGGGCCCTGACAGCTTCAGGCGCAGCGTCTGCAGCACCGGGTGCCATTCGTCCCAGGTGGCGGCGGTCTTCGGATACTGGACCTCGAATTCGGCGCTGCCGCCCTGTTCGCTCCAGCTGACCGGGAAGGCGCGGCCGTTGGCGTCGATGCTGCCTTTGCCTGCATGGCCGCCGGCGTTGCCGATCGTGAGGCGCACGCGCACGCTGCGGCGCTCGACGTCCGGGAACACCTGCACGTCGTCGATGTACACCGGAGTGGTGGCGCGCAGCTCCAGCTTGCCGATGATGCCGTTCCAGCTCATGCCCAGCGAGTCGGAGATGCTGTGCGAGTCGGGACGGTACTTCATCAGCATGCGGTTGTCGACGCGGACCGACAACTGGTGCCGCCCGGGCGCCAGCAGGCCGAGCTCCACTTGGTGCGGCGCGACCAGACTGTCGTTGGCGCCCACCTCACGGCCGTCGAGCCAGACGGTCGAGCCCCAGCGCGGACGCTCCATGTACAGGGCGACGCGCTTGCCGTGCCAGGCGCGCGGCACCTCGATGTCGCGCTGGTACCAGGCCACGCCGAGGTAATGGCGCGGCGGCTGCGACAGGAAGGGCACCTTGACCTTGGCCGGCTCCGTGTAGGCCTTGTAGTCCTCGCGCAGGTTCCAGTTGCGGTCGTACAGCGACAGCACCCACGGCGTGTCGGCGCGGATCTCGTCGCCGAAGCCCTGGGCGTTGAGGATGCCGGGCAGGCGGATATGATCGGGCAGCGCGCCGCCGTACCACTGCTTCGACACGCCCTGGTCGTCGCGGTCGAGGGCGAAGCGCCAGCTGCCGGACAGGTCGCGCACCTCGGCCGCCCGCAGCGGCAGGGCGATGGCGAACAGGGCGAGGGCGGCGAGGCGCAGGAAGGGGCGGTGCAGGATGGTCATGGGCATGTCGTCGAAAGATGGTGCGCGGCAGAGCGCAGCATAAGCCACCGGGGGCTTCCTGTGCCGTCCGCAGCAATCAACTATTTGACATTTTGTGCCGGCGACGGGCGCAGGCCTGCCGTGCTGTGTAGGATTCTGGCGAGACTCCTAAAGGACAAGCCGATGCTGCGTACCCTCCTGTTCGTGACCAGCCTGCTGGCCGGCGCCGCCACTGCTGCGCCGCTGGTGCACACGGCCGCCTCGCCGGGCGGGTTTGCGATCGCCACGCCTGCCGGCGCCGCGCCCATCGTGTATTCGCCGGGCGATGCCGCCGTGGTGGGC
>JAEWEK010000108.1 GCA_023389425.1 Pseudomonadota bacterium | reverse complement strand
CGGCTGGTGGTCGGCGACCTGTACATGATCCTCGCGACCATCGCCTGGTCGTTCTACAGCTGGCTCCTGCTGCAAAAGAGCGACGTGCCAGCCTTGCGCGCCGATTGGGCCGCCTTCCTCACCGCGCAGGTTGGCTACGGCGTGCTGTGGTCCGCCGCGCTGGCCGGCGGCGAATGGGCGATCGGCGACGTGCGCATCGCCTGGAGCTGGCCCGTCGCGGCCGCGCTGGCCTACGTGGCGATCGGCCCGGCCATCATCGCGATGCGCTGCTGGGGTGCGGGCGTCATGCGCGCCGGGCCGAACATCGGCGCCTTTTTCATCAACCTGACGCCGCTGTTCACGGCGCTGCTCAGCTCAGCCTTCCTCGGCGAGCCGCCGCGCCTCTACCACGCGGTGGCCTTCCTGCTCATCGTCGGCGGAATCGCGTGGTCGTCGCGCCCGGATTCGGTAGCATAGGGAAAGGTGTTCTGGTCGCATCGGCAACGGTGATACGATCCCATCAGAGGAGGAGCCAGCACGATGGCACAGGGATTGACCATGCGCGAGCAAGCGGAGTCGCTCGCGGAATTTCTGGCGCGCCATCCTGATTCGCTGGTGCTGACCGGCGCCGGACTGTCCACCGCCTCGGGCATTCCCGATTACCGCGACCGCGATGGCGTTCGGCGCGGCAGGCTTCCGATCCAGGGACCGGAATTCCGGCGCTCCCCCGCCGTGCAGCGCCGCTACTGGGCGCGCAGCATGGTCGGCTATCCGACGCTGTCGCGGGCCGCGCCAAACGATGGGCATCGCGCCATCGCCGCGCTGGAATCGGCAAGCCGCATCGGTTCGGTGCTCACGCAAAACGTCGATGGCTTGCACCAGCAGGCGGGAAGCAAGGCGGTGCTCGAACTGCACGGCAATATCCACGCGGTCGTGTGCATGGAATGCCGCAGCTCGTTTTCTCGGACTCAAGTGCAGGCACAACTGCTTGACGCCAATCCCGACGTCGCCAAGGAGCAGGCACAGCCGTTGCCGGACGGCGATGCGCAGCTGGAGCCGGACGCACTGGAATCGTTCACCCTGCCCGTCTGCGTGCATTGCGGCGGCGCGCTGACGCCGGACGTGGTTTTCTTCGGCGATAACGTGCCAGCGGCGCGCACCGCCGCGGCGCTGGAACAAATGGATCGCGCGGATAGTCTCCTCGTGATCGGCTCGTCGCTGATGGTCTACTCGGGCTTCCGGTTCTGCCGCATGGCCGCCGCCGCCGGCAAGCCGATCGCCGCCGTCAATCTGGGGCGGACGCGCGCCGATGATTTGTTGTCCCTCAAAATCCAAGCCTCAAGCGAACAAATCCTGCCGCAAGTGCAGGAACTGCTGAACCACCAGGGAGCCTGAAGAGTCACATTGCTGGTTCAACCGTGAAGGGGACAATTGTGACGAATAGCATCCGCAGCGTCGTGCCGACGACCTCGCGCCGCGCAATCGACTGGCGCTCCGGCGCGCTGCTGGCCGGCCTCGGCCTGGCCGCATCGTATTTCTACGTGCGCCGCAAAACACGGCAGGCCGAGGACGAACATCCGCCGCGCGGCAAGTTCATCGAGGTGGACGGCGTGCGCCTGCACTACATCGAACGCGGCCGCGGGCCGGTGCTGGTCCTCCTGCACGGCAACGGCACGACGGCGGATGACTACGACAAATGCGGGCTGCTCGACCGTGCGGCCGAACGCTACCGCGTAATCTCCTTCGACCGGCCCGGTTTCGGCTACAGCGAGCGGCCCCGCACCACGTTGTGGACGCCGCAGGCCCAAGCGCGGCTGATGCATCACGCGCTGCAGGAGCTGGGCGTGGACTCGGCGCTGATCGTCGGCCACTCCTGGGGCACGATGGTGGCGCTGGCGATGGCGCTGGACGTGCCGGATTTCGTGCGCGGGCTGGTGCTGCTGTCGGGCTACTTCTATCCGAGCGTGCGGCTGGATGCGCCGATCGCCGCGGCGCCCGCCATTCCCCTCATCGGTGATGTCTTGCGTTATACGCTGTCGCCGATCCTGATGCGGCTGTCGTGGCCGCTGACGGCGCGCCGGATGTTCTCGCCGAAGAAGGTATCGGGAAGGTTCAAGGAATTGCCGCCGTGGTTCCTGTTGCGACCGGGGCAGTTGCGGGCGCAGGCGGCGGAAGCGGCCCTGATGGCGCCGGCCGCGATGGTGCTGTCGCGCCGCTACGATGAACTCAGGGTGCCAGTGACGTTGATCGCCGGCACCCAGGACAAGATGGTCGATACCAGCGCCAATTCAGAGCGCCTGCAACGCGAGCTGCGCGAGGCGGAACTGGAGCTGGAGCCGGGTGTCGGCCACATGACCATCTACGCGGATATGGAACGCGTGCTGCGGGCGGTGGATGCGATGGCGGCCCAGGTGGGCGCGCCATTCCCGGTGCGCAGCGCGCGTGCGGAGGCGCTGGCGCGGGCAAGTGAGAGCGGGGTTTGACGGCCCCTCCACTAGCATAAAAACAACGTCGTCCCGGCGAAGGCCGGGACCCATAGACCGCTTGCGGAGCCGCACATTCGGCCGCGTGCCAGCCAACTCAGCATGGGTCCCGGCCTGCGCCGGGACGACGTTTTGATCCCAGAGGCTGAAAATCAGCCGATAACTCGAAGCGAGTAATCCGTCGCACGCACGTCCTTGGTCAGGCTGCCGATCGAAATGCGGTCCACGCCCGTCTCCGCGATCGCCCGCACGGTGTCGAAGTTGATGCCGCCGGACGCTTCCAGCAGCGCCCTGCCCGCGGTGATCGCGACCGCTTCGCGCATCATGACCAGGTCGAAGTTATCGAGCAAAACCGACTTCGCTCCACCGGCCAGCGCTTCGCGCAGCTCGTCCAGGTTCTCGACCTCGATCTGGACCGGCACGCCAGCAGCGAGCGCATCCGCGGCCGCCAGCGCCTTGCCGACGCCGCCCGCCGCCGCAATGTGGTTTTCCTTGATGAGGATGCCGTCGTACAGCGCCATGCGCTGGTTCTGGCCGCCGCCGACCCGCACCGCATACTTTTGCGCCAGGCGCAGGCCGGGCAGCGTCTTGCGCGTGTCGAGGATCTTCGCATTGGTCCCGGCGATCACGTCGACGTACTTGCGCGTCGCCGTCGCCACGCCCGACAGCAGCTGCAGGAAGTTCAGCGCGCCGCGCTCGGCCGTGAGCAGCGAACGCGGCGAGGCCTCGATCGTGCACACCACGCTGTCCGCCGCCATCACATCGCCTTCCGCGTACTTCCAGTCGATCTCGATGGCCGAGTCGACCGCCAGCATCACGCCCTCGAACCACGGCGCACCGCACAGCACCGCTTGCTCGCGCACGATCACCCGCGCCTGGACGCGGGTGTCGTCGGGGACCAGCTTGCCGGTGAGGTCGCCGCTGCCCACGTCTTCCAGCAGCGCCGCCAGGATGTTCTGTTCGAATGCCGCCTGCAGCTTGTCGTTGAATTGGTCGTAGGGATTCTTC
>JAEWEK010000094.1 GCA_023389425.1 Pseudomonadota bacterium | reverse complement strand
GGCCTGGTGGCGGCCTGCGACATCGTGGTGGCCAGCGAGGTCGCGCACTTCTGCTTGTCCGAGGTGAAGCTGGGCCTGATCCCGGCCACCATCTCGCCCTACGTCATCAAGGCGATGGGCGAGCAGGCCGCGCGCCGCTACTTCCTCACCGCCGAGCGTTTCACCGCGCTTGAAGCAAAACAGATGGGCTTCGCACATGAAGTCGTGATGCCGGAAGCGCTGGACGCCACCGTCGCCGCCATCGTCAAGGCGCTGTGCACCAACAGCCCGAACGCCGTGCGCGAAGCCAAGCGCCTGGTGCGCGAAGTGGCCGGCGTGCCGGTCGACGACGCCATGCTGGCCGATACCGCCGCGCGCATCGCCGCCATCCGCGCATCGGATGAGGGCCGCGAAGGCGTCGCCTCCTTCCTCGAAAAACGCAAGCCCTCGTGGCTTGCATGAGCAGTGAGATTCAATTGAAGCACGATTCATCCTCCTGGATTGCGCGCAGCCTGGCTTCGGTCTGGCATCCGTGCACCCAGATGCAGCACCACGAACAAGTCCCGCTGATCGCAGTCAGCCACGGCAAGGGCGCCTGGCTGTACGACCACGAAGGCCGCCGCTACCTGGACGGCATCAGCTCGTGGTGGGTCAACCTGTTCGGCCACGCCAACCCGCGCATCAACGCCGCCCTGAAGGACCAGCTGGACAAGCTGGAACACGCGATGCTGGCCGGCTTCACGCACGAGCCGGTGATCGAACTGTCGGAGCAGCTGGCCGCGCTGACCGGGCACGCGCTCGGCCACGCCTTCTACGCATCCGACGGCGCCTCCGCCGTCGAGATCGCGCTGAAGATGAGCTATCACTACTGGCGCAACGCCGGCTTCCCCAACAAATCCGAATTCGTCTGCCTGCAGGGCAGCTACCACGGCGAGACCGTGGGTGCGCTGGCGGTGACCGACGTCCCGCTGTTCAAGGAAGCCTACGGCCCGATGGTGCGCTCGGCCCACGTGGTGGCTTCGCCCGATGCCCGCAATGCGCGCGAAGGCGAGTCGTCGCAGGACGTGGCGCGCCGCGCCGCCGAAGACCTGGAGCGCCTGTTCGACGAGCGCGGCGACCGCATCGCCGCCCTCATCGTCGAGCCGCTGGTGCAGGGCGCGGCCGGCATTGCCATGTACGACCGTGTCTACCTGGAGATGGTGCGCGAGCTGTGCAACCGCTACCACGTGCACCTGGTGGCCGACGAGATCGCGGTCGGCTGCGGCCGCACCGGCACCTTCTTCGCCTGCGAGCAGGCCGGCATCTGGCCCGACTTCATGTGCCTGTCGAAGGGCATCAGCGGCGGCTACCTGCCGCTGTCGCTGGTGCTGACCACGGATCGCGTCTACGAAGGCTTCTACAGCGAAGACATCCGCCGCGGCTTTTTGCACTCGCACTCGTACACCGGCAATCCGCTGGCCTGCCGCGCGGCGCTGGCCACGCTGCAGATCTTCCGCGAAGACGATGTCATTGAGCGTAACCGCGAGCGCGCGACCAAGCTGGTGACGGCGCTGGCGCCGCTGGCCGAGCATGAGCGAACGCGCCACTTCCGCCAGCGCGGCATGATCTTCGCGTTCGATGCCATCGAGCCGGACGCGGAGCGCGCATCGACCTTCTCGCGCCGCTTCTTCACCGCGGCGACCGAGAACGAACTGCTGCTGCGCCCGATCGGCCGCAGCGTCTACCTGATGCCGCCCTACGTGCTGGACGATGAAGAAATCGCCCTGCTGGCCGAGCGCACGCAGCGCGTGTTCGAGCAGGTGATCGCCTGATGGACCTGATCGCCAACGTCGAGCACAAGCTGGCGCAGCTCGAATCGCACAGCCTGACGCGCCGCCGCCGCGTGGCCGAAACCCGCTGCGCGCCGCTGCAAGTGGTGGACGGCCGCCCGATGCTGGGCTTCTGCAGCAACGACTACCTCGGCCTGGCCGCCCACCCGCGCGTGGTCGAGGCGCTGCGCGAAGGCGCCCAGGTCTACGGCGCCGGCAGCGGCGCCTCGCACCTCGTCAGTGGCCACAGCCGCGCCCACGCGGCGCTGGAAGAGCGGCTGGCGCAGCTGCAGGCGCCGTATCTGGAATCGGCGCAGGCGCTGTACTTCTCGACCGGCTACATGGCCAACCTGGCGGTACTGACCACGCTGGGCGCGGATGCCGACACCGCCATCTTCTCGGAAGCGCTGAACCACGCTTCGCTGATCGACGGCGCAAGGCTGGCGCGTGCCGGCGTCAGCGTCTATCCGCACGGCGATGTCGGGACGCTGGCCGCGCAGCTGGCCGACAGCCGCGCGGCCACGAAAATCGTCGTCACAGACAGCGTGTTCAGCATGGACGGCGACCTGGCGCCGCTGCCGCAGCTCCTGTCGCTGTGCGAACGCCACGGCGCCTGGCTGGTGGTCGACGACGCCCACGGCTTCGGCGTGCTGGGCGAAAACGGCCGCGGCGCGCTGGAACATTTCGCGCTGCGCTCGCCCAACCTGGTCTACGTCGGCACGCTGGGCAAGGCCGCCGGCGTCTCGGGCGCCTTCGTCGCCGCGCACCAGAGCGTGATCGAGCTGATGGTGCAGCGCGCACGGCCCTACATCTACACCACCGCCGCGCCGCCCGCGCTGGCGCATGCCCTGCTCACCAGTCTTGATATCATTGCCAGTGACGAAGGCAAGGGACTGCGCGCGCACCTGCAATCGCTGCTGGCGCAGCTGGACAGCGACCTGGCGCTCACGCGCTGGCGGCGCCCGCCGTCGCCGACCGCGATCCAGCCGATCATCATCGGCGCCAACGACGAGGCGCTGCGCGCCGCCGCCGCCCTGCACGCAAAAGGCATCTGGGCGCCGGCGATCCGCCCGCCCACGGTGGCGCCGGGCACGGCGCGCCTTCGAGTGACCTTGTCGGCCGCCCACACGCATCAGGAGGTCGCGCAGCTGGCCGCCGCGCTGAACGACCTGGAAAGGACGTGACATGAGCTTCAACGAACCCGCACAAGCCGAATCGACGGTGCTCCCCGCGAGCGCCGCCGAGCCCAAACTGGAGCCGCTGCCGGAAGCGCTGCTGGCCGAAGGCGTGCCCTCGCGCTTCGCCTGCTTCGTCACCGGAACCGACACCGAGATCGGCAAGACCCTGATCTCGGCCGCCATCCTGCACAAGCTGGTGAAGGCCGGCGTGCGCGCCTGCGGCATGAAGCCGGTCGCCGCCGGCGCCGACATGCGCGACGGCTTCCTGCACAACGACGACGCCGACATGCTGGCCGCCGCCGGCAACGTGCACCTGCCGCAGCACATCACCACGCCCTATATGTTCCGCGAACCGGCCGCGCCCCACATCGTCGCCGCGCGCGAAGGCCGTGAGATCGACCCCGTCACCATCCTGACCGCGTACGCGGAAATTCTGGCCGCGTCCGATGCCACCGTGGTCGAAGGCGTGGGCGGCTTTCGCGTGCCGCTGACCGATACCATCGATACCGCCGACCTGGCGGTCCAGTTCGACCTGCCGGTGATCCTGGTGGTCGGCATGCGCCTCGGGTGCATCAGCCATGCGCTGCTCACCGCCGAGGCGATCATCAAGCGCGGCCTGGTACTGGCCGGCTGGGTCGCCAACGAAGTCGACCCGGACATGCGCTTCATCGACGAAAACGTCCAGGCGCTGGCACTGCGCATCCCGGCTCCGCTGCTGGGGCGCGTGCCGCAACTCACTCATCCATCGGCCGCCACGGCTGCCGAATTCATCGATCTGTCGGGCGTGCCGGGTTGGCCGCCGACACGATCCGCGTAATACCAAAGGAATCTTCATGTCGCAAACCCAAGCCGTTTCCCTGCACCGCCCGGTCGCCATCAAGCAGCCGGAGAATGCCACCTGGCCGGTGGCCGACGTGCTCGCGCTGTTCGAGCTGCCGCTGCCGGAACTGATGTACCGCGCCCAGACCCTGCACCGCGCCCACTGGCCGGAAGGCGACGTCGAACTGGCCACGCTGCTGTCGATCAAGACCGGCGGCTGCGAGGAAGACTGCGGCTACTGCCCGCAGGCCGCGCGCTACGACACCGGCGTCGAGGCCAAGAAGATCCTCGACCTGGACACCGTGCTGGATGCCGCGAAAAGCGCGAAGGCCAACGGCGCCACCCGTTTCTGCATGGGCGCGGCCTGGCGCAGCCCGAAGGAGCGCGACATGGAAAAGGTCGAGGCGATGGTGCGCTCGGTGAAGGCGCTGGGCCTGGAAACCTGCGCCACGCTGGGCATGCTGGAGGAAGGCCAGGCCGAGCAGCTCAAGGCCGCGGGTCTCGACTACTACAACCACAACATCGACACCTCGCCTGATTTTTACGAAGACGTGATCTCGACCCGCCAGTACCAGGACCGCCTGGATACGCTGGGCCGCGTGCGCCAGGCCGGCCTGAAAGTCTGCTGCGGCGGCATCGTCGGCATGGGCGAAACGCGCGAACAGCGCGCCGGCCTGATCTCGCAGCTGGCCAACCTGAACCCGTATCCGGAATCGGTGCCGATCAACCACCTGGTGCAGGTCGAAGGAACGCCGCTGCACGGCCTGCCGCCGCTGGATCCGCTGGAATTCGTGCGCACCATCGCGGTCGCGCGCATCACCATGCCGGAGGCGCGCGTGCGCCTGTCGGCCGGCCGCCGCGAACTGGGCGAAGCCGTGCAGGCGATGTGCTTCATGGTCGGCGCCAACTCGATCTTCTACGGCGACAAGCTGCTCACCACCGACAACCCGGAAGCGGAAGACGACCGCGTGCTGCTGGCCAAGCTGGGCCTGTCCACGCGCGCGGCCACGCTGGACTCGGCGCCGAAGGAAGCCTGCGGCTGCTGACGGTTCGGTGGGCTCGAGAGCCCACCCTACGACATTAAAAAAGGACTATGCATGTTCACTAAGATCCTCATCGCCAACCGTGGCGAAATCGCCTGCCGTGTCGCCGCCACCGCGCGCCGCATGGGTATCCGTACCGTCGCCGTTTATTCGGAGGCCGACGCCGGTTCGAAACACGTGGCGGTGTGCGATGAGGCGGTGCTGATCGGCCCCGCACCGGTCAAGGAAAGCTATCTGTGCGGCGACCGCATCATCGCCGCCGCCAAGGCCACCGGCGCGCAGGCGATCCATCCGGGCTATGGCTTCCTGTCGGAGAACGCGGCCTTCGCCGATGCCGTCGAAGCGGCGGGGCTCACCTTCATCGGCCCGCCGGCCAGCTCGATGCGCGCGATGGGTTCAAAGTCCGCGGCCAAGCAGCTGATGGAAGGCGCCAAGGTGCCGCTGGTGCCGGGCTACCACGGCGACGAGCAGGACAGCGCCTTCCTGCACCAGCAGGCCGACCGCATCGGCTATCCGGTGCTGCTCAAAGCCAGCGCCGGCGGCGGCGGCAAGGGCATGCGCGTGATCGAGCGTTCCGAGGACTTCGAGGCCGCGCTGGCGTCGTGCAAGCGCGAGGCGATCAGCTCCTTCGGCGACGACAAGGTGCTGGCCGAAAAATACCTGATCCGCCCGCGCCACATCGAGATCCAGGTATTCGCCGACAAGCACGGCAACTGCGTCTACCTGCACGAGCGCGACTGCTCGGTGCAGCGCCGCCACCAGAAAGTGCTGGAAGAAGCGCCGGCGCCGGGCATGACCGAAGAGCGCCGCCGCGCGATGGGCGAAGCTGCCGTCGCCGCCGCGCGCGCCGTCGGCTACGTCGGCGCGGGCACGGTTGAATTCATCGCCAACCAGGACGGCAGCTTCTACTTCATGGAGATGAACACCCGCCTGCAGGTGGAGCATCCGGTCACCGAGATGATCACCGGGACCGACCTGGTGGAGTGGCAGCTGCGCGTTGCCGCCGGCCAGCCGCTGCCCAGGCAGCAGGGCGAACTGGCCATCAACGGCCACGCGATCGAGGCGCGCGTGTACGCCGAAAATCCCGAGAAGGGTTTCCTGCCCTCGATCGGCACGCTGCGCCACATGGCCACGCCAGGCGCGGTCGAATTCGAACTGGGCGGCACACCCGGCCAGCCGGCCGCGGTGCGCATCGATTCCGGCGTGCGCGAAGGCGACCAGATTTCTCCGTTCTACGATCCGATGATCGCCAAGCTGATCGTCTGGGGCGCGGACCGGACGCAGGCGCTGGCGCGCATGTCGCAGGCGCTGTCGGAATTCCAGATCGTCGGCCTCGCCACCAACGTCGCCTTCCTGAAGCGGCTGGTGGAAAGTCCGGCGTTCGCCAACGCGGACCTGGACACGGGCCTCATCGAGCGCAATGCCGAGGTGCTGTTCCCGCAGGCGAAAGCGGCACCGGCCGCGGCGCTGGCGCTGGCCGCGCTGGCGCTGGTCGACAGCGAAAAGGACACGTCCTCGCACGTCGCCGCCAACGCGGCCGACCCATGGGGCAATGCGCGCGGCTGGCGCATGAACGGCGCCTGCCAGCGCCAGCTCTCGTTCACCGACGACTACGCCGCGAGCACCGGCGCGAAGGCCTATCCGCTCAAGCTGACTTATCACGCCTGGGGCTGGGACCTCGACGTCGGCGGCACGGTCGAACGCCTGGAACTGGTCAAGCGCGACGGCGCCGAACTGTCGATCCGCCTCGGCACCACCGCCGCCCACGGCAGCGTGCGGCGCGACGGCGACCTGTTCCACGTGTTCACCGCCGGCCGCCATTACACGCTGGCCTACAACGACCCGATGGCCCACGCCGGCGAGCACGAAGCCGGCGGCGGACGCCTGACCGCGCCGATGCCGGGCAAGGTGGTGGCCGTGATGATCGCCGACGGCGCCGAAGTGAAGAAGGGCCAGCCGCTGGTCATCATGGAGGCGATGAAAATGGAGCATACGATTTCGGCTCCGGGCGACGGCGTGGTCGAGGAAGTGCTGTACCAGGTCGGCGACCAGGTGGCGGACGGCGCGCCGCTGCTGGCCTTCAAGGCCGCCGCGTAAATGCGCATCCTGGTCTACCGCGGCGATGGCCGCATCGGGGAATGGCTGGAAGAACTCGGCCGCGCGCTGCCGCAAGCCGACATCGTCGGCTGGCAGGACGGCGCGCCGCGTCCCGCACCGTGCGACTA
>JAEWEK010000042.1 GCA_023389425.1 Pseudomonadota bacterium | reverse complement strand
ACTTCGACCTGTTGGCGGCGCAGGAACGCGTGGGCATCCTCGGGGATCTCGCCAGGCTCTCGGACCACACCCTCGACGCCGCCGAAAAACGCCGGCGCGCCGGGGACCTGTCGGCGGCCGACGTGGCGCGCCTGCGCATCGACACGCTGCGCGCCCGCAACGATGCCGAGGGCGCGGTGGCCGACCTGGCGCAGGCCCAGCGTGCGCTGGAACTCCTGCTTGGCCACGACGGCGGCGAAACGCCGCTTGCCACCGACGGCTGGCCATCGGCCATGCCGGCGCCGGACACCAGCGCTGTGGAGGGCCGCGCCGACGTGCTGGCCGCGAAAGCGCGCGCCGAAGCCGCGATCGCCTCGCGCCGCCTGGCGCAGGCGGGACGCACGCGCGACATCTCGGTCGGCGTCCAGCTCGAGCACTATCCGGCCAGCGCCGCCAACCAGCAAGGCAGCGGCAACAGCGTGGGTTTCTCGGTGCAGGTGCCGCTGTTCGTCCGTTACCACAACGAGGGCGAGATCCGCGCCGCCGAGGCCGCGGTGGACGCCGCCGGCGAGACGCTGCTGAAGGCGCGCCAGCAGGCCCGCGCCGACGTCGACAAGGCCGCCGCCGACATGCGCGCCGCCGCCGCCCGCAGCGAGCGCTTCGAGCGCGACATCCTGCCGGCCGCGCGCAAGGCGTCTGATGCCGGCGAATTCGCCTTCACGCACGGCGCATCCGGCGTGATGGACGTGCTGGACGTGCGCCGCACCTATCGCTCGGCCCAGCTCGATGCGCTGGCCGCGCGCGCCGATTTCGCAAAATCCGTCGCGGCCTTCGCTGCCGCCACCACCGAAGAGAGCAAAGAATGAGCAATCGATTCCGTTTCGGGGCAGGCGCCGTGGCGCTGGCCGCCGCCGCCGCCGCAGTCCACTGGCTGATGCCGGCCGCGGCCCCGGCTGCCGTGCCGGCGGCGACGCCCAAGGTCGGCGGCGCCGACGCCAACATCAGCCTGAGCGACAGCCAGCGCGCCTTCCTCAAGATCGCGGCGGTGAGCTCGCAGCCGATGCCGCTGGCCGATCCGGTGGCGGCGCGCATCGCCTACGACGAAACCCGCACCAGCCGCATCGCCTCGCCGGTGCTGGGCCGGGTGGTGGCGGCCAGGGTCGAGGTGGGCGACAGCGTGCGCGCCGGGCAGGTGCTGGCGGAACTCGATTCGCCCGACCTCGCCACCGCGCAGGCCGATATGCGCAAGGCGCTGGCGGACGAGGAACGCAAGCGCCTCGCGCTCGACCGCGCACGGCAGCTGTACGGGGCCGACGTGCTGGCCCGCCGCGACCTCGAGAACGCCGAGGCTGATTTCCGCCAGGCCGACGCCGAGACGCGCCGCGCGCGCCAGCACGTGCGCAACCTGAACGCCGAAGGCGCGGGCGACGGCCGTTACGCCGTGCGCGCGCCGATCGCCGGCATCGTCGCCGACAAGCAGGTCAATCCGGGCCAGGAAGTGCGCCCCGACCAGCCGGCGCCGCTGATGGTGGTCAGCGACCTGCGCCAGGTGTGGGCGATCGCCGACGTGCCCGAGAAACTGGCCGTCGCGCTGCATCGCGGCCAGGGCGTGCTGCTGGAAACCGACGCCTGGCCCGGCCGGCAGTTCAAGGCGACGATCAACCGCATCGCGGTCGCCGTGGACCCGGCCACGCGGCGCGTGCAGGTGCGCTGCGCGCTCGACAACGCGGACGGCCGCCTGAAGCCTGACATGTTCGCGCGCGTTTCCTTCGTCAGCGACGATACCTCGGCCAAGGCTTTCCAGCTGCCGAATACGGCGCTGTTCACGGAGGGCGCCTACAGCTACGTGTTCATCGAGACCGGCCCCGGCATCTTCCAGAAGCGGCGCGTCAATGTGAAGGTCGGCGGCGCCGAGCGCAGCTACGTGTCCGACGGCCTGCTCGGCGGCGAGCAGGTGGTGGTCGAGGGCGCGCTGCTGCTCAACGCGGAGGCGGCAAGCCATGCTCGGTAAACTGGTCGACTTTGTCCTCGCCCAGCGCGTCTTCGTCCTGTTCCTGACCGGCTGCCTGGCCGCGGCCGGCTGGCATTCGCTCGGGCAGTTGCCGATCGAAGCCTTCCCCGACGTGCAGGACGTGCAGGTGCAGGTGATCACCCAGTTGCCGGGGCAGGCGCCGGAAGAGGTCGAGCGCATCGCCACGCTGCCGATCGAACGCGAGCTCTCGGGCGTGCCGCGCCAGACCCAGATGCGCTCGGTGAGCATCGGCGGCCTGTCGGTGGTGACCCTGACTTTCGCCGACGGCACCGATGACTACTTCGCGCGCCAGCGCGTGCTGGAGCAACTGCAGAACGTGACCCTGCCTACCGGCGTGCAGCCGTCGCTGGCGCCGCTCTCGACCGCGGTCGGCGAAGTTTATCGCTACGTGCTCGACAGCCCGCCCGGCATGGACGAGAACGAGGTGCGCGCATTGCAGGACTGGGTGATCCGCCCCGGCCTGCGCATCGTGCCGGGCGTGGCCGACGTGGTCAGCTTCGGCGGCACGGTCAAGGAATACCAGGTGCAGGTCGATCCGCTCGCGCTCAATCGCTTCGGTGTGACGCTGGCCCAGGTGCAGCAGGCGCTGGCGGCCAACAGCGCCAACGCCGGCGGCGGCCTGGTACGCCGCGGCGACGAGGCGCTGGTAGTGCGCGGCATCGGCATCTTCGAGCACATCGAGGACATCGGCCGGGTGATCGTCAGCGCCAACAACGGCCGCACCGTGCTGGTGTCGGACGTGGCGCAGGTCGCCGTCGGCCACAGCCCGCGCTCGGGCGTGGTCGCCTTCAACGGCAGGGACAGCGTGGTGGAAGGCATCGTCCAGATGGCCAAGGGCGCCAATGCCGGGCAGGTGGTGGCCGAGGTCAAGCAGGCGGTCGACAAGATCAAAGCCAAGCTGCCGCCGGGCGTGAAGATCAAGGCCATCTACGACCGCAGCGAACTGATCGGCCATACCGTGCGTACGGTGGCCGAGAACCTGCTGGTGGGCGCGATCCTGGTGATCGCCATCCTCGTCGTCTTCCTCGGCAACTGGCGCGCGGCGCTGATCGTGGCGGCGGTGATCCCGATGTCGCTGCTGTTCGCCTTCATCGCGCTGGACCTGCGCGGCATTCCCGCCAACCTGATTTCGCTGGGCGCGGTGGACTTCGGGATCATCATCGACAGCGCGGTGGTGCTGGTCGAGGCGCTGCTGGTCCGGCTGCACCTGCAGGCGGTGTCCGCCAGGGCCGACAGCGCGCGGCGCGGCGACCAGGCGCTGCGCCAGACCCTGGTCGGCCTGGGCAAGCCGATCCTGTTCGCGAAAGCGATCATCGTGGTCGCCTTCATCCCGATCTACACCTTCCAGCGCGTCGAGGGCAAGATCTTCGCGCCGGTCGCGTTCACGCTGACCTTCGCGATGGTGGGTGCGATCCTGCTGACGATGACGCTGGTGCCGACCCTGCTGGCCTGGGCCAACCGCCGCAGCCCGCTGCGCGAGCGGCCCAACACCTGGCTGCCGCGCGTGCAGGCCGCCTACCGCCGCCTGCTGCTGCGCGCCCAGCAGCGTCCGCGCCTGGTGTTCGGCGCCTCGGCCGGGCTGCTGGCGCTGACGCTGGCGTGCGCGCCGATGCTGGGCAGCGAATTCCTGCCCAAGCTCGACGAGGGCAACCTGTGGCTGACGATCGAGTTGCCCGCGTCCAGCGCGCTGGACAAGACGCGCCAGATCGAGCACCAGGTGCGCGCCATCCTGAAAAGTTATCCGGAAGTCGGCAACGTGGTCTCCGGAACCGGGCGGCCCGACGACGGCACCGACCCCAAGGGCCCGAACAATATGGAGATCCTGGCCGACCTGGCGCCGCGCGGCACATGGCGCTTCGCCAGCAAGGACGCGCTGGTGGCGGACATCTCGGCGCGCATCCATGCCATCCCCGGCATACCGACCAACTTCTCGCAGGTGATCGAGGATAACGTCGAGGAGGCGCTGTCGGGCGTGAAGGGCGAGATCGCAGTCAAGCTGTTCGGGCCGGACCTCGGCGTGCTGCAGCAGAAGAGCGAACAGGTGGCGGCGGTGCTGGCCTCGATTCCCGGCGCGGCCGACGTCGAGGCGGTGCACATCGGCGGCCAGAGCGAACTGGATATCCGGGTCGACCGCGAACGCATCGCACGCCTCGGCGTGAACGTCGGCGACGTCAATGCCGCGATCCAGGCCGCGCTGGGCGGCATCGCGGCCAACCAGTTCTACGAAGGCGACCGCCGCTTCGACGTCACCATCCGCCTCGGCGAGAAGGAGCGCGATTCGCTGGCCGGCATCGGCGCGCTGCAGGTCAGCCTGCCGGGATCGGCGGGCACGGTGCCGCTGTCGGACATCGCGACGATCGAAGTGAAGCAGGGCGCGTCGCGCATCAGCCGCGAAGGCGGCCTGCGCAACGCCTCGGTGAAGGCCAACCTCGTCGGCCGCGACCAGGGCAGCTTCGTGGCCGAGGCCCAGCGCAAGGTGGCCCGGCTGGTCCCGCTGCCGCCGGGCTACCAGATCACCTTGGGCGGCCAGTTCGAGAACCAGCAGCGCGCCGTCAAGCGCCTGCAGCTCATCGTTCCGGTCACGGCCTTCCTGATTTTCAGCCTGCTGTTCGGCCAGTTCCGTTCGCTGCGCAAGGCATTGCTGGTGCTGGCCATCGTGCCGTTCACGCTGATCGGCGGCGTGGCCGGGCTGGCGCTGGCCGGACTGCATTTCTCGATCTCGGCGGCGGTGGGCTTCATCGCGGTGGCCGGCATCGCGGTACAGAACGGCGTCATCATGGTCGAGCAGATGGTGGAGGCGAGCCACGAGCGTGGATCGGCCGGACACGGGGCCGTGGACGGCGCGGTGGGACGCTTGCGCGCGATCCTGATGACGGCATTGATGGCCGGCCTTGGCCTGCTGCCGGCAGCGCTGTCGCACGGGATCGGATCGGAAACCCAGCGGCCGTTCGCGGTGGTGATCGTGGGCGGCATCGTGTCGGCCACGGTGTTCACACTCCTGTTGCTGCCGCTGGCCTTTCCGTATTTTGACCGGGAGGCAAAAGCGGCGGAAGACGAGCTGGAAGCGCCGCTCGAGCGCGGCAGGCAATCAGCGCACTGATTCTTACAGGACCGTAATGATCCTTTAAGAGTCGATGGCGTAGGATGTCAGTGTTCTCTTTATGTGAACTGATCCCTGCAGTTTCTCTCTTTACAGAGTGGTCTTTGCCGGTGCTTCCCCCGCACCGGCATTTTTTTTGGTTCCGTCAGCGTTAAGTGTTGACTTAAGCCCGTCGTTCCGGCGCCGGGACCCATACTGGGCCTATTGGGTCGCGGCTGCGGCGAGAGCTGCAAGCACGCACACCCAGCATGGGTTCCGGCCTTCGCCGGAACGACGAATCACTTTCAACACTTAACGCGGACAGCGCGTTTTTTTTGCCGGCCGTCTTTACTTGACTGCCTCTGTAGAGTTCGGCAAAGTGGCGAGTGGGCAAGGTGCGCGTACGGCCTTGCAATTGCCTCCCTCTCACTGCCTTCCATGTTCGTAGACATTCAATCCATCTCCGTCCCCGCAGCCGAAATCCGCCCCGCCAGCGCGCAAGGATTCGACCAACAATTCAACGATGCGCGCGCGCTTGCCAATGCTGGCCAGGCAGAGATGGCGCTCGCCGCCTACAACGCGCTGCTCGTCCGCTCGCCCGGCAATGTGGATGTGCTGCTGTCGCGCGGGATCGTCTACGGCCGCCTGAAGCGCTGGGCCGAGGCGGAAGCGGACCTGCATGCCGTAACCGCATCCGCGCCGGATTATGTGGATGCCTGGAGCGCGCTCGGTAATGTGTACCTGTGGAGCGACAAGCCGGCCAAGGCGGTCGAAGCCTACCGACGCTGGACCGCGCTGCGTCCGGATGATGCCGACGCCCGCGTGGCGCTGGGCCGCGCGTTGAATGCGGCCGGCAAGGAAACCGAATCGCGCGCCGAATTCGATCGCGCCCGCGCCCTCGGCGCCGACGTGCCGCTGGCGAAGGAAGCGCCGCCCGTCGATGCGCGCCCGGGCAGCCCGGAGGCATTCGCGGCAAGCGGCTATACCTGGGCCACCAGCCTGTCCGGCAGCTGGACCGACGCCGGCGCCGGCCCGCGCTGGAATGACCAGTCCCTCAGCGTGCGCCACTACGCCAGGAGCGGTTCGCTGGCGTTCGAGACGCTGCGCGCGCACCGCTTCGGGCAGGAAGATTACGCCTGGGCGCTCGACGCCTATACCGACCTGTGGCAGGGCGCTTATGCGAACCTGCGCTACCAGCGATCGGGTGCGGCGCGCCTGTTCCCGCATAACTCCGGCCGCGCCGAGGTCTACCAGTCGCTCGGCCACGGCTGGGAAGTGTCGGTCGGCGACGACCTGCTGGCCTTCGCCGCATCGCGCGTGAACATCTACGGCGCGAGCCTCGGCAAGTATGTCGGCAATTACTACATCTCGCTGCGCCACCAAGTGATCGAGTCGCCGGGATCGCACAGCACTGGCGAACGGTTGCTGTCGCGCTACTACTATCGTGGCGACGCCGACAACTATCTTGAGCTGACCGCAAACCGTGGCAGCAGCGACGACGCGGCCTCGCTGGTCGGCGGCCGCACCCATTCGGGCGGGGCCGGGCTGGCCTGGGTCACGTACTGGAACAAAGCGTGGGGCGGCCGCGCCGGCGCCAGCATGTCGCGCTCGGGCTCATCGAACGAGCGCGGGCTGTCGTTCTCGGTCTACCGGCGGTGGTGATAATGAAGCGCCTTGCCACTGCCGCCGCAACCGTGCTCGACAGCCTCACGGCGCTTGGTTTCGCATGGCTGGTGCTGCGCGCAGCCGAACTGGTGCATGGCCGCGACACCGGAAATTCCTTCGGCGCGCTGGCGCTGTCCGGCGTCATCAACGATGTGCTCGCGCTGGTGCGCCACGGTTTCATCCTGATGATGCTGGCACTCCCGCTGCTGCTGGTTCCCTCGCAGCGCTGGCGTGTGCGCGCGCTGGGGGTGTGCTGGACGCTGCTGTTGTGCGTGCAGGCCGGGCTGGTCCAATATTACTGGGTGGCCGGCGTGCCGCTCGGCGCCGACCTGTTCGGCTATTCGATGGATGAGGTGCGGACCACGGTGGCCGGCGGCTGGACCGCGGCGCCGCTGCTGGTTGCCGCGCTGGTCGCCGCGATCGGCGTGCTGTGGTGGGGCCTGCGCTCGCGCGCCGACGACGCACGCTCGCTGCCCGGCGGCCGCGTTGTGCTGGCGACCACTGTCCTGAGCGCGCTCGCTTTCGCGCTCTTGCCGTCACAGGTATCGCCGGCTGCCGTGAACGGCGAAGCTGGCGCGAACGCCATCGCCAACAAGGCCGCTTTCTTTGTCGACGCCGGCATCGGCCATCTCGCGCGTGCGCGCCTGCAAGGCACGGCAATGAGCGCCGAGACGCGCTGGCTCGGCCAGGATCCGAAGCAGCCGTTCGCGCATCCGGAGCGCACGCCCGATACGCTTGGTCCGCTGTTCAATGAAACCGCCGGCAAGGCGCCGCCGAACATCGTCTTCATCATCGTCGAGGGCCTTGGCCGCTCGTTCTCCGGTCCGGGCGCGCGCTTCGGCAGCTTCACGCCCTTCCTCGACGAGCTG